>CBFGTB010000001.1:0-93731 GCA_965651715.1 uncultured Gemmatimonadales bacterium
CTCGATTCTCGAACTCGCCGACGGGGTCTTCGAGGTCAAGAGCACAAATGGCGACACCCACCTGGGTGGCGACGACTTCGATCAGAAGTTGATCGACTGGTTGGTGGAGGAGTTCCGCCGCGACCAGGGCATTGACCTGTCAAAGGATCCGATGGCGCTTCAGCGCCTCAAGGAAGCGGCTGAGAAGGCCAAGATGGAGTTGTCGAGCACCACCCAGACCGACATCAATCTGCCCTTCATCACCGCCGATCAGTCGGGCCCCAAGCACCTCAACCTGACGCTCACCCGCGCCAAGTTTGAGCAGCTCTGTGACGATCTGATTCAGCGGACCATGCCGCCGATGGAGATGGCGCTCAAGGACGCCGGTCTCAAGGCGAGCGACATCGACGAGGTCATCCTGGTCGGGGGCTCGACCCGGATTCCCAAGATCCAGCAGATCGTCAAGGACTTCTTCGGCAAGGAGCCCAATCGCTCAGTCAATCCCGACGAGGTGGTCGGCATCGGCGCGGCGATTCAGGGCGGCGTGCTGGGCGGCGAAGTCAAGGACGTGCTGCTGCTCGACGTGACGCCGCTGTCACTCGGCATCGAAACGCTGGGTGGCGTGTCCACCACGCTGATCCCGCGCAACACCACCATCCCGACCAAGAAGTCGGAGGTCTTCTCGACCGCGGAGGACAACCAGACCACGGTGGAGATCCACGTCCTTCAGGGCGAACGTCAGATGGCGCAGGACAATCGCACCATCGGCAAGTTCCAGCTCACCGGCATTCCGCCGGCACCGCGTGGCATGCCGCAGGTCGAGGTCACCTTCGATATCGACGCCAACGGCATCCTCCACGTCTCGGCCAAGGACAAGGCCACCGGCAAGGAGCAGAAGATTCGGATCGAGGCCTCGAGCGGGCTGTCCGACACCGATATCGACGCGATGGTGAAGCAGGCCGAAGCCAACGCCAAGGACGATGCCGCGCGGCGCGAGCAGATCGAGACCCGCAACCAGCTCGACGGCCTGGTCTACAAGGTCGAGAAGGACTCCAAGGAGTGGGTCGACCGGCTCCAGGCCAGCGACAAGGAGCGGCTCGACACCGCCCTCGCCGCCGGCAAGGAAGCGCTCCGCAGCGGCGACGTGGCGGCGATCAAGACGGCCCACGAGGAACTCAACCTGGCCTACTCGGCGGCGGGGGCCTCGCTCTACCAGAGCGCCGAGGGAACCGCCACTGATGCCCCACCCAGCGCCGAGGCCGGTGAGGCCCCGTCCGGGGCGGAGGAACCGATTGAGGCGGACTACGAGATCGTCGACGAGCCGCCCAAGGAGAGCTGAGGCGGCCGCCGGTCGGCCCGGACCCCGCGATGCGCGACCGGAACTCCCGGCCGCGCATCGCTGTATTATCCAACAGGGCCGCCCCGGTCCCCGTGGACCCGAGGGGATCCTGCTGGACCCGCATTCGTGGACTCCATCAAGGATGGCAGGTTTCGATGTCGCATCATGCACGTAACTGGCTGAAGTTCGGGAGCCTCGTCGCTCTCGCCTTCGTGTTGGGTCTCTTCTTTGCCGGCCTGCTCGATCTTCCCCGCACTTCGCTGGCCCAGGGCCCGGCGTCCGGCACATCGATCATCCCGGTCAGCGCACCCCGGATTCCGGATGCCCGCCCGCTGGCCGATTTGAGTCAGGCCTTCTCCTCGGTCGCCGAAGCGGTCCGCCCCTCGGTGGTCTTCATCGATTCGCGCCGCCCCGGTGGCGCCACCCCGCGACCGAACATCCCCCCCGAGCTGGAACGGTTCTTTCCCGACCTCGGGCCGCGCAATGAGGACAACGGCGATGTGATTCAGCGGGCCACCGGCTCGGGATTCATTGTCAGCCAGGATGGCTACATCCTCACCAATCATCATGTGATCGACGGCGCCACCACTGTCACAGTGCGCCTGCTCGACGGTCGGGTCTTTCCCGCTGCGATCGTCGGCAGCGACAAGGACACCGACGTCGGCGTTCTCAAGATCGACGCCGATCATCTGGTCCCGGCGGCGCTGGGATCCTCCGCCGATGTCCGAGTCGGCGAATGGGTCCTGGCCATCGGCAATCCGCTGGGCGACAAGATGACATTCTCGGTCACCCAGGGGATTGTCAGTGCCACCGGCCGGGGCCAGTTGTCGCTCGACGAGGGCGGTGCCCGGCGCGAGACCAACATTCAGGACTTCATCCAGACCGATGCCGCGATCAATCGCGGCAACTCCGGCGGACCGCTGGTCAATGTCCGGGGTCAGGTGATCGGCATCAACTCGGCCATCGCCTCGGCGACCGGATTCTATGCCGGCTATGCCTTCGCCGTACCGATTGATCTCGCCGCGGCCGTCATGAATCAGATCATCGCCCACGGTCGGGTGGAACGTACGGCGATGGGCGTGTACGTCCGGACCGCCACCGAAGAGGACACCGATTACCTCGGGCTCGACACTGTGGCCGGTGTCAAAGTCGACAATTTCTCTTCCGAGGACTCGCCGGCCCGGCGAGCCGGCATCAAGCCGGGAGAGGTCATCACCGCCATCGACGGCCAGCCGGTCAACTATGTCGCTCAATTGCAGCAGATGGTCGGCTTCCGTCAGGTCGGCGACAAGGTCACGGTGACGGTGGTGGGCACCTCGGGTTCGCGCGATGTCACTGTCACGCTGATTGCGGGCGGTCCCTCGGTCGGCCAGGAACCGCGCCCGGTGGAGCCGCTGACGGTTCCCACCCCCGATGAGCGCAATGCGCTCGGCACCGCGGTCGAGACGCTGACGCCGTCACTGGCCCGCCAGCTTGAGGCGCCCTCTGATCTCAAGGGTGTGCTGGTGCGCTCCATCGCAGCCGGCTATCCGACGACCGAGCACCTCTGTCCGGCCGAGACCCGCGGCTGCCCCAGTGAGGTCATCGTCGCGATCGAGGGCAAGCCGATCGCCGATGCCGACGATTTCACCGCGGCACTCAAGCGCGGGGGGCGCAATGGCGTCATCTCAGTCACGGTGTTCCGGATCGGCGATCCGCAACCCGAGCGGATTGAGCGCATCCGTCTGACCGACGACTGAGCCGCGTCCTGCAGCTCGCGCGCAGCGGCCGCCGTTCCCCCGGAACGACGGCCGCTGTGACGTGTGGGACTGGGGAGACAGGACCCGCGACGGTGGCGGGACCGGCCTGGTGTCCGGTGAGGCCCGCCAACCGCACCCGGATCGGCAGGCCTTATAGCGCGAGGGTCAGGGTGCGACTTCGACCGGGACCTTGAGCTGGCTGGCCTGCCTCTCCCAATAGTCCCAGCCCCAGCCCGCGACGGCACCGTCGGCCAGAATCACCGGCGAGAGGTCCCGACTCGGGGTCGAATCGGTGGTCGTGCCACTCTTCCGTTCGTACAGCATCACCTCCCACAGCCGTCCGCCCACGAGATAGGTCTCGCTGCGCGCCGGGGCATCACTCTCCATCACCACTGCCACGCTGTCCCGGTCAATACCGACCGAGAGATTCTTCAGGCGGCCGTCACCACAGGCCGCGACAACAAGCAACAAGGCACACACCACTGGTACAGAACGCATGCGACATCCGCGGGAGAAAAGTGAATCACGCCGGGTCAATCGACCCGGCTTGAATCTAGTGCGGCCAGCGCGCTGGCGGCGAGCCCGTCGCCGCTCTAGCTTGACGCAGGCGAGCGTGGCGGAACTGGCAGACGCGCAGGACTTAGGATCCTGTGGGGCAACCCGTCCGGGTTCGACTCCCGGCGTTCGCACTGCGGCACTGGTGGGCGCTCACGGGTGCGGCTGCCAGTGCTCGGCAATCATCTCCAGCATCCGGTCGACGGCCGCGGCATCGAAGCGGACGCCCCGGCCCGAGGTGAGCACGCCGACGATGGCATCGGTCTCCAGCCCCGTTCGGTAGGCCCGGGCGGAGCGCATCGCGTCGAGCACGTCGGCCGCGGTCAGGATGCGGACCAGCAGCGGGATCTCATCACCCTTCAGACCGAGCGGATAGCCGCTGCCGTCGAGCAGCTCATGGTGCGAGCGCACCAGCGGCAGAATCGGTGCGAACCCCGGAATCGCCGCCAGGCGCTGCACCCCGCGGTCGGGGTGTGAACGGAGCAGATCCCGCTCCTCGGCACTGAGCGGCCCGGCCTTGTCGATGATCTCCACCGGCAGGCCCAGCTTGCCGATATCGTGGATCAATCCGCCGATCTCCAGATGACGAAGGTCGCGCCCGCTGAGATGGAGCCGCCGCCCGATCTCGACCGCCCAGGCTGCCACCCGCTCCGATCGGCCGATGGTCCAGGGCGACACGGCATCCACCATCCGGGCCACCGCCCGCAGGGCCCCTGTGCCGATCGCTTCGAGTTCTTCGCACCGGATCACGTTGCCCAGGGCCAACGCCGCGTGCTCGGCCAACCGGCGTCCCCGACTGCTCAGCACCTCGCCGTGGGGCGGGGCGCCCTCACGCCCCTGGACCACCAGAACTGCTGTCAGGTCGCCGTCGTGCTCGATCGGCCAGGCCCGGATCGGGGCATCGCCGTCGCGGGCGGGCCAGATCGAGCCCAGGGCCCAGGCGGCACCGACCCAACCCTCGCCCGCCAGACCATCGGCCCCGAACAGCGTATCAGGCGAGGGAATCTCGGCGTGCTCGGTGATCGTCCCATCGCGATCCACGATGTGGAGCGACCAGGCGCCGTCCGAATTGGCGGGCGCTGCCATCAGCCCGGCCCGGGTCGCGCCCAGCAGCGCGAAGGCTCCCTCCAGCACCGCGTGGCGGGTCGCTTGAACGGTACGGACCGCCATCGCGGCTCGATCGATGGCGAGCAGAGTCGGTCCGACCGGATCGGTTTCGTTTGTCATGGGTAGCCATGATGATGACACTATCGGGCCGCGCCGTCCACTGCCGCCGGTCCGAACCGGCGCGGAGTCAGGCCCCGCCTCGCTGCATGGTGGCCAGCCGCACCGCATCCACGACCACGCCCAGGTCATCGAGCTTGCCGATCAGCGGCGCCCCCAACTCCTCGATCCGGCAGTTCACCCGCGGATCATCGGCGACCCCGGTCAGGAAAATCACCCGCCCCACCAGATCAGGAGCCTGGGCGATCAGCCGGTCGTAGAAGGCCAGGCCGTTCACCCCCGGCATCATCACGTCGCTGACCACAGCGGCGGGACAGGCCGCCTCGGCCATGATCAGGGCCGATTCAGCCGAATCGGCCTCGCGAACCTCGAAGCGGGCATGCTCGAGCTGGCGGCGCAGGGCGCGGCGGAGATCGGCGTCGTCATCGACGATGAGAACCAGTGACATGGCGGCCTTTGTGGTCGGCAACGGATTCCGTTTCGACCCGGCGGCGGTTTGACCGTCGGGGCGAGCGGCGGGTAAGTTTCCGGGCTATGACTGATATCACTTACGAAACCACCGCCCAAGACGTTGCGTCCCGGTCGCTGCGGGTCACCGTCCCTCTCGAACACCTCGCCGCCGCCGAGCGCAAGGCCGTCAAGGAATACACCCGCCAGGCCCGGCTGCCCGGCTTCCGCAAGGGCCACGCGCCCGAACCGGTGGTCCGCCGCCGTTTTGGCAGTCAGATCCGACAATTCGTCCTCGAAGATGCAGTCCGGGAGAGCTGGGGGCAGATTCTCAAGGACAGTGACATCCAGCCCACCGCCGACCCTGAGATCAGCAATCTCAGCTATGAGGCGGGCGAGCCGATGGCCTTCGACCTGGTGGTCGAGGTCCGTCCCCGGATCGAGCTGGCCACCACCGGCGGGTTCTCGCTCACCCGGACCGTGGCTCCGGTCACCGACGAGCAGGTCACCGAGCAGCTCGACCGGCTCCGGGAGCAAAAGGCGAGCTGGGTACCGGAGGAGGGCGAGGGGGTGCACCCGACGCCGGGGCAACTCGTCTCCGTGACGGTGGTCAACCTCGAGGCCGGCGAGCCGGTCGGCGAGGCGGCGCCGCACTCACTGGTTCTGGGTGAGGGGCAGGCGATTCCCGATCTGGAGGCGCTGATTCTGACGATGACGCCGGGCGAGACCAGCGACGCTGACATCCGCCTCCCCGAGGATCATCCCGATCAGGAGCGCCGGGGCGAAGTGCGGCAGGTCCGGGTCACCCTGCATGACATCAAGAGCCGGCTTCTGCCCGAGCTGGACGACGCCTTCGCCGCCGAAATCGGCGACTTCGACACCGTGGCCGCGCTCCAGACCGCGGTACGGGAGGATCTCGAGGCCGATGCGACCCGCAGCGCCGATGCGGCGCTGCGCGACGAGCTGGTCAACCGGATCGTCGCCGCCAATGACGTCCCGGCCCCGCCGTCGCTGGTCCGCCGATTGACCCGGGCCTATGCCGAGGGCTATCAGATCGATCCCGAGCGCTTCGCCGAGTTCGAGACCCAGTTCCGGACGGTGGCCGAAGCCCAGGTCCGGCGCGAGCTGGTGCTCGATGCCGTGGCCACGGCCCATAACCTGCGTGCTGACGAGGCCGACATCGACGCCCGGGTCGCCGAGCTGGCCAGCAGCCGGGGCGTCGAACCGGGGGCCCTGTACGCCCAGCTCGAACAGGCCAAGCGGCTGGGCGAGTTGGAACGGCAGTTGACCGAGGAGAAGTGCTTCGCCTGGCTTCTCGACCAGTCCACCGTCACAGAGGATGCCGGGTGACTCACGCCGCGATCTATCCGCCCTACATCATCGAACGCTCGTCCCGGGGCGAGCGCACCTACGATATCTTCTCGCGCCTGTTGATGGATCGGATCGTTTTTCTCGGCGCCCCGATCGACGATAACGTCGCCAATATCATCATCGCCCAGTTGCTGTTCCTCGAGGCCGACAACGCCGACAAGGACATCTACCTCTATATCAACTCACCCGGCGGCATCGTCTCCAGCGGCATGGCGATCTACGACACCATGCAGCATCTCAAGGCCCCGGTGAACACCATCTGCATGGGAATGGCGGCCTCGATGGGGTCCTTCCTGCTGATGGCGGGTCGCACCGGCAAGCGCGCCGCGCTGCCGCACGCCCGGATCATGATTCATCAGCCCTCGGGCGGTACCCAGGGCACGGCGGCCGACATCGAAATCCAGGCGCGGGAAATCCTCCACCTGCGCAGCAAGATGAACGAGCTGTACGCCCGACACACCGGCAAGTCGGTCGAGCAGATTGAGCGGGACATGGAGCGCGACCGCTTCATGAGCGCCGAAGAGGCCCGCGACTACGGCCTGATCGACGAAATCTTTACCCCGAGGTCGGCAGCCGGTTCAGGGGTCTGACGCGTTCATGCCGGCGAGAGGTGATCCGCCGGCTCAGGGATGGTACCGATGTCCAACGACAAGCACCTGCGCTGTTCCTTCTGTGGCAAGAGCAAGGATTCGGTTCGGAAGTTCATCTCCGGTCCGTCGGTGTACATCTGCAATGAGTGCATCACGCTCTGCAACGAAATCCTGGCCGAGGACGAGGAGCGCGAAGCGGGCGAGACCCGCAAGACGATCCCCACCCCGCAGGAGATCAAGGACACCCTCGATCAGTACGTCGTGGGCCAGGAGCGCGCCAAGCGATCGCTGGCGGTCGCCGTCTACAACCACTACAAGCGGATCGGCGCCACGACCGGCGCCACCGATGTCGAGCTGGAGAAGTCCAATATCCTGCTGCTGGGTCCCACCGGCACCGGCAAGACCCTGCTCGCCCAGACGCTGGCCCGGATCCTCGATGTGCCCTTCACCATCGCCGACGCCACCACGCTGACCGAGGCGGGCTACGTCGGCGAGGATGTCGAGAACATTCTGGTCCGGCTGCTGCAAGCCGGCGACTTCAATGTCGCCGAATGTGAGCGCGGCATTGTCTACATCGACGAGATCGACAAGATCGCCCGCAAGAGCGAGAATCCCAGCATCACCCGGGATGTCTCGGGCGAGGGGGTGCAGCAGGCGCTGCTCAAGATTCTCGAGGGCACCCTCGCGAGCGTGCCGCCCCAGGGCGGACGCAAGCATCCGCAGCAGGAATACATCCAGATCAACACCCGCAATATCCTGTTCATCTGCGGCGGCGCTTTCGACGGACTCGACCGGATCATCGCGGCCCGATTGGGCCGGCAGCGGATCGGCTTCGGCGGTGCTCCCGACGCCGACGCCCTGGCCGATCCGGCCAAGCCCTACGACAAGGTGGAACCCGACGATCTGCTCCATTTCGGGCTGATTCCGGAGTTGGCGGGCCGGCTGCCGGTTCTGGTGCCGCTCGAGTCGCTCGACGAGGCGGCGCTGATGAAGATTCTGACCGAGCCCCGCAACGCCCTCACCAAGCAGTATCAGCGGATGTTCGAGTTCGAGAAGGTCGGGCTGACCTTTCAGGAGGAGGCGCTCCGCGCGGCGGCCCGCAAGGCGATCACCCGCCAGACCGGGGCCCGGGGGCTGCGAGCGATTCTCGAAGGCGTGATGACCGATATCATGTTTGACCTGCCCACCCGCACCGATGTCCGCGAGGTGATCGTGACCCAGGAAACGATCGCCGAGGGAGCCACTCCGCTGGTCGTGACCGAACGGCCGCGGCGGAAAAAGGAAGCCTGACGCGATGGCGGCGCCGTCGCCGCTGGCGCGCTTCCCGGTCGAGTTCGTCGGTTCATTTCCCGATCCCGCGCACCGGCTCGATCCGGTGCGGCCCGAATTCGCCTTCATCGGACGCTCCAATGTCGGCAAGTCGTCGCTGCTCAATGCCCTGACCGGGCGCCGCAACCTGGCGCGGGTGTCGGCGACCCCGGGTAAGACCCAGTTGCTCAACGTCTATCGCCTGGATCCCTGCTATCTGATCGATCTGCCCGGCTACGGCTGGGCCCGGGCGTCACGGGGGGAACGGCTGGGATATCGCAAGCTGCTGGAGCAGCTCCTGCGGCGCCGCAGCACACTCACCGGCGTGGTCTGGTTGCTGGATATCCGCCATGCGCCCTCCCGCGAAGACCAGGACTTCCATGCCCTGCTGGTGCAGTCGGGCCGTCCGGTGCTGGCGGTGCTGACCAAGGCCGACAAGCTGACCCGGGCCGCCCGGATGCGCGCCGTGGCCGACCGCACCCGCGAACTCGGCATCGAGGCCGACCAACTCCAGACGGTCTCCACAGTCACCGGCGACGGGGTCGCCGGCCTGGCGGAGGCCATCCTGGCCGCTCACGACGAGGTGACAGTATGAGATGCCGTTCTCCCCTGGCTCTGCTGCTGCTGGCGGCCGCCGCCTGCGGCCCGCGCGCCATGCCGGCCCAGCGTCCCGCTGCCGCGAGCAGCGATTCGACCCAGGCATTGGTGCCCGCCGGACTGGGACAGCTCAATCAGGATGTGGTCACCATCAGGCTCCGCTCCCGCGACCTCGAGATCCGCTTCACACCACTCGATGAGCGGGTGCTGCGGCTGCTCGCCAACGACGCCTACCAGTCACTGTCGCTGCTGGTGGACCGCAACCGCCCCGCCATCGACTCGATCGCTGCGCAACAGGGGGTGCGTCATCCCGGGCTGGTCCTGGTGTCCTTCTTTGCGCTGGCTCCCAACACCGCCTTCGACCCCAACCTGCTGAGCATCGACGCCCGGGGCCGGGTGTTCCGCCCCAGCGGCTTTGTGCCGCTCTCGGCAGCCTGGGGTGCGCAGCGGCTCGATGTCAGAACGCAGGCAATGGGATTGGCGCTGTTTCGCGACGCCCTGCCGGTGACCGAACCCTTCGTGGTCAGCTATCTCGATGCCTCGACCGACGACTGGGGGAAGCGCCTCATTCGCTTCGACCGTGAGCGGGCCCGCATCCAGGCCAAGTCGTCGACCGATCCCACCCCCGAGATGCGCTGATGCCGCTGCTGCCGCTGCGAACCGTGACGCGCCCGGCCACCATGGCGCGTCTCGGCGACGCCTGGTTGGCCGATCTGGGGCAGGCCCTCAGCGCCGCCGGAGCCGATTGGAACCGGATCGTGCGCGACACCCTCTTCGCCCTGGCCTACCCGGGACAGGGCAGTTGGTCGGAACGCATGGCCGGCCCGCTCGACCCCGCGAGTCAGGTGGCACTGGCGGCACTCGATCCCAGCCAGATCACGCTCGAACCGGAATACTACGCCGATGTCGATCAACAGCGTTTCGCTCGGGTGAAGCCGCTGCTCTGGCTCTGGTACTCGTTTGATCGGCTGCCGATCGGCGGCCAGCACGTGGCGCTCGGCGTGGAATTCCGTCGCCTGCTCGCGCCGTACATCTTTGGCCGCGTCGGCGAGAACTTCAAGTGCTTTCAGCATGTCGAGTTCTCGTTCGGCTACAACCTGACAGTGGGCGACGATGTCGTCATCCACCGCCATGTGCTGCTCGATGACCGCGGCGGCATTGTCCTGGGCAATCGGGTGTCGGTGTCCGACTACGCCAATATCTACAGTCACACCCACAGCATCGTCGACCAGCGGGACGTGACGGCCACCCCCACCGTCCTCGAGGACGATGTCCGGGTCACCTACCATGCCACAGTCCTGGCCGGCGTCCGGGTCGGTCGCAACGGCATGGTCGGCGCGGCCGCGGTCGCGACCAAGGATGTCCGCCCCTACCACGTCCACGTCGGCATCCCGGCCAAGAGTGTCAGGGTCAAACCCAATGCGCCGCCCGAACTGATCCGCACCGCCCGCCTGCCGGAGGGCTGACCCCACCTCGTCCGACTCCGTCGTGACAGAACTGTTGCAGTTGCTGCGACAGAATCGTTGCATCAGGCCGTGATTCTCTGATCCGCATTCCGCGATCCGACGACTGGCGTCGGCTCGCGGTCCAACCTTGGATCAGGTGAGGGTCATGTCCGCGTTTGTTCGTCGTTGCGCCACCGCGATGCTGGTGGCCGTCGGGATCACACCACTGGGGGCCCAGCAGCCCGGGCGGATCAGCGGCCGCATTGTCGATGCCCGAGACGACCAGCCGATCGCCGGCGCCGTGGTCACCATCGCCGGTACCGCGCACCGGACGAGCAGCAATGCCCGGGGAGAATACGTCCTCAGCTCGCTGACTCCCGCTCCGGTGACGCTGCGCATCACGGCGATCGGCTATGCCCCGGTCATCCAGCGGGACATTCCCGTGACAGACGGCGGCGAGACCCGCAAGGACATTCGCCTCACCGCGCAGGCTGTCGAACTCGACGCCCTGCAGGTGAGTGCTGCCCCGCCCCCCGGCTCGGTCGATGCGGCGCTCGACGATCAACGCTACTCCACCGGCATCATCACCGGCGTGTCGCGCGACGAACTGGCCCGCAGTCCCGACGGCGACGCGGCAGTCGCGGTGCAGCGGCTGAGCGGCGCGACGGTGCAGGATGGCAAGTACCTGTTCGTGCGCGGACTGGGCGATCGCTACACCACGGCCTCGCTCAACGGCGCCCGCATCCCGTCGCCCGAACCCGAACGCAAGGTGGTCCCGCTCGACTTGTTTCCCACGGCACTGCTCGACGGCATCACGGCCAGCAAGACCTTCACCCCCGATCAATCGGGCGACTTCTCGGGCGCCGCGATCAATATCAGGACTCGCGACTTCCCGCGGCGCACCTTTCGGTCGCTGTCACTGAGCAGCGGCTACAACAGCATCAGCGCCGGTGCTCCGGCGGTGTTCGCGCCGCGCGCCAGCGGCGACTGGTTGGCCAGTGGCGCCGGCCCGCGGTTGCTTCCCACCGCGGTGGCCCGGAGCGACTTCGGGACGCTGTCTCCCGCGGCGACCAATGCGCTGGTGCGATCGTTCCGCAATGTCTGGTCGCCGGTGGGACGCAGCGGGACGCCCAGCGCCGGCGCGTCGCTGACCCTGGGTGGCAATCTCGGCAGTGGATCCCATCGCCTGGGATACACCGTCTCGGGGTCGTACAGCTACAGCGAGGAAATCAAGGCCGATCATGTCCGCGCTCTCGCCGCCACCGTCGCCAGCGGCGCCGCCAGCGAAGTGGACAGGTTCAGCGGGCGGACCGGCACCACCAGCGTGCTGTGGGGGGCCATCGCCAACGCGTCGTACGCCTTCGGAACCAACTCGCGGTTGAGTCTGAACAACAGCTACAACCGCACCATGGACAACGAGGGGCGGCGCGAGATCGGCAGCAGTGAAAACCTGGCCCTGCCGCTGTTGGTCGAACGGACCCGCTATGTCGAACGCCAGGTCCGCTCGACCCAACTGGAGTTGCATCACCCGATCCGCGACGGCCGGCTCACTGTCGACGGTGGTCTCACCTGGTCCGGCGTCAGTCGGGTCGAGCCCGACCGCAGTGAGGTCGTCTATGCTCTCGACGGTGGTGTGCCGCACTGGTACGGCTTTTCCAACGAGGCCGCGGTGCGGACCTTCGGCGACCTGCGGGAGAACAGCCTCGAAGCCCACGCCGATCTGACGCTGGCGCTGGGGAATCTGAACAGCGGGCGCCGGATCCGGATCGGCGCCCTGATGCGGGATACCCACCGCGATGCCACAAACACCGCCTACGCCATCTCGCTCACCCGCGCGCTGCCGGGCGATGCGGCGGCCGCGGCGCCCGAGGATCTGTTCGCCACCTGGAGCGCCGCCGACGAGAACTACTTCCGCGTGGCACCGCTCGCGGCCGGGGGATCCTATCGCGCTGACGATCAGCTCTGGGCGGGGTACGCCATGTACACCGCCCCGCTGGGACGCCGATTCGATCTGGTCATGGGAGCCCGGCTGGAGCACTCCACCGTCCGGGTCGACTCGCGTTCCACCGCCGGCGAGCCGTCGACCGCCGCGCCGACGTTCACCGATCTGCTGCCCAGTCTGGCCCTCACCTGGCATGTCGGCGAGAATACCGCGCTGCGCGGGTCGGCGACCCAGACCCTGTCGCGGCCGGAGTACCGTGAGCTGGCACCGATTCTGTACCGCGAGGTGATCGGCTCCGACAATGTCCGCGGCAATGCCGACCTCGAACGTGCCCTGATTCGCAACTACGACCTGCGACTCGAGCACTATCCCCGTCCGGGCGAGGTCCTCAGCATCGGGTTGTTCGCCAAGGATTTCGCCAGGCCGATCGAGCGGATTTATCAGGGCACGTCCGGCACGCGGATCATCGGCTACGTCAACGCGCGGAGCGCCCATAACTACGGTGTTGAGCTTGAGGTCCGCAGTCGACTGGACCGCCTGGTGGCCGGCCTGGCGAACCTGACAGTCTTCGCCAACGCCACGGTGATGCACTCCACCATCCAGATGGACCCGGCCACCGGCTCGATGACAAATCTGCGTCGGGCGATGGTGGGTCAGGCCCCCTACGTGGTCAATGCCGGCCTGACCTGGAATGACACCAGCGGCGGCCTGGCCGCCACCCTGCTCTACAATCGGGTCGGACCGCGGATCAGCGAGGCGGGCGAGTCACCACTTCCCGACGTGACGATTCGTCCCCGCGATGTGCTCGACCTGTCGCTGCATCTGCCGATTCAGGCCAGCCTGGCCGCCCGGGTCGACCTCCGCAATCTGCTCGACGCCCCCTACCGCACCAGCCAGGGCGATGTCACCCGCGAGAGCTATCGCACCGGACGGACCGTGAATGTCGGCTTCCGGTGGCAGCCGTGATCCCCGCGGCCAACTGTGACTCGACTGTGACCCGCACGTCACCGCGCCGGAACAGGCGCGGCATTGATTGTTCGGCGGATGTCGGCGATTGCCGGACATACCGCTTCACCATACTTGAGGATACTCGGATGCGTCTTTCCCTTGCGACACTGCACCGCCCGGCTCTCGTTGCCGCACTGCTGCTCAGTGCCGCGTGCAGCAGCGACGATGATACCGGCACCGGTCCCACGCCCAACAACCCTGCCCCGATCGGCCTCGCAGCGGAGCCGACCGGCAGCGCCGCGATCGCGCTGTCCTGGTCAGCACCGACCACCGCTGCCGACCAGTTCGTGGTGCAGCGAGCGACCGGCACGACCGGCAGCTTTGCCGAAGTCGCTCGTCCGGCCGGAACTGCCACGTCATTCAGCGACGCCGGGCTCACGCCCGCGACCCAGTATCGCTATCGGATCGCCGCTGTCCGCAGCGGCGCCACCTCGCCCTTCTCGGCGGCTGTCAGCGCCACCACCGCGCCCGACGATCAGGGCGGCGAGATCCGCGTCACCAGCGACATCGTGACAAACACCACCTGGACCAAGGATCACGTCTATCGCCTTGTCGGTTTCCGCAAGGTCGCCAACGGTGCCACGCTGACCATCGAGGCCGGCACCCGGATCATCGGCGACTACGAGGTGACCGGGTCATCGCTGTTCGTGCTGCGGGGCGCGCGTCTCGTCGCGATCGGCAGCGCCAGCGAACCGATCGTGTTCACCTCCAGTCAACCGGAGGGACAGCGACGAGCCGGCGACTGGGGCGGGCTGATCCTGGTCGGGAACGGCATCATCAATCGGTCGGGCGTCGTCAATGTTGAGGGCACCGGCACCTCGACCGCCAATCCATCACTGTCCTATTCGGGCGGCGACAACAATGCCGACACCAGCGGTCGGTTGTCCTACGTGCGGGTGGAGTATGCCGGCTTCGCTCCGGCGCCCGATGCCGAGCTGAACAGCTTCACCTTTGCCGCAGTGGGATCCGGGACGGTGCTGGATCACCTGCAGGCGCACAATGGTCTCGACGATTCCTTTGAGTTCTTTGGCGGCGCCGCTGACCTGCGTTACGCGGTCTCGACCGAGGCCGGCGACGACCACTTCGACATGTCCGAGGGCTACCAGGGACGGGTGCAGTACTTCGTCGCGGTCCAGAGCAAGCAGGTGGCTGTTCGTCCCGACGCCGGTGGCGTCGCCAGCGACCCGCAGGGCATCGAGAACGACGGCTGCTCCGGCAGTGGCTGTGATAACGGTCAGAATTCCACTCCCTTCACCGCACCGGTCCTGGCCAACGGCACGGTGGTACTCACCGGTCCCGGCGTTGTCGGTCCGTCGGGGGGGTACGGAATGGTGCTGCGCCGGGGGACCGGTGGTCACTACGTCAACCTGGTACTGGCGCGGGGCACCGCCGCCGGCATCGCCTATCGCGACGAGGCAACCAAGCAGCGGGAAGCCGCCGGCCTGTTGTCGCTCAAGGGCATCTTCATTGCCGAGACGCCGACGGCCTTCGAAGCGGGCCAGCAGAGCTATGACGGTCCGGCGGGTGATGTCGAGCTGGCCAGCTCCACCGCCAGCGCGCTGTTTGAGCACTTGAACACCAGTCCGTCCTCGATGGCCGATCTCAATCTGCTCCCCAGCGCGGGATCGCCCATCGCCACCGGCGGGTTCACCGCCTGGACCGGCGATCTCGCCAGCCGCGGCGCCGGTCTTGCCCAGACCAGCTACCGGGGTGCCTTTGCCCCGGGCGGTCCCAATTGGATGGCGGGCTGGACCTCCTACGCCCCCAACTGAGTAATGCACGTCTTCAGATCACTGCTGATCGGCCTGGGCCTCGTCACCGCGTGTGGCGAGGCCGCCACTCCCCCCGCCGCGCCATCTGGTGCGGCGGAGGTGGTGGGCATCGTCGATTCGATTCGACCGATGAGTCGTCAGATCGCGCTGTTCCGTGACGGCCTGCCGCGCCCTGACGCGTTGGCCGGCGACATCGGGTCCGCCGATACGCTCGCTGCCCGTCTGCTCACCGCGCTGGCCCGGACCGATACCGCCGCCCTGGCGCGGTTGCTGGTTTCCCGCGCCGAGTTCGGTTGGGTGATCTTCCCCGCCCATCGCTATGCTGTCGCGCCGTATGAACTCGATCCGGCGATCTTCTGGCTCCAACTCCAGGCCGGCAGCGACGCCTCAGCTCAACGTCTGCTCGCTCGCCTCGGCGGTCACACGCTGCGCTTTGAGCGGCTGACCTGTCAGGTCGACACTGTGCAGTCCATCGATCCCCGCCTGCGCATCTGGCGCGACTGCGCTGTGGCCTATCGCGACAACGGTCTGGCCGCTCAGGGCGTCCTGTTCGGATCGATTGTGGCGTGGGATGATCACTTCAAACTGCTGAGCCTGGCGCACTAGCTCGCGACCCGAGGCGGCCATCACAACCTGATGGTCTCCTCAACGCCGGGGCAATCTTCTCCCAGCAGTCGTTCGGCATCGGCGATGGTCCGCGCGAACCGGGGCCAGCTACAGCGCTGTCGCGCCTCGACCGCCGGCAGCCAGACCCAGGCGTCGTGCTCCGCCGACAACACCGGATCGACATCGCCGGCCAGACGGGCTGCAAAGACCGGAATCATCACCACCCGATCGGTTGCCACCTCATAGAACGACTCGACCCGCGACAGATTGTACCAAGCCGCCGCGGTCCGTCCGACCTCCTCCTGCAACTCGCGCCGCGCCGCCTCGAGTGGCGTCTCGCCCGGTTCGATCCGACCGTGGACTCCCTCCCATGAACCCGGCGAGCGCCCCGCGGGACCGCGCCGCAGCAGCAACACCTCCAGGCCGCGCGCGCCGCTCCGCAGCACACACACATCGATGTAGGCCACCACCAGCTCGGTCATGACCGCCGATGGCGTTGCAGTGTGGCTTCGAGTCGAGCCGACAAGGCGCGAGGACGGAAGGGCTTGGTCAGAAAATCCGTCGCGCCGAGACGGAGCACTCGCACTTCATTGTCTTCGTCTCCCCGGGCGGAGATGACCACCACCGGCAGGGTCCGGGTGGCGGGGCGGGAACGCAACTGGGCCAACACCGTATAGCCGTCGACATTGGGCAGATTCAAATCGAGCAGGACCAGGTCCGGCGCATGGCGATCGACTTGCTCCAGCGCCTCGGCGCCGTCGCCCGCCTCGCAGACGGCGTAGCCCTCCTGCTCCAGCAGATCGCGCATCACCCGGCGGAGAGTATCCTCGTCTTCCACCAGCAGAATCATCGCCTTGGGTTCGCCCGGTGCCGGCGACGGCGAGTCGACGTCATCGACAAGCTCGAGCCCCTCGAGCAACTGTTCGGGATGCGTATGGCCCGCCCCGACCGCCGGCATGACCAGCGTGTTCGCCAGGCCCGGTGATGCCGGAATCACCGGCGTGCGGGTCGGCGCAACCGGCACGTCGGCCACCCGCAGCAGCTCGTCGATCGAGGAGTGGCCGTCGAGGACGTGGCGCAGGCCGCACTCGAACAGGGTCCGCATC
Organism: uncultured Gemmatimonadales bacterium; assembly: GCA_965651715.1. GTDB lineage: Bacteria > Gemmatimonadota > Gemmatimonadetes > Gemmatimonadales > GWC2-71-9 > Palsa-1233. The sequence goes on from CBFGTB010000001.1 coordinate 17,029, forward strand.
CCCTCATCGCGCGCCATCGCGGCCAGTCGATCGGCAGTTGTGTTGGCACCGATCAGCCGCTCGATTTCGGGGGTGATACACAGGATTTCGACAATCGAGAACCGGCCGCGATAGCCGGTAGAACTGCACTTGGCGCAGCCGGTAGCCCGCCAGAGCGTCGCTCCTGCCGGCACAAAGGGACGGATCCGCGTCGGCAGCTCGGTCGGATCCTGGGCGGTGCGACAGTGCGAACAGAGACGCCGCATCAGGCGCTGGGCGATCACGCCCCGCAGAGCCGCTCCGATCTTGAACGACTCCATCCCCATGTCGGCCAGCCGGGTCACCGTGCTGGGCGCATCATTGGTGTGCAGCGTCGAGAGAACCAGATGGCCGGTGAGCGAGGCCTGCACCGCGATCTGGGCGGTTTCGATGTCGCGGATTTCGCCCACCAGCACCACATCAGGATCCTGACGCAGAATCGAGCGCAGCGCCGTCGCGAAGGTCAGCCCCTGCCGTTCGCTGACCTGGACCTGCACCACATTCTTCCCCAGGCGGTACTCGACCGGGTCTTCGACCGTCACGATATTGATGCCCTCGGCCTGAATTTCCCGGAGGCAGGAATAGAGCGTCGTCGTCTTGCCCGACCCGGTCGGACCGGTGCAGAGAATGATGCCTTCCTTGTTACTCAACAGCGCGACAATGGTGTCGCGGTCATCGGGATAGAGGCCAAGCGCGTCGAGAGCCAGCGTGGTCTGCTGGGTGTTGAGAATCCGGATGACCACCTTCTCGCCGTGTGACGCCGGCAAGGTCGAGATCCGCAGGTCCACCGCCGTACCGCCCACCGCCACCCGGGCGCGTCCGTCCTGCGGACGCAGGCGGTCGGCGATATCGAGCCCCGAGATGATCTTGATCCGCGAGACCAGCGGAATGCCTGCCTTGCGCGGAATGGTCATCGCCTGGCGCAAGACACCGTCGATCCGGTAGCGCACCGTCACTGCCGACTCGCCCGATTCGATATGAATGTCGCTGGCCCGGGCCTTGATCCCATCGGCCAGCAGGACGTCGACCAGTTTGATGATCGGCCGCGATGCCGCTTCCTGCAGCAGATCGTCGCTGCCGGGGTCGTCGCGCGTCTCATCGAGGGTCTCGACCGCCAGTTCACCGATCCCGGCGATCAGTTGCGATACGCCCTTGTCGACCGCCACGCCATACAGCTCATCCAGTCGATCGCGGATGGCGCCGGGCGACGCGATCTGCATCCGTACTTCCCGTCCGGTGGCGAAGGCGAGCGATTGCTCGGCGCCCATGTCGAACGGATTTGACGTGGCCACATCGAGGACGCTGTCGGTTGCCGCGAGTGGGACCACCGCATAACGACGGGCCAGGCCCTCGGGGAGCACCTCGCGCGCCCGCGGCGAGACCGTGGTCAGGTCGGCGATCGGCAAGTGACACCGCTCGGCGATCAGCGTCAGCAACTCCGGCTCGGGAATCAGCCCATCGGCGAGCAGCCGCTCCCACAGCGTCGGCTCCTGACGATCGGCCTGCCGAAGCCGCGCCAAGGCCGCCGCCTCAATCCGCGGCGTCACCAACGCTGCCAGCCATTCGTCGGGAAATCCGGTCACAGGTGCCTCACTCCGGGTCACAGGAACGTCATTGAAGTTACGGGGGCGGCGACCGCCGAGCCACCGCGAGCGCCTAGAGCAGCGGCCACCAGAGCCGGTCGGCATCAACCGTGAGCTGCATCCGCCCGTCGCGGGGACTCCAGCCCCATTCAACGCGCAGCAGCGGATCGCCGAGGGTCATTCCAATGCCGGCGACCACATTCCACCGCCGCACCGCACGCCACGGTGCCGCCGGGTCATCTCCCCCGGCGCGCGCCGCGGCGACGAAGGGAGCGATGTCGCGTACCAGAGGCAGCCGCCCGCCCCACGCCCGCGGCCCGGGCACCGACCAGCCCAGCGCGATCGGGCGGGCCAGTCGAGCCCAGATCAGCCGGCGGCCGCCGATCGACCGGTCGGCCAGACCCGGCAAGGTGCCCCACCCGCCGGTGACAAACTCGCGTGCCGTCGGCGCGCCGGCGCTGGCGACGCCGCCCCCGGCCGTGACGACCAGCCCGGCCGGCAATCCGGCCTCGCCACGAACCGCAATCCGGCTCCAGCTCGCGTCGCCTTCGCCATGCTCGACGGCCAGATGCCACTGCGGCGCGAGTCGTGGGGTGAGGCGGAGCGTCACTACCGCGACATCGCCATAACCGAGCGGTGGATTCGCCACCGGTGCATCACCCAGACGCGCATCCACCGAACGGTGTCGCTCCCAGCTCAGCGCGCCGACAAGTTGGCCGACCGCGCCACTGTGGCTGGCGCTGAGCGCCAGTCTGTCGCGCAGTCGCCAGTCACCCAGGTCCGCGCCATCGATCAGGCTGCGGAGGGTATTCGTCACACCTGAGACGCGAGGGCGGTCGGCCAGGTCGATCAGGCCCCGATCCAGATCGACCTGCCAGGTCGTCGCGCCGCGCTGCCAGGCGAGGTTGATTCCGCCACTCAGCCGATGATCGGCGCTGCCCCATCCCGCCGCGAGGTGGAGCTGCCCGCCGGTGCCCAGGGCCAGTGTGGCATTGCTGCCGACGCGAACCCCGCTGACCCGATTTGCCTGAATCAGACCGCTCAATCCGTCGGCGCCGAGCCAGGTGAGCCGCGGCAGGCCATTGGTCCGCCCCGCGACGAGCAGTCGCTGGGCCTGGACCACGATCTGGTCCAGCGCTGGTGCGGGCCCCAGCGCTGCGGCATCGAGCGGGAAGGGTGTCGGCCAGGTACCCGATCCCGGCGCAGCCAACCCGGCGATCCCCGCACCGGTCGACAGCCCGGGTGGGCGGTCGATACCGAGCTGGTAATCGGTGATGTCCCATTCGGCGCGCAGAGTGGAGCCGAGCGGCAGGCCCAGGATGGGATCACCTCGCCGAATCAGCAGCGACTGGTGCCACGGCAACCAGAGCTGACCATCGATCAGCGCATTGTCGAGCGTGACGCTGATCGCCGCCACAGTGGGGTCACGGTAGGCCGCGGCTGTGAAGCTGAAGCTGAAGCGCACCAGGGCGCCCCGATCGACGTCGAGATACAGCGTGCCGACCGCTGCGGCACTGTCGGCCCAGCGGGGGCGGACCTCGACAGCGCGGACTCGGACCTCGCCTCCGGCAGCCGCGAGCCGCACCGGAGCGCCCAGCTTGAACTGGTAGAACTCCATCCCTCGCGGCGACAGCGGATGGGGAACATCGCGCACTTCATCGCCGTCGCCGAGCCGAATGGTGGAGCCGAAGTCGTGGGCCACAATGCCCAGATGATCCCGATGATAGACCAGCCGCGTCGGGAAGAGGATCGTATCGCGCCACGCAACGATCCGCTGCTTGCTCCGATTCGGGGCTTCACCGTACACTTCCAGCCGCAGCTCGTCGGCTCGGACTACTCGCTCGATCGGTGTCTTGTCGTGATTGATGACCAGCGCAAAGCGGATCAACCCATGGGCACTCGCCTGCCAGGCGGTGAGGCGCTGGGCGGTATCCCGTCCGATCCGACTCGCGACGGCGCGCCGCACCAGCGCGACGGAATCGCCCTGCTGCCACTGGGCGGTGAGCTGACCGACCCCCAGCAGCAGCGCCACGGCGGCGGCCAGCCCACGATGCACCATGGTCTCAAAATAGGACTGCTCGCCCTCGCCGTGCTGACGGCCTGCGGCGGACGGACCCGCTACGACCAGACGGCCCCCGACCGTGGCAGCCTGTTGCGCCAGGGACCGCCGCTGCCGCTGGCCGACGTACTGATCCTCGAGCAGGCCGGCGTCTCGCCCAGCGATACCACAGTGCGCTTCGCCGCCCGCGACGGGCGCACCATCGTGATGCGCCACGTCCCGCCCGACAACGCGGTCTTCGCAACGGTGACCGTCCCGCCCGACAGTGGCGCCACCGATCAGGTGACAATGACACTCAGCCAGGTCCCGGGCCGCTACGGCCTGCGGCTCAGCGCCCAACCACGCTGGCCCGCCGGGGTGACGTTGACCTATAGTTTCGCGATGCACTTCCAGGCTCCCGACGGCATCGACGAACACTATCTCGGTCCCAGCCTGTACGAGGCCGCCCTCGGCATCGGCCGGGTGTTGCCCAATGACCGGTTCGAGTTTCTGCCCACCCGCCGTCCGGCGGGAGACATGCTGCGCGCCACGCTCAGCGAGCCCGGCCAGTATGCGGCGGCGGCACCGCGATGACTGCTGAATTGCGCGCCCGCTGCCGCCGGGCGATAGCTCAAGGCCACTCGCGGGTTCCCCTCGCCCGCAGCGTGGTACTCGATGGCGATACGCCGATCACCGCGTTCACCAAATTGCATCGGGGCGACTACGGCTTTCTGCTCGAATCGCTCGAAGGCGGCGAACGGTGGGCCCGATTCACCTTCCTCGCCACCGAACCCACGGCGGTGTACCGCTACAGCGGGACCCGGGTGGAACAGCGTCATGCCGACGGCTGGCGGCCGCTGGCGGAGTCGATCCCCCCGCTGACACATCTGGGACAGTTGCTGCGCGAGACCACCAGCGACGCCCTCGAGGATCTGCCGCGCTTTACCGGCGGTGCTGTGGGCTTCTGGGGCTACGACGTGGTGCGGTCGATCGAATCGCTTCCTGCTCCGCCTCCCGACGATCGCGATCTTCCCGACGCTGTCGCCATGGTGGTCGACACCCTGCTGGTGCTCGATCACCTGTTCCACCGCGCCACGGTGATCGCCAACGTGGTGGTGGACGGCGACCTCGATGACGCGGAGCTCGACGCGCGCATCAGGGCCGCCGACGCGCGGCAGAGTGAGTGGCTCGACCGACTGCGCCATCCGGTCGAGCTGCCTCCCCTGGCCGACCCGACGGCTCCGGTGGCCTCACCGACCACGCATCCCCGGTTCGACCAGCAGTCGTTCGAGCGGGGGGTCCGGATCTGCCAGGAGCACATCGCGGCGGGAGACGCCTTCCAGATCGTGCTCTCGCGCCGGCTCGACGTCACGCCGGTGCCCGATTCGCTGCTGACCTATCGCTGGCTCCGGGCGCTCAACCCCGCGCCCTACTGCTACTACCTCCGGCTGGGCGATGTGACTGTGGCCGGCGCCTCGCCCGAGGTGTTGGTGCGGGTGGAACAGGACGAGGTCACGGTGCGACCGATCGCCGGCACCCGACCGCGGGGCACCACTCCCGCCGCCGACGCCGCGCTCGAAGCCGAATTGCGGGCCGATCCCAAGGAGCAGGCCGAGCACATGATGCTGGTCGACCTCGGCCGCAACGATGTCGGGCGGGTGAGCGCCTGGGGTACGGTCGAGGTGGCGCAGCAGATGGTGATAGAACGCTACTCCCGGGTCATGCATCTGGTGAGTGAAGTACGGGGGCGCTTGCGGGACGGCCTCGACGCCCTCGACGCGCTCGCCGCCGCGTTTCCGGCGGGGACACTGAGTGGGGCACCCAAAGTTCGCGCCATGGAGATCATCGATTCACTTGAACCGACTCGACGGGGACCCTACGGTGGAGCGGTGGGCTATGTCGGCTACGGCGCGCGGGTCCTCGACACCGCGATTGCCATCCGGACCGCGGTATTCCACGGCGACGGCGTCTCGGTACAGGCGGGAGCCGGTGTGGTGGCCGATTCGGTGCCCAGCGCCGAGTTCCGCGAAACCGAGGCCAAGGCCGCCGCGGTGGTCACCGCGCTGGGACGGGCGGCAGCCAGCGGAGAGTGAACGCCCCCCGGTGCGTCGATCCCGCTGACAACCGGGCTGCATCGCTTGTTCCCCGCCGGTCGGTGTTCCTACCTTTCCCCTTCCCGCTTTCTCCGAGGACCGCTATGCACCCTGTTCGTCTGTCACTGCTGCTCGCTGCCGTCGCTCTCCCGGCGGCGGCGCCGCTCCAGGCCCAGCAGCAGATCACCGCTGACGATTACACCCGTGCCGTCGCCGCGTCGAGTGGTTACGGCGCCCGCGACCTTCTCGATGGCGCGGTGACCCAGCTCACCTGGCAGACCGATGACCGGGTCACCTGGCGCGAGACCACACCCGATGGCTGGCGCTTCATGGTGGCCGATCCGACCAAGCGCACCAAGGGCGCGGCCTTTGATCATGTCGCGCTGGCGACGGCCCTCTCGACGGCACTCGATTCCACAATCGACGCCGACCATCTGCCGATTGACTCGCTCAGTTTCGGATCCCGCAACGCCACGATTGATCTCGCGATCACGCGGGCGATCTGGCGCTGCACCCTGCGCGAAAAGACCTGCACTGCCACCGGCGATTCGGTTGCGCCGCGGTCTCCCCGCGGTCGGGACGATGGCCCCACATTCGAAATTGACAACTGGAATCTGGCGGTCACCGTCGACGGCGAACGCAAGATGCTCACCACCGACGGCACTGAGAACTACGGCTACGCCACCAACAACGCCGGCTGGACTCACAGCGACCGCCCGGTGGTGTTGCTCTCGCCCGACAAGCGGAAGGTGGCCACCTTCCGGCAGGACGAGCGCCAGGTGGGCGATATGTACCTGGTCAGCACCGAGCCCGACGGCGGCCATCCGACCCTGCAATCGTGGAAATATCCGCTGCCGGGGGATTCGGTGGTGGCCATGATTGAGCGGCTGGTGATCGACCTCGACAGCGGCAAGATGACCCGCTTCCAGATGGCGCCCGACTATCACCGGTCGATCAACGGCGATAACATCGACATGGACGACATGAAGTGGTCACCCACCGGAGACCGGATCGTCTTCGCCTCGGTCTCGCGCGATCACAAGCAGATCTGGGTCCGCGAGGCCAACACCGCCACCGGCGCGGTGCGGGAAGTCTTCTCGGAGAGCTGCGCCACCCAGTGCGAAGGCCGCGGCGGTTGGCAGGTGCTCTGGGACCGCAATGAGATTGTCTGGAACTCGCAGCGCGACGGCTGGGCTCAACTCTTCCTCTACGACCTGACCACCGGCACGCTCAAGAACAAGATTACCCGCGACCAGGTCAATGTGAGCTCCTTCACTGTCGACAGCCTGACCCATCAGGTGTCCTATGCCGGTCTCGGCGCCGGCGAGGGCGACCCGTATTTCCGCCACTACTATCGCGTCAAGCTCGATGGCAGCGGCCTGGTCGCGCTCACCCCCGACGATGGCACCCACTCCGAGCCGGCGTATTCACCCTCGGGGAAGTACTTCACCACCACATGGAGTCGCATCGATGCCGCGCCGGTGGTGTCCTTGCGTCGCACGTCGACCGGGGCGGAGGTGCTCGAACTTGCCCGCGCCAGTACCGCCCGGATGGTGGCCGCCGGCTGGCATCCGGTCACGCCGGTCACCATGAAGGGCCGCGACGGGACCACCAACATTTACGGGGTGATGTATACCCCCAGCAACCTCGACTCGAATCGCAAGTACCCGATCATCAACCACATCTACCCCGGACCGCAGACCGGCAGCGTCGGCAGCCGCAACTTCCGCGTCACGGGTGGTGAAGCCCAGGGGTTGGCGGAACTCGGTTTCATCGTGGTGGCGATCGATGGCATGGGGTCCACGCCCGATCGCGATAAGGCCTTCGCCGATGCCTACTACGGCCACATGGGTGACAACTCCCTGCCCGATCAGATCGGCGGGATGAAGCAACTGGCTGAGCGCTACCCGTTCATCGATCTGACCCGGGTGGGCATCTACGGCCACTCGGGCGGCGGCTTCGCCACCGCCGCGGCGATGTTCCGCTATCCCGACTTCTTCGACGTCGGCATCGCCGAGTCCGGCAATCATGACAATCGTCACTACGAGGACGACTGGGGCGAGCGCTACCAGGGGCTGCTGGTGAAGAACGCCGATGGCACCGATAACTACACCGAGGAGTCCAACGCCACCCACGCCAAGAACCTCAAGGGCAAGCTGCTGTTGATGCACGGCACCCTTGACGACAACGTGCCGCCCAACAACACGCTCGAAGTTGTCGACGCGCTGATCAAGGCCAACAAGGACTTTGACCTGCTGATGATTCCCAACGCGCGCCACGGCTATGGCGCAGCGAGCAGATACGTCCAGCGCCGTCGTTGGGACTACTTCGTGCGCTGGCTGCTCAACGCCGAACCGCCCAAGGAGTTCCCCGGACTGGGTGGGCCGGCGGAGACGCCCACGACCCGGACGAGAGCCCGACAGTAACAGCTCTCACCGGCGAGACGCCCGACCGCTCCACGCGGAGCGGTCGGGTGCCCTGGGGGCTCAGCTCCCGCCCTTCGGGAACTGGCCGCCGATCAACGCTCCGATGATGCCGGCAACACCGCCCACAACAATGCCGGCGATCACGCCATCCGTTGTGCTGTCGCCCCAGTCCTTGAACGCAAAGAAGGCGATGACTGAGCCTGGTATCGCGCCGAGCAACGCCCCTTCCTTCCAATACGACTGACGGATTGAGCGGCGCAGCGACTGGTCCGGCGTCACTGTCGCAATCGGCGGCGACGCGCTGAGCCCGCTTCGGAGTTCGCTCGCGCGCTGAGCCGCAACCGGCTGCGTGGCGAGCACGCTGCAGACCACAAGCAGGGTACATCCGAAAAGTGGCGATCTCATTGTTCCCTCCACTTAGAAGCCGAAGTGAGTAGCCAGGATGGTGCCGTAGGCAGGGTGGTCGGCCCGGGTAGCTGACGCATCGGCGGCGGAGATTCCCTATCAGGCCTCCCGCTTGGGGAACTGGCCGCCGATCAACGCTCCGATGATGCCCGGGATCCACACGCCTCCCAATCCGCCGATGATCTTCTCCGGCACGCTCGCGTTTGGCGCAAACGCATCGACAATAAAATATCCAGCCACCCATCCGGCCACACCACCGATGATCGCCCCTTCCTTCCAATACGTTTTGCGGATTGAGAGGCGCAGCGACTGGTCGGGCGCCACTGTCGCAATCGGCGGCGACGCGCTGAGCCCGCTTCGGAGTTCGCTCGCGCGCTGAGCCGCAACCGGCTGCGTGGCGAGCACGCTGCAGACCACAAGCAGGGTACATCCGAAAAGTGGCGATCTCATTGTTCCCTCCACTTAGAAGCCGAAGTGAGTAGCCAGGATGGTGCCGTAGGCAGGGTGGTCGGCCCGCAGTGGTGCGACACATGTGACAAGAAGCCTAGCCGCATATGTCGCCGCCATTCCGCGTGACTCCGATGGCACGGCCATGGTGTGTCGAACGAATGTCATCGCGGTGACTCACGCTCGAGCCGGAGCGGTCGGGCGCCACTCGGGGCCACGCGCCAGATCCGCACGACCGGCACCAGTTCAGTGTCGAGCACCGCCAGATGATCGGCATCGAGCAGCGCGACGCCACTGGCCCTTACCGGCAAGGCCAGCGACCCTTGATACTGCCCTGACTCAATGTCATAGGCATCGAGGACGCTGGTCGAATCGGAACCGGCTCGCGCCGCAACGACCAGCAGGGTGCGCCGCCAGACTGTCGCCCCTCGGGTCGCCGGTTCGGCACGCTCATCGACGCGTGACACCCGCAGTTGCGTGACTGTCGCTCCGTCCCGCCCGGTGAGTCCCGTGGGAGAGAGCACCTGGCGACTCACGTCAGGAAAGGGTATCGAGTCAATTCCCGACAGTGTACCTGCGACCGTCCCATCGCGCGCCAGCGCAACAAATCGATCGGACCAGCGGAACACCAGCACCGATCGCCCCTGGTCTTCGGTCGGGTACGATTCTGCCACCAGATTCGATCCGAGCGCGATCTTGGTCGGCATCGGTTGACTGCGTTGGACCGAGCCAGTAATCGGCACCCGCCAGAGGGTATCGGGGCCAAAGGTCTCACAGCCGTGACGCTCCCACCCGCAATACCCAACAACCCCCGGACCGGCTCCTCGACGCGCGCCATCGCAGCAATCCGACCATCGGCCGCGATGGTGGTGAGTCGGCCGTTGTTGTTGTCCAGTACCACGACCTCGCCCCGCGATGTCACCCGGAGGTCGCTGCCCTGAGCAAAGCGTCCCGGCCCCTGCCCCCTCCCACCGACAGTCCAGCGGAGATGACCGTCGGGCTCGAAACGACGCACCGTCATGTCGCCGTAGTCGAACAACACGAATCCGCCGTCGCCGGTGGCGCGCAAATGGATCGGACGCTCCAGCAGCACCCCATCGTCCTCGCCCACCACCCGTGGCTCAACCAGGCGCGACGTGAAATACCGCCGACTCGGCCTCGACTGGGACCGCTGTACTGTCCGAACGGGAGGTTCAGCGACTGCATCGTGCCGCGCTCCGCCGACAATGGCCGGGGACGCTGCGGAGTCATTGGCCACGTCATGAGTTCCGCCCCCTCCGGCCGCGCCCGGCCGGAGCAGCGCCAGAGCAATCAACGGGATCACTGTCAGGCCGCGGCGCATGTCACTTCCCAAACCGATACGGATACCCCGCCTCGGCCAGCACCTGCAGCACCAGCCCCACCGGCAACCCCATCACCCCGAAGAAGTCGCCCTCGATCTTCTCCACCAGCGCGGCGCCATAGCCCTGGATGCCGTAGGACCCGGCCTTGTCCCGCGGCTCGCCGGTCGCGACATAGTCGCGCAGCAGCGCCGGATCGGCCGGGCGGAAGGTGACAGCGGTGCGGTCATGCGCAACGCGCTCCGTCCCATCAGCCAACAGACACACCGCCGAGATGACGTGATGGGTCCGTCCCTGCAACCGATTCAGCATCGCCAGGGCGTGATCGTCGTCGGTGGGCTTTTCCAGAATCTGCTCGTCGAGCACCACAATGGTGTCGGCTCCCAACACCAGACGCCCCGGCACGGCCCGCGCCTTGTCCCGCGCCAGCCGCCGCGAATACGCCTCGGGCCGCTCCCGCGGCAGCGGAATCTCCTGCACATCGGCCGGCTGTACGATCGGCGCGAAGCCCAGCATCTCCAGCAACTGCTTGCGCCGCGGCGATGCCGAGGCCAGTACAATCGACGGCAGACTCACGCGGCCTCCCGTTCGAGCATCAACGTCACCGGACCATCGTTGACCAGTTCCACCGCCATGTCGGTGCCGAAAACGCCCTGCTCCACCCGATGCCCCCGGGCCTCAAGCGCGGCAATGAACTGCTGATACAACGGAATGGCGGTCTCGGGCCGCGCGGCGCCGATGAACGAGGGGCGGCGGCCGCGGCTGGCATCGCCATATAAGGTGAACTGCGACACCACCAGCAGCGCGCCTCCGGCATCACCCAGATCGCGGTTCATCAACCCGGCCTCGTCGGGAAACAGGCGCAGACCCACCACCTTCTCGGCCATCCACTCAACCTGGGCCGATGTGTCGCCCGGGGCAAAGCCGACCAGCAGCAGCAATCCCCGCTCAATCGCGCCGACTGCGTCGCCCGCAATCCGGACCGTGGCCGAACTGACCCGCTGCACCAAGACCCGCATGTTGGTCCTCTCGATCGCTGGTTGGGAACTCGCAAGATATCATACAGTCCTGACCGATTTGAGGCATGGTTGATCCCCGCTCTGTTGCTTGTGGCACCTCAACCGGGAGACCCCCATGTTCCGAGCGCCGCTGTCGCTGTTGCTGCTGATCCTTCCCGCCGTCCTGCCCGCCCAGTTCGATATCGGCCTCCGCCTTGTCGATCGGCGCAGTTCCGCCCATGCCGACGCCCCCCGTCTGACCGACAGCCCCGGCATGAGGCCGCAGCCGGCGCTGGGGGTCGGCGTCGACCTGGGCTGGCAACGCGGCCCGTGGCGCTTCGGCCTGAGCGGGGCGCGCGCCGGGCACGACCTGGCCGTCGCCGGCGGTGGCAGCGGCGTGTTGAGCGAAGGCCTGCTGCGTTCGACGAGTGTCACGGTCCGCGGAGGTCGAGCGCTGCTGCGCCGCGGCGGCGGCGAGCTGGCCTGGGCCGTCGGTGTCACCGGCATCCACTGGAGCTTCCCCGGTGTCGAGGAGCCGGCCCGCTGGCGCTGGGGCGCCACCGGCCTGCTCGAAGCCACAGCGCCGGTATCGGCACGCTGGCAGGTGGTGAGTCAGCTCGCGGTGACCCGAATGGCCAGCCTGTTTACCGATCAGGAATTGCCCGAAGGCTACCATCGTCGCGGCGCCATGATGTTCGAGCTCAGCATCGGGCTGCGCTACAGCGGCCACCCCCGCTGACCATGACGCGGCAGCGGGGGACGGGGGGTCCGCCTAGATTGCCGTGATGATCTCGCGCTCCCTCGTCACCCCGCTCCTGCTCCTCGCCGGCGCCACCACGGCGGCACCCGCCCAGATGACCACCTGGCAGCAGGCCACGGCGGCGATGGACAGGTATGTCGCATCGGACCGGATCGTCGGCAGCGCATTGGTGCTCGTCGATGATGGGCGGATCGTGGCCGAACACTACACCGGCTTCGCCGACCGGGAGCGGAATCGCCCGGCCGAGCGCAGCACCATCTGGCATTGGGGATCGATCACCAAAACGCTGACGGCTGTTGACCTGATGCAGCTCGACACCGCGGGCAGCGCGGCGTCGCTGCTCGACCAGCCGGCTGTCAGGTTCGTCCCCGAGCTGGAACGAATCCACAGCGACTTCGGCGGCATGGATCGGGTCACCCTCCGAACCCTGCTGTCGCACTCGTCCGGGCTCCAGGCCGGCACCTGGCCGTGGACCCGGGGCCAGGACTGGGAGCCCTTCGAGCCCACCGAATGGGCCCAACTTGTCGCGATGATGCCCTACATGAAGTTGGCCTTCGCACCCGGCAGCCGGTACTCATATTCCAATCCGGGCTTCGTCTATATCGCGCGCACGATCCGGGCGATGACCGGCGACCCGTGGCAGGGGCGGATCTACAAAACGCTGTTCGTTCCGCTTGGCATGACTGCCAGTTACTTCGGCGGGACACCGGTCCAATGGCGCGACCAGCGCTCCCACAACTATGCCATCGACCGCGACGGCGTCCACGATCGCGGTGCCGATTTTGATCCCGGCGTGACAATCCCCAACGGCGGCTGGAATGCGCCGGTGAGCGACCTGGCCCGCTGGATCGGCTTTCTCGCCGGTTCGTCAGATTCGGCGCGGCAGGCCGGTTACGACCGGTTGCTTCCCCGCACCGTGCTTGAGTCGATGTGGCAGCCGGTGGTCCGGGCCAGCGACGAGGAGATGATGGGGTTGTCGTTCTTTCTCCGGCAGCAGGACCGTCGTCGGCTGGTGGGACATACCGGCACCCAGGCCAACTTTCGCTCCTTCTTCTGGCTCGACCCCGACAGCCACCGCGGCGTGATCGGGGTGGTCAACACCAGCAGCGACATCGACGGCGCGGCCTCGGATCGCCGCTACCAGGTCGTGATGGCCGCTGCCCGGGCGGCGCTCCGCAATCCGTCCTGAGCGCCGCCCGCGCCGCGACTATTCGACGGTGACGCTCTTGGCGAGGTTGCGGGGCTGATCGACATTGCAACCGCGCCGGAGCGCGACGTAATACGAGAAAAGCTGCAGCGGAATAATCGTCAGCACCGGTGAGAGCAGGTCCAGCGTTTCGGGGACCGTGAAGGTGGCCTCGGCCAAGGCGCTGATCTCCTCATCGCCGGGATTGGTGATCGCGATCACCCGCCCGCCGCGCGCCCTGACCTCCTGCACATTCGACACGATCTTGCCATAAATGGCGTCCCGCGGCGCCACCACGATCACCGGCATGTTCTCGTCGATCAAGGCAATCGGCCCATGCTTCATTTCGGCCGCCGGATACCCCTCGGCGTGGACGTAGGAGATTTCCTTCAGCTTGAGCGCACCCTCGAGCGCGGTGGGGAAGTTGACCCCGCGCCCCAGGTAGAGCGCGTTCGTCGCGTCGGCGAATTGGTCGGCCAGCTCCTTCACCTCGTCGGCGCGCGACAGAATCTCCTCGATCTGTCCCGGCAGTCGGGCCAATGCCGCCACCCAGCGCCGGCCGTCGAGCAACGACATCTGCTTGAGCCGGGCGAAACGCAGCGTGATCATCGCCAGCGCCACCACCTGTGAGGTGAAGGCCTTGGTGCTGGCCACGCCGATCTCGGGACCACAGCGCAGGTAGAGACCACCGTCGACTTCGCGCGCGATGGTCGACCCCACCACGTTCACCAGACCAATACTCCGGGCCCCGCGCTGCTTGGCTTCGAGCAGTGCGGCCAGCGTGTCGGCGGTCTCGCCCGACTGCGAGATCGCGATTACCAGCGTGTCGTCGTCGACGATCGGGTTGCGGTAGCGGAACTCCGAAGCGTACTCGACCTCGGTCGGCACCCGCGCCAATTCCTCCAGCATGTACTTGCCGATCAGGCCGGAATGCCATGAGGTGCCGCAGGCGGTGATGATCACCCGCTTGATCGACTTGATCTGCTCGTCGTCGAGCTTGAGACCATACACCCGGACATTACCGGTCTCTTCCAGCAGGTGTCCCCGCATAGTGTTTTCGACACTCTCGGGCTGCTCGAAGATTTCCTTGAGCATGAAATGCTCGAAGCCGCCGCGCTCGATCGTCTCGAGATCCCACTCGATCTCGTTGATCGGCTTGTCCACCCGCCGGGAGCGCAGGGTGCGCACCCGGTAACCGTCCCGGGTCAACACCGCCATCTCGCCGTTGTCGAGGTAGATCACCCGGCGGGTGTGTTCCACGATGGCCGATTGATCGGAAGCCACCAGGTACTCGCCGTCGCCGATCCCCAGAATGATCGGCGAGCCATTGCGGGCGGTGATCAGAGTGCCCGGTTCATCGGTGCTGACGACGCAGATTCCGTAGGCGCCGTCCACGTCGCGCAGCGCCGCCGCGACAGCTTCTTCGAGACTGCCCTGATACAGGGCCCCGATCAGATGGGCCAGCACTTCGGTGTCGGTTTCCGAACTGAACTGGTGCCCGCGGGCGATCAACGCCTGACGCAGATCTGAGGCGTTTTCGATGATGCCGTTATGGATGATTGCGATCCGGCCCGACTGATCGGTGTGCGGATGGGCATTGGGCGTGGTCGGCGCCCCGTGGGTCGCCCAGCGGGTATGCCCGATGCCGATGGTGCCCCGGGGCAATGCCTCGGCGAGTTCGTCGACCAGCACCGACAACTTGCCGGCCGCCTTGCGCACCGCCAGACCGTCAGGCGTCAGGACGGCAATCCCGGCCGAGTCATAGCCCCGGTACTCCATCCGCTTGAGGCCGTCCAACAGAATCGGCGCGACATCCCGCGGTCCCACATATCCGACAATACCGCACATAGTGTGGTGTACTCCTCTGGCGCCTCAGGCGGCGCGTGCCGTTGCGATCAATGCTTCAGCCTCGGGCCTGGTGGGCGCCTCGGCAATGAGACGAACAATCGGCTCGGTCCCCGACGGCCGCACATGCAACCACCGATCGGACCAGCCGAGCCGCAAACCATCGCGTTCATCGCGTTCGGCATCAGGAAACGCCGCCCGAAGCGCCGCATAGGTGGCCGGCAGATCACCACCGCGGGGCGCCTTGTCCTTGACGATGACGTAGCGCGGGGCCGCCGCCACCACCTGCGAGAGCGGCACCTGCTGCTGCGTCAGATATTGCAAGATGAGGGCCGCAGCCAGCGGAGCGTCCCGGCCGACGTGCAGTCCGGGATACATCACCCCGCCGTTCCCCTCACCACCGATCAGGGCCGATTCGGCAAGAATCGCCCGGGCGACATTGGCCTCGCCCACCGGAGCCCGCAGCAGCGTGGCCCCGTGAGCATGAGCCGCATCGGCGACGACCAGCGAGGTCGACAGATTCACAACCACCCGGGCCGTTGCCGCCGCCGGCCCCGCCTGAGCCAGCACCGCCCGTACCGCCAGGGCCAGGGTGTAGTCCTCGCCGATCGGGGTGCCGGTCTCGTCCACCAGCGCCAGCCGGTCCACGTCGGGATCGACAGCCATCCCCACCTGGGCCCCGGTGGAACGCACCAGTTCGCCCAGTTCCGCCAGACTGGCAGGAGTGGGCTCGGGCGGACGGGGGAAGCGGCCGTCGGCCTCCAGATGGATACCATGCATCGTCACCCCGAGCCGGTCGAACAGCGCCCGCATCGGCGGACCGCCCGCGCCCCGCACCGAATCCAGCGCCACCACCGGCCTGGCCCGCTGAATCGCCGCGACATCGATCAGATCGAGAGCCATGATGGCATCGAGATGCCGGGCCACGGCGTCGCCGTCCTCCCGGTGCCTGCCGATCCCGTCCCAGCCCACCCGGGTCGGGCCGGCATCGGCCAGGGCCCGGACCCGGGCACCGGCCTCGGCATCGAGAAAGATGCCGTCGGGGCCGACAAACTTGAGAGCGTTCCACTCGATCGGATTGTGGCTGGCGGTGATGATCAGCCCCGCTCCGGCCCGGTGGTGCTCGACGGCCATCTGCACCGTCGGCGTCGGGACCACCCCGATGTCGATCACATCGACGCCCACCGATGCCAGCCCAGCCGCCGCCGCCCCGGCAAACATCGCCCCCGAGGTGCGGGCATCACGACCGATCACCACAGTGGTCCCACCGGCTTCGCGCACCCATTGTCCCAGGGCCGCCGCATAGCGCGCCACCAGTTCGGGCGTCAGGTCGATGCCCACCAAGCCGCGCATTCCTGACACCGACACCATCATTGTATCCGTCACGTCGTGCGTACGCCTTCCCTGTTCAGGGTTGAGAGTCGCCCCACTTCTCGTCTGCATGCACCGCCAGAAACACCTCGACCACCCGGGCATCGAAGGAATGCCCGGCACAGCGTCGCAATTCCTCAAGCGCCCAGGTCACCGGCTGCTCGGCCCGATAGGATCGGGTGGTGGTCATCGCATCGTAGGAATCGCTCACCGCCACAATCCGGGCCGCCAGCGGGATCTGCTCGCCCGCCAGCCCGTCAGGAAATCCCGATCCATCCATCCGCTCGTGATGCGATCTCACGATCTCCAGCACCAGCGGATGCTCGGCGCGGAGGACCGCCAGCATCTGCTCGCCATCGACGGTGTGGCGCTTGATTTCGTCGAACTCTTCGGCGGTGAGCCGTCCCGGCTTGTGCAACACCGCATCGCGGGTGCCGATCTTGCCGATGTCATGAAGTTCACCACCCAGGTGCACTTCCTGTACATCGCGTTCGGTCATGCCCAGCCGATGCGCTACCGCCCGGGAGTAGCGGGCCACCCGGGTCGAATGGCCCCGGGTATAGCGATCCTTGGCTTCCAGCATCCGGACCGCCATCTGCACCTGCCCCAGAAACATTCCCTCATTGCGGCGCGACAACTCCCGCACCTGCTGTTCGAGATCCGACTGATAGGATTGCTGCAAGCGCCGCAGTTCCAACGCCATGCGCCGCTGGGCAATCGCGCTGGCGGACCGGGCCTGCACTTCACCCGCCAGCACCGGTTTGGCCAGATAGTCCGCGGCACCCAGCTTGAGACAGGACACCGCAGTGGCGATGTCGGCGTTGCCGGTCAGCATGATCACGGGAACGTCGGGTTGGACCGTCTGCACCTCACGCAGCAGCCAGGTGCCATCGTGACCCGGTGGCATGTGCAGGTCGCTGATCACCAGATCGATGCCGGGATCGGGCAGCATCGCCACCGCCGTTTCGGCATCGGGGGATTCGTGGACCGCGTAGCCACTGCGTTCAAGCACTCGCCGGAGAGCGCGCCGGACACTGGTGTCGTCATCGACGACCAGGACTGTCATATCCGCGGGTGAGGCTGGATCGCGCGTCGTCATGATCGCTCAAAGGTAAGAGGGTCACGCCAATGCTTGCCGGCTCCGAGGGGGGGCTCTATGCTTCCGCCAGCCAGGAGAACAAACTTGCCATGACGAATCGTCAGACGGAATCCACGCACCACCGCCTCGCGACCACCGCGGTCCACGCCGGCAGCATCGCCGATCCGCTCGCCGGCGCCGTCATGCCGCCGATCTATCAGACATCGACCTACATTCAAGACGGGCTCGGCCTTCCGCACAATGGCTACGAATATGCCCGCACCCGCAATCCCACCCGCGAGGCCCTCGAAGCTGCACTCGCGGCACTCGAAGGCGGCCGCCACGGCTTCGCCTTCGGCTCCGGCCTCGCGGCGCTGGACGTGGTGCTCAAGCTGCTCGCCAGCGGTGATCACGTCGTGGCCGGCAGCAATCTCTACGGCGGGTCCCATCGGCTGATGGAACGGGTGATGCGCCCGTTCGGCCTCGACTTTGACTTCGTCGACCTGCGTGATCCGACGGCACTCGATGCCGCTATCACGCCGGCCACCCGGCTGGTCTATGTCGAAACGCCGACCAACCCGATGATGTTCCTCACCGATCTCGCCCGCGTCGGCGCGATCTGTCAGGAACGCCAGGTGTTGTTCGTGGTCGACAACACCTTCGCCACGCCGGTGTTGCAGCGCCCCCTCGCGCACGGCGCCGACATCGTCTTGCATTCCACCACCAAGTACATCAACGGCCACTCCGACATGGTGGGCGGCGCGCTGGTGACCTCCCGGGACGACCTGGCCGAACGGATCGGATTCCTCCAGAATGCGGCGGGAGCCATCCCCGGACCTTTCGATTGCTGGCTGGCCCTGCGCGGCCTGCGCACCCTGCCGCTCCGGATGGCACAACACTCCGCCAGCGCGCTCGCCATCGCCACCTGGCTGACTCAGCGCGGCGATCTGCCTCGGGTCTACTACCCCGGCCTCCCCGACCACCCCCAGCACGAGCTGGCCGTCCGCCAGATGAGCGCCTTCGGCGGTATGGTCTCGGTCGAGGTCGGCGATCCCGAGCGGGCCCGTCGGCTGGTCGAACGGGTTCGCCTCTTCGCCCTGGCCGAGTCGCTCGGCGGCGTGGAATCGCTGATCGGACACCCCGCCTCGATGACCCACGCCTCGGTTCCCGTCGCCATGCGCGAGCAGATGGGACTCACCGACTCGTTGGTCCGACTGTCGATCGGCATCGAAGACCCCGCCGACCTGATCGCCGACCTGGATCAGGCCCTGGCCGACTGACGATGCATCATGAAACAGGAGACCCTCCCCCGCCGTATGGTCGGATGACACTTCAACCGTGAGATTCCGATGACATCGCTTCCCGCTCCTCGCCCCCGCGTGGCCCTGCCCGACATTGCGCCGGTGGCCTGGGAACATCCGGCCGATCGGGCCGCCCTGCAGGCGCTCCGCGCGCTGCCCGGTGTCGATGAGATCATTCGCAAGATCCTCGGCGTGCTGGGCGGAGAAGCCGGCATCCGGATGCTGTTCCAGGGCAATGCCGTTCGGGTCGGACCGACCCAGTATCCGCTGCTCTGGGGACTCCATATCGAGAACTGTGCCACCTTCGGGTGGACCGAGATTCCCGAGTTGTACGTGACCCAGACGCCGGTGTTCAACGCCGGCGCCTACGGGGTGGACCATCCCTTCATCGTGGTCCATTCCTCAGCGCTCGAGATCCTCGATGCCGACGAGCAGCGGGTGCTGCTGGCCCATGAGCTGGGGCATGTCATCAGCGGGCACGCGCTCTACAGCACCATCGCCGAGATCATGCTGCTGGTTTCGCTCGGTGTGCTGCCGGTGCTGGCCAGCATCGTGTTGCTGCCGGTGCGGCTGGCCTTCCTGGAGTGGTATCGCAAGTCGGAGCTGTCAGCCGACCGCGCCGGTCTGTTGGGCAGCCAGGATATGGCGGCGTCGATGCGACTGTTCATGAAGATGGCCGGCGGCGGCAATACGGCAGTGGTGCGCCCGGGCGATCTGAATCTTGAGCCGTTCCTGCAGCAGGCGAATGAGTACGCCAGCAACAAGGAGGGGCTCAACGTGATCTGGAAGATTCTCAACACGCTGGCCCTGACGCATCCGATGAATGTGGTGCGCGCCGCCGAAATCCAGGTCTGGATTCAGTCGGGTGCGTACGACCGGATCATTGCCGGCGACTATCCCCGCCGCGGCAGCGACGACGCCACCCGCCCGCTGGGCGATGACGTGCGCGAAGCCGGTGCCTATTACCGGCAGGAGATGAAGGAGGCCGCGGCCAATATCGCCGACGCCGCCAAGCGGGCCGCCCGTCAGGCCCGCGAGGCGTTCGGCCAGGCGTTCGAGGACCGCGACAAGGGACCGGGTGCCGCGTGAGGATTCTGGTCGTCGGGAGCGGCGGACGTGAACATGCAATCATCGCCGCGCTGCATCGTGATAATCCCGACCACGAGTTGCACGCCGCACCAGGCAACCCCGGCACGGCTGAGCTGGCGACGAATCACTCGGTCGCCGCCGATGACCTCGACCGGCTGACCGACCTGAGTGACGCCTTCGGGATCGACCTGGTGGTGATCGGGCCGGAAGTTCCGCTGGCCCTGGGCCTGGCCGACCGGCTCCGGGCCGAAGGGCGGGCGGTGTTCGGTCCCGGTCAGGCCGCCGCGCAGATCGAGGCGTCCAAAGCCTTCGCCAAGGATGTGATGCACGCGGCTGCGGTGCCGACAGCAGCCAGCGCAACATTCGACGACCTCGATACCGCGCTCAGCTACATCGACGCCCATGCTGAGCCGCTGGTGGTCAAGGCCTCGGGTCTGGCGGCCGGCAAGGGCGCCGTGGTCTGCTCCAGTCGCGTCGAGGCGCGCGAGGCGGTGACTGCCATGCTCGCACAGTCCCGCTTTGGCGACGCGGGACGCACAGTGGTGATCGAGCAGTATCTCGAAGGCGAGGAATTGTCGATCTTCGCCGTTACCAACGGCGAGACAGTTCGTCTGCTCCCGGCGGCGCAGGATCACAAGCGGATCGGCGCGGGAGATACCGGTCCCAACACCGGCGGCATGGGGGCCTATGCGCCGGTGGCGCTGGCCACACCGGCACTGCTGGCGCGGGTGGAGCGCGAGGTGCTGCTGCCCACGCTGGCAGAGCTGCGCCGGCGCGGCGCACCGTTTCGCGGCGTGCTGTATGCCGGTCTGATGATCGCACCGGACGGCACGCCCAATGTGATCGAGTTCAATTGCCGCTTCGGTGACCCCGAAACGCAGGTGGTCCTGCCGCTGCTCCGACCGGGGCTCACCGCACTGCTCGATGCCGCGGCCCGCGGCGCGCCGCTCCCCGCGATCGAGGTGAGCGACGCGGCGGCTGTTACCACGGTGCTGGCCAGCAGCGGATATCCGGAATCGTCACACCGCGGTGATGTGATCACCATTCCCGATGCACTGCCGCCGGGCACAGTGGTTTTTCATGCCGGCACGGCGCGGCAGGGTGAGGAGCTGGTCACCGCCGGCGGGCGGGTACTGGCCGTCACCGCCGTGGCTCCGACGTTCGCCGCAGCGCAACAGGCGAGTCGCCAGGCGGCAGCGGCGATCGGCTTTGCCGGCAAGCAGTACCGCAACGACATCGGCTGGCGAGAGGCGGCCCGGCTGGCGCAGTAGATTGTCGCCATGCCGGAACTCCCCGAAGTTGAGACCATGGTCCGCGAGCTGCGTCCGCGGCTGATCGGGCGAACGATCGCTGCCGTCACACTCAGTCACGACAATCTGCTCGCCGGCGTGACGCGCCGGACCCTGGTGAGTGGTCTGCGCGGCCGACGGATTCATGCGATCCATCGCCGCGCCAAGCACGCACTGATCGAGACCGATCGCCGCATTCTCGATGTCCAGCCGGGTATGAGCGGCGGCCTGCTGCACCTGAGTGCACCTCGCCAGGGCGAGGCCGCTCGCTACGACGTGCTCACCTGCCGCCTCGACGACGACAGCGTGTTGATCTACCGCGACGTGCGCCGGATCGGGACGCTGCGCTGGCTCAGTCCCGACGAGTGGGACGCTTACGCCGCGCGCCTGGGTCCCGAGCCGCTCGATCCACACCTGACGCCGTCGGCCTTCGCCGCTCGGCTGGGTCGGTCGCGCGCCGCGATCAAGAAGGTGCTGATGGATCAACGCCAGGTGGTGGGTGTCGGGAACATCTACGCCAACGAGGCGCTCTTCGCCGCCGGCATCGACCCGTCGCGCTCCGCCAACACCGTGCCGGCCGACAAGCTTCATGCCCTGCATGGTCACATGGTGCGGATTCTCGCCCAGGCGATTGCGAGCGAGGGCACCAGCTTCCGTGACTACGTCACGTCGACCGGGCAACCGGGCCACTTCCAGCTCGCCCTGATGGTCTATGGTCGGGCCGGTGAGCCCTGTCGTCACTGCGGCACAGTACTCGCCGAGACTCACGAAATCGACGCCCGCCAAACCGTGTTCTGCTGGCGCTGCCAGAGCTAGCGACGGCTCCTAAGCCGGAGCGCCCGCTGCCGCTCAGGATATCTTGAAACGATGGGGACCCTGTCGCTCGCCCTGCCCGCCACCGACCTCGAGGCCCTCCGGTTCCGCATCCGGCGCCTGGCTCCCGAGCGGCCGGGCACCTACCGGATGCTCGATCCGGCCGGGCGGGTGCTGTACGTCGGCAAGGCCAAGCGCCTGCGGACCCGACTGCTTTCCTACTTCCGGGCGCGCTATCCCGACGACAAGGCGGCGCGCATCCTCCACGCCGCAAGCGACATCAGATTCGACCCCGGGCCGAGTGAATTCGCGGCGTCGCTGGCCGAACTTGAGCTGATTCGGCAACACCGGCCACCGTTCAACGTGGCGATGAACCGCAACCGCCGCCACAGCTTTCTGATCGTGACCGACGAGAGTGCCCCGCGCCTGCTCGCCACCACCAGTCCGGAACGCCACAGCGGCCGGATCTACGGCCCGCTGCGCTCACCGGCGCGGGTCGCCACCGCGGCCCGAACCCTCAGCGACGTGCTCGGCCTGCGCGACTGCCGCGCCGACATGCCGATGCACTACGCCGAGCAGGCTGAGCTGTTCGTGACGCCGCGACGGGCGGCCTGTCCGCGGTTCGACTTCGGCACCTGCGCCGGGCCCTGTGCCGGTGCCCTGACCACCCACGCCTACCGCCAGCGGGCCGAACTGGCGGCCGCCTTCTGCGAAAGCCGCACCGTGACGCCGATTGCTCCGGTGATCGAGGCGATGACGGTCGCCAGTGACCGGGGCGACTTCGAACGCGCCCTGCACTGGCGCACCAAGTTCGAAGCACTCGAATGGCTGATCGCGGCGCTGGCCCGATCGCGCGCCGCCATCGACGCGCTCTCGTTCATCTATCGCGATCCGGGCGAGCGGGGCGATGCCCGGGCCTACCTGATCATCAGAGGGGAAGTCCGGGCCTGCTACCCCGATCCGGTGACCCCGCTGGAACGCGAGGCGTTCGACGCCGTCATGCGCCAGGAACTGGCCGCCCCCGAACCTGCCCCCGGCCGGCACGACCCCGGTCGGCTCCAACAGCGGCTGCTGGTGACCTCGTGGTTCCGAACCCACCCCGATGCCTGGCGACGCACCACACCGCTGCCGACCGACTGAGGGGTCGAGCGGCAGTCGTCTCATTTTGAAACAATAGCGCACCCTACGCCGTCATGTCCTCCACCTCTTACGTGGAGTCGATCATGGGGCGCAGCGCCCGCGCAGTACTCCGTTTCACAGTTGCCAGCGCGATGGTGGTCCTGCCGCTGGCGGCTCAAAGCAGCCCGGCCGACTCCGCGACGGATTCGGCCGGGTTCTCGCCCGCCGATCAGCAGCGCTACATGGAACTGGGCCGTCGAGTGACACGGTGGTTCTTCGGCGGCTCAGCCGACTCGATCTATGCCATCGCCAGCGACGAGGCACGCCGCGCGATGGGCGGTGTGGACGGGATCGCCGAACAGATGCGGCAGATTACCGAACACACCGGTGAGGAAGCCCTGGTGCTGGTCGAGAAGATGACCCGTCGCGACGGTCGGCCTCAGTTCTGGCATGAGGCCTACTTCACAGACTTCACCGATGATTCGGTGGTGTTCCGCGTCATCTTCGACCCGGCGGGTCGCCTGATCGGCCTCGGCATCAGTCCTGCCGGTCAGGCGCCCGCCGATGGAACGTAGCGGCGCATCGGTCGCCCGGAATCCCCGCGGGGCCGGTGACCGCCCTCAGCCGAGGCGGCGACGCCGCCGGGTCGCCGCCAATCCGGCAAGACCGGTCGCCATCAGGGTCATCGTGGCCGGTTCGGGGACGGTGCTGCTGCCGCTGCCGCTGTCGTCGCCGGCGACTTCGAAATTGAAGTTGCCCGACGTGCCGTCGCTGAAGGAGAAGGCGACGTTGTCCACCGCCCCGGCAAACTGGCCGTTCCAGCCGCTGCCGAAGCCGACATTGATGCCGTACACCCGCGTCTCGGCCGACAGCGGATTGGAGGTGGTGTTGTCGCTGCAGGTCGCGGTATCACCGCTCGCCCACTCCGCCACGGTATTGGTGCCGCCGTGGACTCCGTCGTAGAAGCAATTGACGCCGTACTGCCGCAGCCAGAAGCCCCGTCCGGTGAGATCAATACTCTGCCAGCTATCGGTCGGCGCCGTGTAGCCGGGCGTGTCGTAGATGGGCTCGAACACCAGGTAGCCCGCCGTGCTGGGTTCGTCGGGGTTGATGATCATCAGGCGGAAGACCGGAAGCAGCGAGGCCCCAACGGTGCTGGAACCGTCACGATAGGCATCGTACGAGGCGCTGACGAAGCTCGACAGCAGCGGCATGTCGCCATCGAACCAGTACTCCAGATCGGCCTTGGAGCCTGCGCCGCTGCCGGTCATCAGCAGCGACCCGTTGCCGCTGCGGGCAAAGGTGCCATCAATCCCGATGCTCGAGCCCGAGCGGACCTCGCGCCGCACCCACTGACCCGGCACCACGGGATCGTTCTGGGTGGCTCCGGCCGGAGCCGTGGTCAGCACGCCGGGCGACGTGACCACCTGGGCACCGAGCCCGGTCGCGGGAATGATAAAGGCAGCCAGCGCGGCCGCAGCAACGACAGAACGCATCGTACCGCTCCTTGAGTGGAAGAGTGTCAACACTGAGGGTCGGGCCGCATCGCGGCGGCGACAGCGGCGAACGATGCAGATTTCATACGTCAATATTCGGCGTCGTCATTCACACGCAAACTGCGTGATGGCATGCAATTGGGGCATCGGGTCCCGCGCAGGAATTCTCGCGCGGCTGTGGCTCGACTCCGCCAGAGTGTCACGCGCTCGCCACACCGACGCTGAGGGAATCAGTCCTCGTCGGCCGCCGTGAGCGGCACCAGTCGCGCCCGCGGGGGGATCCCCGTCTCCAGTTCCATGATTCCCGCCGAGGCGGGGATGTCGAACCGCCGCGGCCCGGCGCCGCCGGGATTCATCACAGTCACCACCACATCCACGATCTCCAGCTTGGGAATGTGAGTATGGCCATGGATCAGGATGTCCGCCGTGGGGTAGGCGGCATGAAAGGCTTCGCTCGGCACGCTGCGGCCGAACTGGTCGCCGTGGGTGACGACGATATCGAAGCCGTCGAGCCGCAGTTGCTGCACGCGGGGCAGCCGGGCCCGCACCTCACTGCCATCGGTATTGCCATAGACCGCGGTGACCGGTGCAAGAGCTTCCAGCTCGGTGAGCAGATCGAGCGGCCCGATATCGCCGGCGTGGAGGATGTGATCCACCCCGGCAAACAGCTCGAACACTTCGGGGCGGAGCAGCCCGTGGGTATCTGAGATAATGCCGAGGCGCATCAGCCGTTCCACCGCGGTACGAGTTCCGTCGGCAGCTCGACATCGAGCTGATCAACAATCCGCTGTACCACGAAATCGACAAGCTGTGCGACAGTGGTCGGTCGATGGTAAAAGCCCGGCATCGCCGGCAGCACCAGCGCACCCGCCTCGGTCAGCGTCGTCAGATTGCGCAGATGCACCAGTGACAGCGGCGTCTCGCGCGGCACCACGATCAGCGGCCGGCGTTCCTTGAGCGTCACGTCGGCCGCGCGCTCGATCAGCGACCGGGAACTGCCCATCGCAATGGCTGCCACCGTCCCCATCGAACAGGGGCAGATCACCATGCCGCCGTGGCGATATGATCCCGAGGCCGGTGCGGCCCCGCGGTCATCGACCCGATGACAGGTGACAGTGGACCAATCGCCGCCGGTCGCTCGCCGCAGCGCCGCCTCGTCGGCCACGCCCATTTCGGTGTCGAGCAGCCGCCAGCCATGAGACGAGATCATCAGGTCCACCGGGACCCGACCGCCCGCGAGCACACTCAGCAGGCGGACGGCGTAGGGGGCACCCGACGCTCCGGTCACCGCGAGCAGCACCGGGCGTGTCATACCAGCCGGTCCACCAGGGCACAGAGAAACACCGTCACGCTCATCACCCCGTTCATGGTAAAGAATGCCGCATCCAGCCGGGAGAGGTCGTCGGGGCGCACCAGGCGATGCTCCCAGACAAGGATCAGCGCCGCAGCCGCGACACCCACCGCGTACCAGATCCCGAATCCGGCCGCCCAGCCGAACAGCGCCAGCGCCGGCACTGTGATCCCGTGCAGCAGCTTGGCCAGCAGGATGGCCCGGCGCCGGCCCAGCCGCACCACGGCACTGCGGAGACCGGCGTCGCGATCGAATTCCTCATCGGGCAAGGCGTAGAAGATGTCGAATCCCGCCACCCAGGTGAGCACCGCCACCACAATCGCCGGCAGCACCCACCACGGTTGACTCCAGCTCCCGGTGACCGCCAGCCAGCCGCCCACCGGGGCAATCGCCAGCGAGAGCCCGAGCCAGAGATGCGGCCACCAGGTGAAGCGCTTGGCGTACGAATAACCCAGCACCCAGAGCAGCGCCACCGGCGCCAGCGCCAGGCAGAGCGGGTTGAGTCGGGCCCTGGCCAGGATAAAGACTATCGCCGCCACCACGACCGATCCGCTCGCCGCCGCCACAGTGATCCGTCCGGTGGGGATCTCCCGACTGCTGGTGCGCGGATTGCCAGCATCGAAGTTCCGATCGACAATCCGATTGAATCCCATGGCGGCAAATCGCGCCGCGGTAAATGCCACCACGACCCAGACCACAGTGTCGAGCGCGAGCGGCTGCTGCCACGAGGCTCCCAGCACGCCCAGCAGGGCGAACGGCAGCGCGAACAGCGTGTGCGGCAGCTTCACGAAGCTGGCCCACCGCGCCCACGCCCCGGGTCCGGCGAAGGTCTGGCCCTCCCGTGCGCTCAGCCCCACGATCGCTCACTCACGGGCGCCGATCCCCAACTCATCCCAGAAGCCATCGACGGCGCGACGGGTGGCATCGTCCATCACGATCCGTTCGGGCCATTCCCGGGTAAATCCTTCCTCGGGCCACTTGCGCGTGGCGTCGATCCCCATCTTGCTGCCGAAGGTGAAATGACTGGAGGCGTGGTCCAGCACGTCGACCGGGCCGCGCGCAAACTCGATGTCCCGCTGGGGATCGATGTTGTTGAGAGCAATCCACCAGCATTCGTCGGGATCCTGCACGTTGACATCCCGATCGACGACCACCAGCACCTTGGAGAGCGCCATCAGCCCCTGCCCCCAGAGCGCATGCATCACCTTGTAGGCCTGGCCGGGATACTGCTTGTCGATGCTGACAAACACCAGATTGTGGAAGATGCCGACAGCCGGCATGTGATAATCCACGATCTCGGGCACTGTCAGCCGGAGCAGCGGCAGGAAGATCCGCTCGGTGGCATGGCCCAGCCAGTAGTCCTCCATCGGGGGACGCCCGACGAGGGTGGCCGGATAGATCGGTTGCCGCCTCATGGTGACAGCGGTGACCTGCATCCGGGGATACAGATCGGCAAGTGAATAAAATCCGGTGTGGTCGCCGAAGGGGCCCTCCATCACCAGCTCTTCCGCGGGATCGATCACTCCCTCAATCACAATGTCGGCCGCGGCCGGCACCTCGAGATCAGAGGTCAGTGCCCGGACCAGTTCCACCGGCTGTCGTCTGAGGAAGCCGGCGAAGAGAAACTCGTCGATCCCCGGCGGCAGCGGCGCCGAAGCCGAATAGATCGCCGCCGGATCACCGCCCAGGGCGATCGCCACCGGCATGGTCTCCCCCCGCTTCGCCATGGCGCGCCAGTGGGCGGCGCCCGACTTGTGTCGCTGCCAGTGCATCGCCAGATCGCGCGGGCCGCGCACCTGCACCCGATACATCCCGACGTTGCGTCCCCCGTGAACCGGATCCCGGGTGATCACCATCGGCAAGGTGAGATAGCGGCCGCCGTCACCGGGCCACGTTGTCAGAATGGGTACCGTGTCGAGATCGACATCCTCCCCGCGCCAGACGACCTCCTGGCAGCGCGCGGTGCCGCTGGTGAGCCGCGGCGGATACTTCGCCACTTCGGCCAGGCGCGGCAGCAGCGCCAACTTGGCCATCAGACCACTGGGAACCTTCAGCTCCAGCAGTTCGGCGATCCGGTCGCCAATCCCGTCGAGGCTGTCACAGTCCAGCGCCAGTTCCATCCGGCGCCGCGATCCGAAGGCGTTGATCAGCACCGGCATCGCCGCAACCTGGCCGTCGGCCAGCACCGGTCGGGTGAACAGCAGCGCCGGACCGCCGCCGGGCAGCTTCATGGTGCGATCGGCGATCTCGGC
Source organism: uncultured Gemmatimonadales bacterium (assembly GCA_965651715.1). GTDB lineage: Bacteria > Gemmatimonadota > Gemmatimonadetes > Gemmatimonadales > GWC2-71-9 > Palsa-1233. The sequence continues at coordinate 45,327 of CBFGTB010000001.1, forward strand.
AATTTCGAGATGGCAGTTGACCGGTCGGTCGATCCGAACCAGTTCACCGATCCGCTCGATGGCGGCGATGAAATCGGCGAGCGAGTCGAGACTCATCAGGCGAGACGTTCTCCGGTGTGAATGGCCACGATCCCGCCCCAGCGGGTCTGCCAGGTAACGTTGCCGAATCCGGCGGCTTCGAGCCGCGCCGCCAGCGCCGGCGGCTCGGGAAAGGCCAGCACCGAGGCCGGCAGATAGTCATAAGCGCTGCCGTGACGCGACACCAGTCGTCCGATGCGCGGCAGAATCCGACGAAAATACCCCAGGTATAATCCGCGCAGCGGTTGACGCCGCGGCGTAGTAAATTCGAGGATCACCAGTCGCATCCCGGGGCGGAGCACACGCGCCAGCTCCCGCAGTCCCGCATCGAGGTCCATGAGATTGCGCACCCCGAATCCGACCATCGCTCCGTCGAACACACCATCACCAAATGGCAGGCGCAGGGCATCGGCCGCCGTGGCAAGCACAGCCGCGCTCTTGTCCCGCCCCTGGTGCAGCATCTCAGGCACCAGATCCGCCGCGATGACCCGCCCCCGAAACGCCTCGCGCTCGGCCAGCTCAGCCGCCAGATCAAGCGTCCCGGCGCAGCAGTCGAGGTACCGCCCCTCCGGCCGCTCGGGCCAGCCCAGCCGGTCCACAGCCGTCCGCCGCCACCGGGTGTCGGCCCCCAGGCTCAAGACCCGGTTCAGCAGGTCGTAACGCGGCGCAATGGCGGCAAAGACTTCGCGGACATACTCCCGCTTCGCATCGCCTCCGGCCAGCGGCAGGGCTGTCGGTCTCGGTGACATGATCACCAAAGCTACCGGCAGCGGCACGCTGGGGCCATCATGGCGGCGATCATGACGCATCCCACGCCGCCCGACTGGCGGGCTCTGACCGATCAGGAAGTGGTCCGTCACGCAGTGGCCGGGCGCGAAGCGGCCTACCGCGAATTGATCCGCCGCTATCAACGGCCGGTCTTTTCCTTGATCTACCGCATGGTCCGCGACCGCGAACTGGCCGAAGATCTCGCCCAGGAGACCTTCATCAAGGTGCTCGGCGCGATTGAGTCCTACCGCCCCGAGTTCCGCTTTTCGAGCTGGATTTTCAAGATCGCCAACAACGCCGCCATCGATCAGCTCCGCCGCCGCGGCCTCAAGACGCTCTCGCTCGATGGCTCACCCCACGCCGAAACCGCCGAGGCGATCGAAGCCACCACGCTGCAAATCGGCGATGATGCCGAATCGCCGCTCGACGAGGTCACCAACCGGGAACTGGGCCAACAGATCGAGACCGCCATCGCCCAACTCCGTCCCGAGTATCGCAGTTGCATCCTGCTCCGCCACGTCGAGGGCCGACCCTATGAGGAAATCGCCGAGATCCTCGATCTGCCGCTCGGCACAGTCAAGACCTACATCCACCGCGCCCGACACGAACTGCGCCTGCTGCTGCAGGACAGCTACCTGACATGAAACACAGAGCCGACCCGATCCGTACACGGAGGGTACTATGACTTCGGTTGTTGCCGCGCACCTCAGTGCCGATGAACTCGACAGCATTCATGAGGCCCGACCCGCTGCGCGGGCAATGTCCCATCTCGAAACGTGCCCCACCTGCCGCGCGATGGTGAGGCATGATGCCCAGCTTATCGCAGCCTTGGCGGCGCTGCCCACCTGGCAGCCCTCCGCCGAATTTCCGGCGACGGTGCTGAGCCGCCTCGCGGCGAATCGCGCCGCTGCCCGGGTCGCTCCGACAGTGCAGCCAGGGGATCGGGTCGTCGCGGCGCGGCGGCGGATGGTCGTCGGCGGAGCGCTTGCCGGCAGCCTGGTGGCAGCCGGCTTCGTCTGGGCGATTCTCGACCCGGCGGCGGCCCAGCGACTGGCGGGGCCCGCCCTTGATGATCTGAGCACCCAACTCTGGCTCACTCTCCAGGCGCTGGTGGCAAACACCACCGAGCAGCCCTGGTTCGCCGCCGTGTGGGACAGCGTGGCCTCTCCGGCCCGCGCCGTTCCGGTCCTGGCGGCGGCGGCGCTCGGGTATGTGGCCCTGCTGTCGGGATTCCGTCGGCTGCTGACCCGGTCTGCGACCGATGCGACCTGGTAACCGCGCGGTACTGGTTGCCCTGCTCCTCGCCCTGATCCCGGGTACCAGTTCCGCCGAGCCACCTCCCGGCAACTCGGGATTGGTCGACCTGGCCGCGCAGGTGCGGGAGCTGGTGCCGTTCCTGCTGCCCGCGGCCGTCGCGCCCCAGGCCGTGGCGACGGGCAATGACACCGACCCCAGCGTCGATCCTGGGCACCTCGAAACCCCTGAGCTGCTCGAGCACGACCTCCGGGCGGCTCTTGCAACGCCGCTGAGCCGAACCCGGCTGACTGTGGTGGGCGGCATCGCCCGGCTCGGCGACTACACTCTCGGCTCGGCCGAAGTCCACCACGGTCATGTGGTCGTGCTGGAGGGCGACGCCGACATCCACGGTCGGCTCGAGGGCAATCTTGTCACGCTCGACGGCAACATCATCATCCATCCCGGCGGCCACGTTGTCGGCGACGTGCTCGCCATCAACGGCACGGTGCGCGATCCCGACGGTACCATCAGCGGCGTGACCAGCACCTTGGAACCGCGCCAGGTGGCGCCGGCCCCCCGGGCACTGCCGCAACTCGCCGGACGGCTGGCCGGCCTGGCGGGACTGCTGCTCACCTTTGTGGCGCTGGGGTTCGCCCTTGTGACATTCGGGCGGCCCAATCTCGAGATCGTCTCCGACACCGTCAGTCACTCCTTCGGACGCGCCTTCCTGGCCGGCATCCTGGCGCAGGTTCTGCTGCTGCCCACCTTCGGCATGCTGGTGGTCGGACTGGTCCTCACTGTGGCCGGCGCGCTGCTGGTCCCGTTCGCGGCCCTTGTCTATCTGATTCTGGCGGTGACAGCCGTGGTGGGCGGCCTGCTCGACGTCGGCCACGCCATCGGCGAAACCATGACCCGGCGACAACTGGCCCGCGGCGTGGTGGTCTCTCCCAATTCCTACCGCTACGTCCTGGTGGGCATGCTCGCGATGACGGTGCCGTGGCTCGCCTGGGCACTGATCGGTTGGGTGCCGGTCGCCGGCGCGCTCTGCTTCGTGATTGCCGCGCTGGCGACCTGGCTGGTGGCCACGGTCGGGTTCGGCGCCGCGCTGCTGTCGCGCGGCGGCATCCGTGAAGAATTCTCCGGTCGGCTGCTGCCGCCGGCGATGATGACTGATGAGTATCTCTGGGCCACACCCCAGCTCGGCGTTCCCGCCGTGACCCGTCCCCCCAAGTCGCCCGAATGATCCCGGCTGTCACTCTGCGGTTGGCGGCGGCGCTGCTTGCGGCAGCATCGCCGCTTGCCGCCCAGACGATGCGCACCTACTCCGCCCACCGGCCGTTGGGCAGTGCGGCGGTCCCGCTGCGGGTCACCCTCGACTTCGGCGCCGGCCGACTCGCCGTTCAAGCCGGCGATTCCACCGAACTGTACCGCACCCTGATGCGCTACGACGCGGAACGCTTCACCCCGGTTCAGCGCTACGACAGCCGGACCGGTCTGCTCCGGATCGGGCTCGAAACCGTCGGCCACAGCGGCCTTCGGGTCACCTCGCGCGACCACCTGGGGCAGGCGGCCCGGTTCAGCTTCGCGCCCACTGTGCCGCTCTACCTCGACGCCAACCTCGGCGCCAGCGATGCCGCGCTCGACCTGGCCCGCCTTCAGCTTCGTGGGATCACAGTCAGTTCCGGCGCCACCATGGGAACCATCGACGTCTCAGCGCCGACCACCGGCGACTGCGAACGGGCAGTGTTTCGGATCGGCGCCGGTGAGTTGCGGGTGCGCCATTTTGCCAACGCCGGTTGCGCCAGCATCACGCTCGATGGCGGAGCGGGGCGTCTGGTGATGGGGATGGACGGGACCTGGCGCCGGGATACCCACCTGGTGGTCTCGCTTGCCATGGGCACCCTGACCCTGCAACTGCCGCGGGACATCGGCCTCCGGATCCGCGCCACCGATGCATTCCTGGCGCGGGTCGCCGCCGACGGTCTTGTCGATCGAAACGGCGGACGGGAGTCGGTCGGGTTTGATCAGGCCCGCCATCATCTGACAGTGGATCTGACGGCCAACGTCGCCGACATCACTGTCGAACGGCGGGATCCCTAGCCGCCTCGCACCCGCCTGAGCCGATCAGGAAATTTCCGGCAGTCGCACACCCACTTCGGCGACCCGGGCCATGATCCGCGTCGCGGCTTCGGCCAGCATGACAGCAGCCGCCGTCCCCGGCGCGGCCACCACCACCGGCTCGCCCCGGTCGGCCGCCTCGGTCAGCCCGGCCTGGAGCGGGACTTCGCCGAGCAGCGGAACCGCCAGTTCTTCGGCCAGACGCTGACCGCCGCCGCTGCCGAAAAGGTCATGGCGCATGCCGGTCACCGGATCGATGAAGCCGCTCATGTTCTCGACCACGCCCAGCACCGGCACGTTGACCCGATCAAACATCCGGGCGCCCCGCAGCGCATCGCCCACCGCCACTTCCTGCGGCGTGGTCACGATCACCGCGCCGCTGACCATCACCTGCTGCACCAGCGAAAGCTGCGCATCGCCGGTCCCCGGCGGCATGTCGACAAGCAGCACATCGAGTTCGCCCCAGGCCACGTCGTGCAGGAACTGCTGCAACACCTTGGTGATGATCGGGCCGCGCCAGATCGCCGGCGCGTCGCGGTCGACCAGAAATCCGATCGACATCAGCTTCACCCCGTAGGCATCGAGCGGCACGATCCGCTTCTCGGCATCGACGCCCGGACGCTCAAACACTCCCATCATCCGGGGAATGTTGGGGCCGTAAAAGTCGGCGTCCATCAGTCCGACCCGCAGGCCCTGCGCCGCCAGCGAAATCGCGGTATTGACCGACACCGTCGACTTGCCGACGCCGCCCTTTCCCGACGAGATCGCGATCACCTTGTCGATGCCCGGTACGGCCATCGGTGTGGGCGCCGGAATACCGGCCCGGGCACTCTGGGGCGCCGCATGAGTGGTCGGCGCCGGTCCGTCGGGATTGCGCACAGTGATTCGGGCCGGCGGCAGATCCAACGCCTCCAGCGCCTGACGCGCCTGGCGCACCAGGGTGGCCGGATCGTCGCGGCGCAACAGGAAGGTGAACACCGGCACGCCGTCGTCGATCACCAGATCGTCGATCATCCCCGACGCGACAAGACCCTGGCCGGTGCGGGGAGTCACAACGCCGTCGAGAGCGGCACGGATACGGGCACTGAGGTCAGCCATGATGTCTTAAATCGATTCGATGTGAAGAACTTCGGGCACCGTCTCGCGGAGCCGGACTTCGATGCCCATCTTGAGAGTCATCGACGCGGCGGCGCAGCCGTGACAGCTTCCGCCCAGGCGGAGGAACAGTCGGCCCTCGGTCGGGTCGAAATCGATGACCTCGACATGCCCGCGATGGGAAGCGATATAGGGCCTGATCCGATCGAGCGCCTGCTCGATGCGGGTCAGCACTTCCTCAGCCGAGCCGACAGCGGTCGGATGAGCTGACATCATGCCACCTCAGCGGCAAGGGTTTCCCGGGCGGCGCGGAGCACTGCCGTCTGCACCGCGTCGAGACTTCCCACAATCGCGGCCCCCGCGGCCTTGGTATGACCGCCGCCGCCGAACTGGCGCGCCAGCGCCGCGACATCGACCGATCCGACAGATCGGAACGACACCTTGATCCGGCCGGCCGACACCTGGCGAAACAACAGCGCCAGCCGGACTCCACCGATGGCACGGGCATGCTCGACCACACCATCGAGATCGTCGGAATCGACACCATGACGCTCCAACGCCCCTTCCGGCACAGTGAGCCATGCCAGACCGGGCTCGGCTTCGTGCACCAGCGTGTCGAGCACCTCGGCCAGCAAGCGGGGCCGACCGACCGTCCCCGAGGCGTAGACGTCGCGGTAGACGGCCTCGGGATCGGCACCGCACTCGATCAGATGAGCGGCAGTGCGCAGCGTGGCCGGTGTGGTATTTGAGAATCGGAACGAGCCGGTATCGGTCACCAGGGCCACGTACAGGGCATGCGCCGCCGACGGGCCGATCGGCCAGCCCAGCTCACCGGCGATCCGATGGATCAGCTCGCCGGTGGCGGCGGCAGTCGAATCGATATACCGCGGCCCGTCGGGCAGTGCGCCCGGACTGACATGGTGATCGATGCAGATCACCGGCACGCCGCGCTGGGCGACGGTCTCCGCCAGACCACCCAGGCGCGACAGCTCGCTGATGTCGAGCACCACTATCACGTCGGCCCGGCGCAGCTCCACCACGGCCTTGCTGGTCCGGTCCACCCCGGCGAGATCGCGGAACAGAAAATCGAACCGCTCCGGCGTCGGGGTCGGGTTGCAGATGCTGACGTTGACGCCGCGCGCCCGCAGCAGATGGGCCAGGGCGACCTCGCTACCCAGGCCGTCCCCATCGGGGTTCACGTGGGTGGTCAGGCAGACGCGGCTGCCGGACACAAGGAGCGCCGCCAGCTTATGGGCGGCGCTCCCTGAGGCTACCGAAGTGCTGGTCATGCCGGGAAGGTAATCAGTCGGCGCGATTCTCCGACCGACCCAGCACTGAATGGTGGCGGCCGTAGCCGAAGTACACCGCGAGGCCGATTGCCATCCAGACCGCCAGACGAATCCATGTGTCGAGCGGTAGCCACGCCATCAGGCCGCCGCAGACCAGGATGCCCAGGATCGGCACCAGCGGCACCCACGGCGTCCGGAACGGCCGCGGCAGGTCGGGCTGGGTCCGGCGCAGCACCAGAATGCCGCCGCAGACGATCACGAAGGCCAGCAGGGTGCCGATCGACACCAGCTCGCCCAGCAGGTTGATCGGGAAGAAGGCAGCAATCAGCGCCGCCGTGCCACCGGTGATCACCGTGGCCACCCAGGGCGTCTGGAAGCGGGGATGGACCTTGCCGAACACCGGCGGCAGCAGGCCGTCGCGCGACATGGCGTAGAAGATCCGCGGCTGGCCCATCAGCATCACCAGCACCACCGAGCTGAGGCCGGCGATGGCACCGATGTTGACGAGATAGCCCAACCACGCCAGGGCCGGTCCGGCGGCGGCAATGGCGACGAACACCGGATGCGGCACGTCGAGCGTCTGGTAGTGGGCGATACCGGTCATCACCAGCGACATGGCGATATACAGCACGGTACAGATGGCCAGCGATCCCAGAATACCGATCGGCAGATCGCGCTGGGGATTCTTGGCCTCCTGCGCAGCGGTGGACACCGCGTCGAAGCCGATGTAGGCGAAGAAGATCACTCCGGCGCCGCGCACCACACCGCTCAAGCCGAACGAGCCGAAGGTGCCGGTGTTGTCGGGGATGAAGGGGTGCCAGTTGGCGGTGTCGACATACTTGATGCCGAAGCCGATCACCATCAGGACGATCGCGACCTTGATGAAAACGATGATGTTGTTGAACCGGGCTGACTCACGGATGCCGAGGATCAGCAGACCGGTGAGCAGCAGAACCAGCAGCATCGCCGGCAGATTGATCACGCCCGACACGATAGTGAACCCGCCGGCGACGCAGTTGGCGAGTTCGACGGCGCCGTGATTCACAGCATCGACCGCCATGCCGCCGGTGGCCGGATCGACGCAGATCTGGCTCCGCACCAGCGTGTGGGTTCCCACCACATCCAGCGGCGCGCCCGCCAGCGTGGGCGGCAGATGGATCCCCAACTCGGCAAGGAATGCCACGAAGTAGCCCGACCATCCCACCGCAACCGTCGAGGCCGCGAACAGGTACTCCAGGATCAGGTCCCAGCCGATGATCCAGGCGATGAACTCGCCCAGCGTGGCGTAGCCGTAGGTGTAGGCGCTGCCGGCCGCCGGAATCATCGACGCGAACTCGGCATAGCAGAGTCCGGCGAAGAGACAGCCTGCGCCCGCGAGGATAAACGACAGCGAGATCGCCGGTCCGGCATACTGTGCCGCCGCCGTTCCGGTCAGCACGAAGATGCCGGCGCCGATGATGGCACCGATGCCGAGCAGAACGAGATTGGTCGCGGTGAGGGTGCGGGCCAGTTGCGGCTCGCCCTCCCCGGGCATAAAGGCTTCGAGGGCCTTGGTGCGGAACAGACTCATGCGGCAACTCCTTCGGTGGCGGCGACGAGGAAAATCCTGAACGAGCCGGGACGTCGCCCGGTCGAATGGCACCGCGCGCCACCGATCGAACGGGAGTACACAACGAGTCGTTGGGCCAGCGGCACACGGCGCGTCATATCACGTCCAGACGAAGAGGAACAACCGGAAACAGCACCTGCGGGGGCCGGGCGTCACCCGGCCCGTCTTTCACCTACCTGCACTCACACACTGTAGTTCGGCGCTTCGCGGGTGATCGTCACATCGTGCGGATGCGACTCCCGCAATCCCGCCGCACTGATCCTGACGAACTCGGTATCGCGCCGAAGCTCGGCCAGATCAGCGACCCCACAATATCCCATCCCGCTGCGCAGACCACCGGTCATCTGGAACAGGACATCGCCCACCGGTCCCTTGTACGGCACCCGTCCCTCGATGCCCTCGGGCACCAGCTTACTGGGTGAGACCTCGCCGTCCTGGAAGTAGCGATCGGCCGAGCCATCCTGCATCGCAGCCAGCGACCCCATGCCGCGGATCATTTTGAACCGGCGCCCTTCGGCCAGGATGCTCTCACCCGGGCTCTCCTCGGTGCCGGCCAACATCGATCCCATCATCACGCTTTCGGCGCCGGCCGCAAGGGCCTTGACCACGTCGCCGCTGTACTTGATCCCACCGTCGGCGATCACCGGGACGCCGTCGGCCCCCTCCACCGCTTCCATCACGGCGGTGAGCTGGGGCACGCCGACCCCGGTGACCACCCGGGTGGTGCAGATCGATCCGGGACCGATCCCCACCTTGATCGCATCGACACCGCGTTCCACCAGTGCCCGCGCGCCGGCGGTCGTCGCCACGTTGCCGGCGATCAGTTGGATATCCGGCAGCGCCTCACGCAACTGTGCCACGGTGTCGAGCACACCGACCGAATGACCATGGGCCGAATCCACTACGATTACGTCGGCGCCGGCGTTGGCGAGAGCCGTGGCGCGCTGGAACGCCTCGCGCCCCGCCCCCACGGCGGCGGCGACCCGCAGCCGCCCGTGATCGTCCTTGTTGGCGTCGGGATGCTGGCGCCGCTTGAAGATGTCTTTGACGGTGATCAACCCGGTCAGGACGCCGTCCTCGTTGACCACCGGCAGCTTTTCGATCCGGTGACGCGCCAGGATAGCCTCGGCTTCGGCCAGGGTGGTGCCCACCGGCGCGGTAACCAGACCACTGCGGGTCATCGCCTCGGCGACCGGGCGATCCATGCCCGCCTCAAACTGCAAGTCGCGATTGGTGATGATCCCGATCAGGCGGCCGGCTCCATCGACGATCGGCACACCCGAAATCCGGAACCGCCGCATCAGGGCATGCGCCTCCCGCACCGGCCGATCGGGACCGAGTGTGATCGGATTGAGGATCATGCCGCTTTCGCTGCGCTTGACCCGATCGACTTCGGCCGCCTGACGATCGATCGACATGTTCTTGTGAATCACGCCGATGCCGCCGGCCCGAGCCATGGCGATGGCCATGTCCGATTCGGTGACGGTATCCATCGCCGCCGAGAGCAGCGGCAGCTTGAGCTGAATGGTCCGGGTCAGACGACTGGTGATATCGACCTGACTGGGATGCACAGTGCTGTATCGCGGCAGCAACAGGACATCGTCGAAGGTCAGGCCCGGATAGTCGCGGACGCGACTCATCGGATCGACACCCGAGGGGTGCGGCAGGGAACGGGGTACATCTCCCAAACTACTCCCTGCACCGCGCGGGGATCAACCCGACGCCCCCGCGCGGTTCTGCCCCCGACGCCACAGCAGGTAGACCGGAATCCCCAGGGCCACCAGCACCAGACCCGGCCAGGTGTAGAGCGGCTTGCGGATCAGCAGCACAATCATCAGGCCGGTCAGCGCCGCGATATACAGCCCCGGCACCACCGGATAGCCGAAGGCGGTGACCGGTCGGGGCAGGTCAGGCTGGCGGCGGCGCAACATGAACAGGGCGATGGTGGTCAGGGTGTAGAACAGCACCGAGGCGAAGATGACATAGTCGAGCAACTGATTGTAAGTGCCCGAGAGGCAGAGCACGCTGGCCCAGAGCGCCTGAGCCCACAGCCCGAAGACGGGAGTCCGCCGCACCGGATGCAGCTCGCCGGCCTTGCGGAAGAACAGCGCGTCGCGGGCCATGGCGTAATACACCCGCGGTCCCGCGAGGACCAGGCCGGCGTTGCAGCCGAACGTCGAAATGACGATCAGCCCCGCCATGGCCATGCCGCCGATCGGCCCCAGCATCGCCTCCACCGCCGCCGCTCCGACCCGTCCCTCGCTGGCGTGGGCGATGCCCTGCGTCAGCGCGGTGGTTCCCGCCGGGTCACCCTGATAGGGCAGCACGCTCAGGTAGGCCACGTTGGCCAGGATATAGAGCACTGTGACGCCCAGCGTGCCCAGGGCGAGGGCCCGCGGCAGGTTGCGGGTGGGATCGCGCACTTCGGCAGCGGCGAATGTGACGTTGTTCCACGAATCGCTCGAGAACAGCGAACCGACCATCGCCGCCCCGACCACCGGCAGCATGGCCAGGGTCCAGTCACCGGTGCCCCAGAAGTTGCCGAAGTTGGCGGCCGCGATGTCGCCGTTACGAAAGATCGCGATGCCGAGCACCACCAGCAGCGCCAGCGCCAGGGTCTTGATCGCGGTGAGTGCTGTCTGGATCCCGGCGCCGAGGGTCACGCCGCGGGCGTTGATGGCGGTGAGCAGCAGCACCGAGGCGATGGCCACGATCCGCTGGGGCGAGGCACCGATCGGAATTTCCGCAGCAGCCCCCGGGAGGTGCAGGCTGCCGAAGGAGAGGAAAATGGTGTCGGTCAGCGCCGGAAAGAACACGCCGAGGTACTTGGCCATGGCCACGGCCACGGCCGCGATGGTGCCGGTCTGAATGACGGTGAACAGCGTCCAGCCGTACAGGAAACCGGCCGCCGGTGTGATGCCTTCGCGCAGGAAGACATACTGCCCTCCCGCCCGGGGCAGCATCGCCGCCAGCTCGGCGTAGCAGAGCGCGCCGGCCACGGTGAGCAATCCGGTGAGCAGCCAGACCAGCAGCAGGCCGCCCGGTCCCCAGGGGCCCATCTCCACCGAGATGGCAGCCGAGACGATGAAGATCCCCGAGCCGATCATCGTCCCGACGACCAGCGAGGCGGCTTGCCACGGCCCGATGCCGCGGACGAAGTCGATCTTGTCTGATGAGTTCAGCGGGAAGACTCCGGGTCGGAAGGCGGAGCCGCCTCGGGCGGCGTCGGCGTGGCTGGCTTGGAAGTAGTCTGACTTGCACCCTCAACCACCGATTGGGCGGCGGCGGCCATTCCCCGCACCACCTTGGCGGCGCCGTCGAACAGTCCGACAGTCCCTGAGATCGCGCTGATCGGAGCCTTGCCGGCCCGCAGCGTGTCCTCGACCTTTTCGGTGATGCGGGTGAAGAAGTTATCGGGTTGGGTCCGCTGGGCATAGCGGCTCTCCAGGAACTCGACATAGTCGAGCACCTGATACCCCCGCTCGTCGGGAAGTTCCGCCAGGCGCCGCATGATACGTTCGCGCAGATGCTCTTCCATCGTCGCCTCTCAGTCGAGTCGTCGGACCAGCTCCAGCACCGGTATCGGAAGGTAGCGCGTTCGGCCCGCCGTGATGGTAGCCCGGACCCTGACTTCCTCCAGCGGGCCGAGCGAGCGCCAGGCGGCCACCTCGGCCGGCGGAATGATCAGGTAGACGAACCCGGTTTCCGGCAGCGGCCCCCGCGCCAGGACATAGGGCTGTCCCGCCGGCAGCTCGGGCCGCAGTTCGTCGGCAGTCTGTACCGCCAGCACCTGCAACGACCAGTCGACACTCTGCCCGACAAACCGGTCGGGTGCCTCCCGTACCGCCCGGCCGGTGATGCCGTCAGGAGCCGGGGCTCCCGCCACGGCACCGTCGCGGACCCAGACGTCGAGCAGAATCCGGCTCCAGCCGTCGCGCCGCTCCACCACTTCGGTGCGCCGGGTCGCCTCCAGTTGACCGATCGGCGCGCCATCGGGTTCAGCCGAGAAGGGATGGCCCGCCAGGACAGCCACAAATCCCGAATCGTTACCGACGGCAGCCCCCCCGGTCGCTCCGCTGTCGCCGGCAGCCGCCGGCGCCGGTGGCGGAGGGGGCGGTGGCGGCGGAGGCGCCGGCGTGGCCGCGGCCTTCGCCGTGTCGATCCGGGTCCAGGCGGTGCGGCGCACCTCGGTCCAGCCGCTGCGGGTCGTCAGTCGATCGAAGAGCACGCCGAGCCGCACGGCGGCCCGGACCGGGGCATTGGCTTCGGGGGCTGTCCGTACCGGGGTATTGTCACCGGTCGCCGAGACGTCGAAGCCGTCCCGGGAATCGGAACGAAGAGAACTGGTCTCGACCCAGCCCCGCAGTGTCACTTCGCGCCAGCCGGAGCGGCTCCGACCGAAGCTCACAGCAGCGTTGCGCGACAGGGTCCCGAGCGGGGTGCCGAGCGGCTCATTATAGAAGTCGGCAGTGGCCGGCATGCGGTCGGCGGCCTGCCCGATCACGGGGCTGGTCGACAGCAGCAGCAGAGCGACGCGGACGAATCCGGTTGGAACGCGGCATCGCGGCGGGGTAGATTGACGAACGAGGCTCACGCATCGGGAGTGTAGGCGCCACGGGGGATCATGTCAAACAGCACAAGTAATCGCCGACCGGTCGTGCTGGTCGTCCTCGACGGCTGGGGATGGCGGCCGGAGCAGCAGGGCAACGCCATCGCGATGGCCGACACCCCCACCTGGGATCGGTTGATCGCGCGCAGTCCGCGGACCCTGCTGGTGGCCAGCGGCACCCGGGTCGGTCTGCCCGAGGGCCAGATGGGCAACAGCGAGGTCGGCCATCTCAACCTGGGTGCCGGCCGGGTGGTGCCCCAGGATCTGGTCCGCATCAACGAGAGCATCGCCAGCGGCAGCTTCGACCACCTGCCGGCCCTTGTCGACCTGGCGCACCATGTCCGCAGCACCGGTGGCACGCTCCATCTTGTCGCGCTGCTGGGCGCCGGCGGGGTTCACGCCATCGACAGCCACCTGAGCGCAGCGCTCAGGGCCTTCGTCGCACTCGATGTCCCGCGCATCGCGATCCACGGCTTTCTCGATGGCCGTGACGCCGCTCCCACCGCCGGCGTGGCGGTGCTCGAACGGTTGCAGCAGGACATCGCGCGCCTCGGCGCCGGGCGTGCAGTGCTGGCCTCACTGATCGGTCGCTACTACGCCATGGACCGCGACCGGCGCTGGGATCGAACGGCACTCGCCTGGCGCCTGCTGGTCCACGGTGAGGGTGCGCCGACCAGTGACCCGATCGCAGCGCTTCGCGAGGCCTATGCCGCCGGCGAAACCGACGAATTCGTCAGACCGATCGTGGTCACCCGCGATGGCCACCCGGTGGCTCCGATGCGTGACGGCGACGCGGTGTTCTTCGGTAACTATCGCTCCGATCGCATGCGTCAGATCGTGGCGGCGCTGACCCAGGCCGATTTCACCGGTTTTCCCGTACCGGATCGGCCCCAGCTCGCCGCCGCCAGCATGACCCAGTACGATCAGACCTTCACCCTGCCGCAGGCCTTCCCGCCGTTCTCGATGGCACGCATCCTGGCCGAAGAGCTGAGCCGGGCCGGTCGCAGCCAGTTCCGCACCGCCGAGACCGAGAAGTATCCCCACGTGACCTACTTCTTCAATGGCGGCTACGAACCGAGCTGGCCCGGCGAAGAACGCGAGTTGGTGGCGTCGCAACAGGTGGCAACCTACGATCTGCGGCCCGAGATGAGCGCTGTCGGTATCACCGACACTCTGATCGCGGCACTCGACCGACGCGATCATGATTTTTATCTCTGCAACTACGCCAACGCCGACATGGTGGGGCATACCGGCGTGATCCCGGCGGTGCGCACGGCGGTGGAGACTGTGGATCGCTGTCTCGGTCGGCTGCTGCCGGCGCTCGAACGCAACGGCGCACGCTTGCTGCTGACAGCCGATCACGGCAACGCCGAACAGATGATCGATCCGCTCACCGGCGGGCCGCATACCGCGCACACGACCAACCCGGTCCCCTTCCTCGCGCTGGCCGAGGAGGTCGATCAGTTGCGCGTCGGCGGTGCGCTCTGTGACGTCGCCCCCACTATTCTGCATCTCCTTGGCCTGTCTCAGCCGGCGGAGATGACCGGCCGTACCCTTCTTCCGGATTGATCATCGTGCTCCGTTCGCTTGTCCCGGCCACAGCTCTGCTGCTGATCGCCGCCCCGGTGGCAGCCCAGGTGGGCAGTGCTCCCACGGCCTCGCCCTATCACGACATCCGGATGGCCACCGCCTGGGAGTTGGCGGTCGGCTCGATCAAGGGTTCCGGCGGACCGGTCCCGGTCGGCCCGCGCGACGGATCGTTCGCCAGCTTCCGCGCGCTGATCCGCGCCGAGAACTCGCTCTCGCTCGGGCTGGGCATCTGGGCCAGCCGGACCCAGCGCACAGTGCTCAATCCCAATGTGGCGCCCGAGGATCAGGTGGTGGGAACCCGCGATGCCCATCTGCTGGGCGGCGAACTGTTGGTGCAGCTCAATCTGACAGGTGGCAAGCGGTGGCACCGGCTGGCACCGTTCCTCGGCGTCGGGGTCGGGGTGGTGCGCAATACCTCGGGTGATGAAGGCGATCCGGGTGGATACGAGTTCGGCACCAAGTTCTATTTCGCTCCCTTGATCGGCACCCGACTGTTCCTCGCCGATCGGCTCTATCTGCGCGCCGAAGCGCGCGGCTACGCCTGGAAGCTCAAGTACCCACTGCTCTACGGCGTCGAGCCGACGCAGTCTCCCGGCACCGCCGATGATCCCCACGCCATCGACCCGGTGGGACACGACGGCCAGTATGCCTTCACGCCGGCGCTGTCGGTTGGCATCGGCATCGCCTTCTGAATGCCGCCGCGCTGCCGGCTGACCCGACGGATCAGCTTCCATGCCCGCCATCGGATGGCACGGAACGACTGGAGCGACGCCGAAGCTGAGCGGCGCTTCGGCTGGACCGCCCGGCGGCCCGGCCACGGTCATCTCTATCAGATCGCTGTGACAGTCGCCGGCGATCCGGCGCCCGACACCGGCCTGCTGGTCGACCTCGGATTTCTCGATGCGTTGCTGCACAGTCGGGTGATCGAGCGCTTCGCCGATCAGGATCTCAATCGGGCTCTCGAACCCGTCGCCCGCGGCGACGCCCTGCCCGGGTGCGAGGTGCTGGCTCGCGAAATCTGGCGCTCGCTGGCCGAGGAGCTGCCGCCCGGTGTGGAACTTGTGCGGGTCATTGCCCGCGAAGACGACACCCTCGAAGCGGAGTGCATCGCTCCGTGAGCACCCCTTGACCGCCGGGAGGTTCCCCATGGCGCGCGATCGCATCGGATTTCTGCTGTGTGCCATTGCCTGCCTGACGCCGACGCTGTCGGCGCAGCGCACCAACGACGAGGCCCGCCTCGCTGTCGGCCTCAACGTCGGCTACATCGGCGGCGGTGACCTCTGGCAGACCGATCAACCGGTAGCCACCAACAGCGCGACGCCCGACCTGTTCCGGCTGCACCGCACCCTGCGCAGCAACATCACGCTGAGCGGGCACCTGAGCTACTTCCCCCGGCCGACCTTCGGCATCACCGGTGAGGTGGGCTACCTGGGCCTCGGTACTGTCGACAACTGTGACATCATTTCCGAACCGACACCCGATCCCTTCAATGCCATCGGCTGCCGGGCGCTGGACTACAAAAAGCGTGCAGCATCGGCGGTGTCAGCCATGGGGGGCGTGATCTGGCGACCGCAGCCCCGCGGCGCGGTTCAGCCCTATCTCAAGGCGATGGCCGGCCTGTCACTGGTGCCGCGCAGCACGACCACAGTGACGGCATTCTTCACCCGCGACTTCCAGGATTTCGCGCTGCCGGTCTACGCCGAAGACGGCTCGAAGACCGTGACACCCACCGGAGCGCTGGCGATCGGCTTCGCCACAGCACCCAACAGCGGCTATCAGTTCTCGGTCGAGTTCCGCGCCACGGCCGTCCAGCTTCAGGTGGTCGACGGCCCGGCCCCGGTCGGCGACCTCCACCCGCCGATCGGGTCGCATTGGATGCTGCTGCCCACCATCACCGCCGGCTTCGATATCGTGCTGGAGAAGCGCCGCGGTCGGCGGTACTGAGCGGCCATGACACCGCTGTCGGTCGCCGAGGCGCGCGCCGCTGCCATCGGTGCCATGCCGGCGATGCCGGCGGTGCGACTGCCGCTCGAGCGGAGTGTGGCCCACCGGTTGGCGACGGCGGTCGTCGCCCCGTGGCCGTTGCCGCGCTGGACCGCGGCGTCGATGGACGGCTGGGCGGTGCAGAGCGCCGACCTGGATCACGACGGCGCGGTGCTGTCCGTGGCCGGTGGCGGCGATGCCGGAGACGGCCCACCGCCGCCGCTCGGCCGGGGATCGGCCTGGCGGGTCGCGACCGGCGGCCGGGTTCCCGAGGGCGCCGACAGCGTGATCCGCCAGGAAGACGCCACGCTGCTGTCCCAGCGCGAGCAGCCCGCCGTCAGGATCGATGATCGTCGCGACCTGCGCCGCAACGTCCGCCCGCTCGGCGGCGATATTGCGGCGGATCAGGTGGCGCTTCCGGCCGGCAGCGTCATTACCCCGGGAACCGTCGCCCTGCTGGCCGCGCTGGGAGTGGCATCGCCGCAGGTGTTCCGGAAGCCGCGGGTGGCGCTGCTGTGCTCGGGGAATGAGGTTGTGGGGTTCGACCGATCAGACGACCTCGCGTCGGGTCGCCGGATCGCCGACGCCAACACGCCGATGCTCACCGCCCTGATACAGCAATGCGGCGCCGAGCCACTGCCATTGGGGCTGGTGGCCGACGACCCCGAGGCCATTGCCACCGCGGTGGCCTCGGCCCAGGCCGCCGATCTTGTCATGACCGCAGGCGGGATTTCGGTCGGCCGACAGGACCATATCCCTGCCGCGATGGAGCGCCTGGCGGCTCGGCTCGTCTTCCGGCGGGTCAGAATCCGGCCGGGCGGACCCACCACGCTGGCCCTGCTGCCCGATGGCCGCCCCTGGTTGGCGCTGCCGGGGAATCCGGTGAGTGCCTACGTCACATTTCGTGTCTTCGCTGCGGCGATGCTCGACCCGGACCCCGCCGGGACCGGCGCGACCACCCGATACACCGACCGGGGCATCCTTGCCGAACCGGTGGATCGCGACCCGACGCTGGATCTGTATCTCCGGGTCAGACTGGACCATCGGGCCGACGCCCTGCCGCTGGTGCGGCGCACCGGCGATCAGGGATCGTGGCTGACCAGCTCGATCGCCCAGGCCGACGCGCTGATGCCGATTGAGGCCGGAGCGGGAACTGTCGCGGCCGGCACCGAAGTCTCGCTCCTGTGAGCCGGACCGGCGGGACCGGGGATGGCGGCGACGGCGGGGCCCGGATACCTTTCCCGCCAGAAGGGGAGTAGCCCAGCCGCCGAGACAGGCGGCCGGCGGCATCGTCAAGACTGTTCGCGGCAGCGAACACGGTGCCATCGAGACGCATCAGCGTTTCAGGCGAGACCTTCGTCGATGACTCGGGCCCGGGAGGCCGCGAGAGCGACGAGGGCTCGCCTTTTCTGTTTTCGGGGAGGATGACATGGTCAACAACGTGAAGACATTTGTTCTGCTCTCGGGATTGCTGGCCCTGTTTCTGGCCGGTGGTCAACTGCTGGGCGGCGCCCAGGGTCTCCTGATCGGCGGCTCGATCGGGGTGATCATGACAGTGGTGTCGTTCTGGTTTTCCGACAGCATGGTGCTCAAGGGCTATCGGGCCCGGGTCGTCACCGCCGACGACGCGCCCGAGCTGTATCACCTTGTGGATCAACTGCGCCAACGGGCCGGTCTGCCGATGCCCCGCGTGGCGATCACGCCGGCGGCGCAACCCAATGCCTTTGCCACCGGGCGCTCACCCCGCCACGCGGTGGTGGCCGTCACCGAGGGGATGCTGAAGACGCTCCCCCGGGATGAGTTGGCCGGCGTCCTGGCGCACGAACTGGCCCACATCAAGAATCGCGACCTGCTCACGTCGACTGTCGCGGCCGGCATCGCGTCGTTGATCGGCTACCTGCCTTACGCGCTGATGTTCTTCGGTCGGCGCGACGACGACGACAACGGTCTGGTGGCGATCGGCTTTGCGATCCTGGCCCCGGTCATCGCGATGATCCTCCAGTTCGCCATCTCGCGCCAGCGGGAATTCGCCGCCGATCGCACCGGCGCGGAAATCCTGGGCGAAGCCCGCCCGTTGGCCCAGGCGCTCACCCGGATCGACGCGCTGGCGCGACAGATCCCGCTGCCGGTGGCCCCGGCGCTGGCGCCGCTGGCCCAGGTCAATCCGCTGGCCGGTGCCGGCGGCGTGATGAAGTTGTTCAGCACCCATCCGCCCACCGCCGATCGGGTCGCAGCGTTGTTGGCGCTCGACGCGGCGCGGTGAACGTGGAACTGGCAGGCCACCCGCCGGGGGTCTGGATCGGCTTCGGGCTGATCATCACGGTATTGCTGATCCTCGACCTCGGCGTCCTCAACCGCCGCAGCCATGTGCTGTCGACCCGCGAGGCCGCAAGCTGGAGCGGTGGCCTGCTGGTGCTCGCCATGGTGTTCGCCGCCTGGCTCTGGGACCGCGAAGGCCAGCACGCGGCGCTGGAGTTCGTGACCGGCTATCTGATCGAGCTGTCGCTGTCGATCGACAATCTGTTCGTCTTCATTCTGGTCTTCCAGTTCTTCGCCGTCCCCGCACGGCTGCAACCCAAGGTGCTCAAATGGGGCATCCTGGGTGCCCTGGTGATGCGCGGCATCATGATCGCCGGCGGGGCTCTGCTGCTCAACCGGTTCCATTGGATCATCTATCTGTTCGGCGGCATCCTGATCATCACCGGGCTGAACATGTTCCGCGGCCAGGAAGCGCATCGGGTGGAGCCCGACAAGAATCCGCTGGTCCGGCTGGCGCGACGTGTCGTTCCCTTCTCCAAGAGTTACGACGACGACCGCTTCATCACCCGGACCCGCACCCGCTGGTTGGCGACCCCGCTGCTGCTGGTGCTGTTGGTGATCGAATGGACCGATCTGGTGTTCGCCATCGATTCCATTCCGGCGATCTTCGCCGTCACCCGCGATCCGTTCATCGTGTATTCGTCGAACATCTTCGCGATCCTGGGGCTCCGGGCCCTGTTCTTCCTGCTCGCCGGCATGCTCGATCGGTTTGTCTACCTCCAGGCCGGGGTGGCCCTGATTCTGGTGTTCGTCGGCATCAAGATGACGCTCTCGGGTTTGTTCCACATTCCCACGCTGCTGTCGCTCGGCGTGATCCTGATGGTCCTCACCATCGCCATCCTGGCGTCGCTGGTGCGCGCCCGTCGTCCCGAGCAGTCGCCGCTGCCTCCCGCGACCCCGTCATGAGCCGCCTCCCGGTCGCGGTCCTGGGGGCCAGCGGGACGGTGGGGCAACGACTGCTGGCGCTGCTGAGCGACCATCCGATCTTCACTGTCAGTCAGGTGGTCGCCTCGACCGGTCGGATCGGGCAGCGCTACGGCGACAGCGTCGCATGGCGCGAAACAACAGCGCTCGATCCACAGATCGCCGCGCTCCGCTTCACGGCGGCCGAACCCGCCGCCGGGGTGCGGCTCGCCTTCAGCGCGCTGGACGCCGACGCCGCCCGGGCGGTGGAGCCGGTCTTCGCCGCCGCCGGCGTGATGGTGGTCAGCAACGCCTCGGCTTTTCGGGCCGAAGCCGACGTCCCACTCGTCATTCCGGAAATCAACCCCGATCACCTCGGCCTGCTCGAGCGCCAGCGGCGGCAGCGTCACTGGTCGGGCGGCATCGTCACAAATCCCAACTGCGCCACCGCCGTTCTGGCGCTGGCACTGGCTCCGCTGGACCGGGCCTTCAGCCTGCGGCAGGCCGTGGTGACCACCTTGCAAGCCGCCAGCGGCGCCGGCTATCCCGGTGTCGCCTCACTCGATCTGCTTGACAACGTGATCCCGTTCATCGCCGGTGAGGAAGCCAAAATCGAGCAGGAATGCACCCGCCTGCTGGGACGCTGCCAGGGCGACGCGATCACGCCGACTGCGGCAACGGTGAGTGCCATGGTGCATCGGGTCCCGGTGACCGACGGCCACCTGGTGTCGGCCTCGCTCGCCTTTGCGTCGCCGCCATCGCCCGAGGCCGCCGCCGAACTGCTGCGCACCTGGCGCGGCAGCGAGATCAGTCGCACCCTGCCCAGCTCGCCGGCGACGCCGATCGTGGTGGACCCGCGCGATGACCGGCCGCAACCCCGGCACGACCGCAACCGCGGCGGCGGCATGACCGTCACTGTCGGACGGCTGCGCCGCTGCCCGGTCCATCATCTTCGCCTGGTGGCGCTGGGTCATAACCTGGTGCGGGGCGCAGCGGGAGCCGCGCTGCAGAATGCCGAGCTGCTGGTGGCCAGCGGTCGACTCTGACCCTCAGGGCCGCAGCAGGACGGCGGCTTCGCGATCGCCGGGCCCCAGCGTCCGATTGCGGCCGGCTTCTTTGGCGGCATAGAGTCGGGCATCGGCGGCGTCGAGCAGCTCATCGAGAGTCCGACCGTCACGTTCCAGCGCCGCCACCCCCATCGACACAGTCATCCGCGCCGTGCCGCCGCGGGGCAGCGGAATCTCGGTCAAGCCGACCCGGACCCTGAGATCATCAAGCTTTTCCATGGCGCGCTGAATGGTGGTGGCCGGCATCGCAATCAGCAGCTCCTCGCCGCCGAACCGGGCCACCACGTCACTGCGGCGGAGTCCCGCCCGCAGCGTCTGGCCCAGGGTGCGCAGCGCGGCGTCTCCGGCGGCATGCCCGTGGGTGTCGTTGAACTGTTTGAAGTGATCGACGTCGAGCATGGCCACGGCCATCGGTTCCTTCTCGCGCGCGGCGCGCACCAGCTCGTGGCTGAGATACTCCTCGACATAGGCGCGGTTGAACAAGCCGGTGAGCCGGTCGAATGTCGACAACCGGCGCAGCCGGACCGCCCGCGAGACGATCGCCGAGGCCAGCACCGTCGCCGCAGCCAGCATCACCAGGCGACCGAACTGAGCCACCCAATCGAAGTGGCCGTACCCCTCGCCGGCCCGGGCGATGGCGGTGTCCGATGCGAAGCGCCAGACCACGACCGACAGCGCCAGATACTGAAGGATCGCGGCCATACCCGCCACGCTGCAGATGCGCGGCGAGTAGCGCAGCGCCGACGCCGCGATGGCCACGAAGTAGGCCTCGAACACGACCCGGGAATTGACAGTCACGATCGGCAGATCGATCACCCAATACGCCGCCAGCGCCAGGGTCACTATCGACACGTCGGCCAGCGAGGTCGCCAGCGACAGTGCCGGATGGTAGAGGCCGCGGCGCACCGCCCGGTCCAGCGCCGCGGCGCCCGCCACCACCAGCAACACCAGCGCGAACCCCAGCCAGTGCTCGGGTGCTGTCGGTTGGATCGCGAGGGCGAACAGCGGAATCAGCAGAATCAGCAGCGCCAGCCACGTCCGCACCCGCGCCACCAGCATTTCGCCGTCGCGGGCCGCGTCGGCCAGCGTCTCGTCGGTCGGAGCCGTCAGCCACCGCCAGAATCGCTGGACCGGCGTCGCGAGTCCCGCCATCACATCAGCCGATAACGCGGTCCGGACCCACCTTCCCGCGGCAGCCACCGCGGCCCGATGACATCGGTCGCCTTGCAATCGATGCAGTTGGGCGGATTGACCCGCAGCACGCCGTCGTTGACTTCGTACACCCCCGCCGGACAGATCCGGGCATAGAACTCGGCCACGTCCTGCGGGACGTCGGTGCCCACCACCAGATGCGACGGGACATCATCCCGCGTGGCATTTCCCGACTTGAACACGGCGTCGACCTTGCTGAAGGTGAGCACATTGTCGGGAGTGAACGGCGCAACGGGAGTGGCCCGGCGCGGTGCCTCGGCATCACGATGCATGGCGATCCTGCCGCCCGGGAATGCGCCGCCGGTGAGGGTCATCATGGCCGCCTTGATGCCGCCGGTCACGAAGCCGTCCTTGAACGCCAGCCGCATGTTGCGGGTCCGATGCAGATCCCGACCGATCCGCGACGCGCGTACCGCCCGGTCATAGGCCATCAGGCGCTCGGTGTCGGCCTGGCCGCCGTCAGCGAGCACATCGGCCAGCGTTGCGGCGGCCAGCATGCCCGATTCGATGGCATAGTGGATCCCCTTGAGCGACGGTACGTCGACCAGCCCCGCCGTATCACCGACCTGGACCAGGCCGTCGCCCACCAGGCGGTCGGGAATGGCGTACCAGCCGCCTTCGGGAATGGTCTTGGCGCCCCACTCCAGCAACGTCCCGCCCCGCAGCAGATCGCGGAACAGGGGATGGCCCTTGAGCCGCTGCAACGATTCATGCACGTCGAGCGACGCGTCGGCAGCATCGAGCCCGGCCACCAGGCCGATCGAGACCTGCTCGGGGCCCATCGGATAGCACCACGATCCGCCGAAGGTGTCGCGCGCCAGGGGCCACCCCAGAGTATGAATCACCCGATCGAGCGACTGAGTGACCTGCCAGACTTCCTTCACGCCGAGTGCGAAGATTTGCGGATTGGGACTGGTGATGCCCTGCCAATCCCGCCACGCCTGGCCCAGCGGCCCCCGGGTGCCTTCGGCAAGGACCACCGCCCGTGCTGTGAGATCGGTCGGCTCCTGGTAGCCCTCGCCCGGCGTACCGTCGCGATTCAACCCGGCGGCAACGGTCCGGACGCCGACCACTCGACTGCCCTCGACCAGCAGCGATTCCACCGGGAACCCCGGCAGCAGATTGATCCCCAGCGCCTCGGCCTGCTCGCCCATCCAGCGCACCAGCTCCGACAGCGACACCACCATGTTGCCGTGATTTTTCATGGTCGGCGGCGTCGGAATCCGAAGCGCCCGCTGCTCGCCCAACAGATAGACAGCCTCGCTGCCCACCGGCTGGCGGAAGGGGAAGTCGGCATCTGTCAGCTCGGGGAACAGGGCCCGCAGCGACACCGGATTGATCACCGCTCCCGACAGCGAGTGCTCGCCCAGACCGGCCGCCTTCTCGAGCACCGCGATGGCCAGATCGGGCGCCTGCCGGGCGAGCTGAATCGCCGCAGCCAGGCCGGCCGGTCCCGCCCCCACGATGACGACGTCCATCTCGATCGCCTCGGCCGAGGGGGCCGATTGCTCGATCAAAGCGGCAGGCAAGTTCGGTTGATGGCGAATCGGCAGCACAACACCCACGGGACGGCTCCGCGTCAAAGGAATGGCCAAATATAGGCCGATACCGCCCCCGGACCGCCCCGCCCCGGGTATTTTTCGCCATGGCCGACCCGTCGCGCTATCGCATCCCCGCCGCCGTGCATTGGGTCGAACAGACCATCAGCCGGAGCCGGTTTCGCTGCACCATCGCGCCGGCGCCCCGGGTGAGCGACGCCCAGGCCGTGATCGCCCGGGTCGCGGCCGAGTCGCCCGAATGCAACCATCATGCGACTGCATGGTTGGTCGGCCCGCCCGGCACCACCAGCCACATCGGCATGAGTGACGACGGTGAGCCTCACGGCACGGCCGGGCGCCCGATGTTGCACGTGCTGCTCCACTCGGGACTCGGCGATATCGTGGCGGTGGTGAGCCGCTGGTTCGGCGGCGTCAAGCTCGGGACCGGTGGGCTGGCCCGGGCCTACAGTGGCACCGTCGAGCTGGCCCTGGCGACCCTGCCCACCACCGAATGGGTCGACTCGGTCACGATCGATGTCACGGTGAGCTATCCGCACGTCAATGCTGTGCAACACCTGCTGCCGACATTCGAAGCGCGGGTGGAACACGAATCGTACGACAGTGTTGTCACCTTCCGCATTCACCTTCCGACGGCGCAGCGCGATGCGCTGATCGCCACCCTGGCCGACGCCACCCGGGGCGAAGCGATCGTCGTCGCACCGGTCGACTGAGGCCCGTGCCCCCCTATCTTGTTTCGCAATCGTCATCCCCTGCCGACGCTCTGCTCCGGCGCCGGGTTCTGTGTGAGGGCCTGCCATGAAGCGCATCGTTCTGCCGATCACCATCTCTCTCGCCATCGCCCTGGCCATCGCGGGGTATTTCGTCACGCCGCTGTGGTGGCTGCTCCTGATCGTTCTGCCGCTGGTCGGACTCGGCCTGATCGACAGATTCCAGGTAAACCACGCCATTCGGCGCAATTTTCCGGTGGTGGGCAACGTGCGCTACCTGCTGGAGGAGATCGGCCCGGAGCTGCATCAGTATTTCATCGAGAACGCGACAGACGGCACGCCGATCGATCGGACCCGGCGACGCTACGTCTATTCCCGCGCCAAGCGCGAACATCAGTTGCACCCGTTCGGCACCGAACTGGACCTGCGGCAGGATGGCTTCAGCTTCATGGCGCATTCGATCTACCCGGCTCCGGTCATCTCCCCGGCGCCGCGGATCCGGATCGGCGGCGCGGAATGCCGGCAGCCTTACGACGCCAGTGTCTTCAATATCTCGGCCATGTCCTACGGCTCGCTCAGCCGACAGGCCATCGAGGCGCTCAACATCGGCGCCCGCGAAGGCGGCTTCTGCCACTGCACCGGCGAAGGCGGTATCTCGCCCTACCATCTCCAGGGCGGTGATCTCACCTTCCAGGTCGGTACCGGATATTTCGGGGCCCGCACACCCAGTGGCGAGTTCTCGCCGGAGCACTTCCAGGTCAACGCCGTGCGACCGACAGTGAAGATGATCGAACTCAAGCTGTCGCAGGGCGCCAAGCCGGGCCATGGCGGCATTCTTCCCGCTGCCAAGAACAACGAAGAGATCGCAGCGATCCGCGGCGTGGTCCCCCATACCGAGGTCGACTCGCCGCCCTATCACACCGCCTTTCGTGGGGCGGAGGGTCTGCTGCGATTCATCCACCAGTTGCGCGAGCTGTCGGGCGGCAAGCCCACCGGTTTCAAGCTCTGTGTCGGCTCACGTCAGGAGTTCATCGACCTCTGCGCCACCATGCGCGCGACCGGACTCCGGCCGGACTTCATCACCGTCGATGGGGCGGAAGGCGGCACCGGCGCCGCACCTGTCGACTTCTCCAACCATGTCGGCATGCCGCTCGACGACGGCCTCGTCTTCGTGGTGGATGCCCTTGAGCGCTTCGGGCTGCGGCAGGATATCCGCGTGATTGCCGCCGGCAAGGTGATCACATCATTCGACATCTTCCGCACGCTCGCCATGGGCGCCGATCTCTGCAACTCGGCTCGCGGCATGATGCTCGCCCTGGGGTGCATCCAGGCGCTGGAATGCCACCGCAACACCTGCCCGACCGGGATTACCACAAATGACCCCCGGCTGACCCGCGGTCTGGTGGTGGCCGACAAGTGGCAGCGGGTGCGCAATTACCATCACGAGACGGTCAAGGATTTTCTCGACCTGGTCGCGGCCGCCGGTATCACCGATCTGACCCAGCTCGATCGCAGCCGCCTCTACCGTCGGATCAGTGCCGATGAGATTCGGCGCTTCGATGAACTCCACCCGCTCGGCGCGGGTGCCAGCCACTGGGCGCCGACGATCTCCTGATCAGACGGCCAGCTCGAGTCCCAGGTCGGCGCTCGGTACGCTGTGGGTCAACAGGCCAAGGCTGATGTAATCCGCCCCGGCTGCGGCGTAGTCCGCCAGGTCGGCCAGGGTGATGCCCCCGGTCGCTTCGATCTCAATGCCGGGGGCGCGATCCCGCGCCCGGCGACCCCAGTCGGCCACCACCTGGGCCGACTGGTTGTCAATCAGCAGCCGAGTCGCACCGGCGTGTACCGCCTGATCGAGTTGCTCAGCCGATTCGACCTCGACATACAGCCCCGTCACGCCGCGGTCCCGCGCCTGCTGGAGCGCCGTCGCGAGACTCAGACCGTTCGCCGCCATCGCCTGCCAATGGTTGTCCTTGATCATCACTGTATCGCTCAGGTCGACCCGGTGCCTCATTCCCCCGCCGGCCTCCACCGCCGCCACCTCAAAGTGGCGCAGCCCCGGTGTGGTCTTGCGGGTGTGCAGGATGCGACAGCCGGTGCCGGCGACTGCCGCGGTGGCCCGGTGGGTGAGCGTCGCAATGCCGGCGGCGCGTTGCAGCATATTGAGCAGCGGACGTTCGGCCCGCAGCATCGCCCGCAGCGAGCCGCTGACCTCGCCGATCACCATCGGCCGGTCCACGACGGTGCCCTGCCGCACCCGCCATCTGATCGGCGCGAGTCCCACCGCGCTGACCACCGCGTCGGCATAGGCGAGGCCGGCCATGACCAGGGCGCTGCGGGCCTCGATCCGCGCCGTGCCCTGCTGGGTCTCGACCACGCTGATCCGCGAGGTGATGTCGTCATCACCATCTTCGGCCAGCGCCAGCATTGCCAGGCGGATCGGATCGTCGGTCTGCGGCTCAGGCACCCAGCGCCACCATCCGCTCGATCGCCCCGCGCGCACGCTGCTGGATGTCGAGCGGCACGTCGATCACATGCTGGGTGTGCCGCAGCGCGTCGCGCAGATCGAGCAGACTGATGGTCTTCATATAGGCGCATTGCGCCGCCCGATCGGCCGGCACGAAGCGCTTCTCAGGTGCCGCCTGCGCCATGCGGTGAATGATCCCGGTTTCGGTCGCCACGATGAAGGTGTCGGCCTCGAGTTCGCGGGTCAGGTTGATCATGCCCTCGGTGCTGGCAATGTGAATCCCGTCGGGCGGCAGGTCGCCGTCGGCCATGCGATACAGCAGTCGCGAGGCGCAGCCGCACTCCGGATGGACCAGCACCGCGCTGCCGGGATGGGCCTCGCGCGCGGCCTGTAACGTGTCGACATCGATGCCGGCATGGACATGGCATTCGCCCATCCACACCTCGACCCGACGCTCGGGTCGCATCCGGCGCACATGCGCGCCGAGGAACATATCGGGCAGGAAAAGAATGCCGCGGTCGGCCGGAATGGCATCGATCACGGCGAGCACATTGCCGCTGGTGCAGCAGTAATCGAGTTCGGCCTTCACCGCCGCCGTCGTGTTGACGTAGCCGACCGCGACGTAGTCGGGAAACTCGCGCCGCCAGCCCCGGACCTCGTCGGCGGTGATGGTGTCGGCCAGCGAGCAGCCGGCCGCCAGATTGGGCAGCAGCACCGTCTTGGTCGGTGCCAGGACCTTGGCGGTCTCGGCCATGAAATGCACACCGCAAAAGGCAATCACCGCCTCGTCAACAACCGCCGCGCGGCGGGACAGGCCGAGCGAATCGCCGACGAAGTGGGCGACATCCTGCACTTCGGCCCGCTGATAGTTATGGGCCAGAATGATCGCGTTGCGCTCGGCGGCGAGCGCGCGGATTTCGCGCTGTAATTCGGGGATCTCCTCGGCCGTGTAGGGCTGGGGGTCAATCACCGGTAGTTGACTGGTCATCGGATCATCTCTCCGTCCTCGCATGGGGAAAGTCCACCCGGCGGTGGCCTCCCCGTGATTCACGTCGTCCCCGGGCCGCCCGAGCGATCATCGCCGCGACCCGGAGTTGGTCGCTGGTCTGCCACGCCCCGGAGGGGGCCCGTGCCAACAGGTCGGCCAATGCCAGCTCCGCTTCGGCCAGGCCCGGTTCGGTCCGTACCACACCGGCTTCCCGGGTGAGAATCGAACGCATCCGCGCCAGCAGGGCAAGCGCCTCGGGTCGGCGATCGACCCCGCCATCGAGGTCACTGGCCAGCGGAGCAACCGTTGCCACCGGATGTCGGGTGGCAGCCAGATCGCGATCGATCTCGCGCCCGGTGCGATCGGCGAAGACCAAACCCTCGAGCAACGAGTTGGACGCCAGCCGATTGGCACCATGGACACCGGTGTTGGCACACTCCCCGGCGGCGTAGAGGCCCGCGACACTGGAACGTCCCGCCAGGTCGGTATGGATCCCCCCCATGGCGTAGTGCATCGCCGGTGCGACCGGGATCAGATCGTCGGCCAGTGACAGATTGTGCTCGGCGAGCAATGCCGACACGCCCGGAAAGGTGGCTGTCACATCGGGAATGTGACGGGCGTCGAGCCAGGCATCGCCTCTGAAGGCGCGAATCGCCACCGCCCGGGCGACCACGTCGCGCGGAGCCAGCTCGGCGCGGGGGTCGACCTCCTGCATGAAGCGCTCTCCCTTGCCGTTCACCAACCACGCACCGGCGCCGCGCAGCGCCTCGCTCAGCAGCGGCGCCGGATTGATGCCCGGCATCCGCAGCGCGGTGGGGTGGAACTGGAGAAACTCCAGATGCGCCAGCTCGGCCCCCACCGCGTGGGCCACCGCCCACCCGTCACCGGTCGCCACCGGTGGATTGGTGGTGATCTCGAAAAGCTGCCCCACACCGCCGGTGGCCAGCACCACAGCCGGGGCGCTCACTGCAAACGGCTCGCCGCTGTCATCGATCAGGATGGCACCCACGACCCGGTCGTCATGCCTGACCAGACGACGGATCCGGGTGCGTTCCAACAGCTCAATCCGGGAATCGGCCAGCACCACTCGCGACAGGGTGGCCACCAGCGCCGCGCCGGTGCGATCGCCCTCGGCGTGGATGATCCGGGCGCGGGAGTGGGCGGCTTCGAGACCGAAACGGAGTTCGCCGTCGGGGCCGCGATCGAAATCGGCGCCGAGTTCGAGCAGTTCCCGCACCCGCGCCGGTCCCTCGGTGACCAGCACATCGACAGCGCGGGGGTCGGCCAGCCCGTCACTGGCGGCGATGGTGTCGGCGGCGTGCAGCGCGGGCGAGTCGCCGGGATCGAGGGCCACGGCGATGCCGCCCTGGGCCCAGGCGGTATTGGAATCGCGCAGCGTCGCCTTGGTGACCAACAGCACCTCACGCCCTTCCGAGGCGAGGCGCCAGGCAGTCCAGAGCCCGGCAATCCCGGTGCCCACCACGAGAGGGCGGTCGCTGCGTATCACAGCAGAGAAAATAGTCGCGCCGGGACAGGAGAGAAGCGCTGACCCGGCGCTGTCACACTACGTCGGGTACTACCCCCGCGCCTGCCGCACCGCCGCGGCCAACGCCGGCACGATCTCGAACAGATCACCGACGATGCCGTAGTCGGCCACCTTGAAGATCGGCGCGTCCTTGTCACGGTTGATCGCCACGATCACGCGCGAGGTCCGCATCCCGGCCAGGTGCTGAATCGCACCCGACACGCCGATGGCCAGATACAACTCAGGCGCAACAGTTTTGCCTGTCTGGCCGACCTGCGCGCCATGACCGATCCAGCCGGCGTCGACCACCGCCCGACTGGCACCCACCGCCGCGTCGGGACCGAACGCCGCTGCCAGGTCCTCCAGCAGCGCAAAGTTCTTGGGGTCGCCGAGCCCGCGACCGCCGGCCACCACCACCCGCGCCTCGGCCACGTCGATGCTGGCATGTTCGGGAGCGCTGACGCCGGTCACCTCGAGCCGACGCGTGAACGCCGCCACCGGCACAGATACCACAGTACCCGGTCGCCCGACCGGTTGGGCCTCGATCGCCCCCGGGCGCACCGCGATCACTGCGGTGCCGCTCAGATCCCGCGTCTCGATCAGCTTGCCCGCGTAGACCGGACGGGTGACCCGAATGGTTTCGCCGGTGAGCGACAGGTCGGTCACATCCATGCCGCAGGGCGCACCGATCCGAGCCGCGATCCGCGGCGCCAGGTCCTTGCCGGTGGCGCTGGCCGCGATGACGATGGCGCGGTAGTCCGCCGCCATCCCCGCCACCGTGGCGACCATCGCGTCGGGACAGTACTGCTCGCTCTCGGCGTGGGTCACGGTGAGCACCCGATCGGCGCCCGCCGGCCCCAGCGCATCAAGACCGCTCACCTCACCTGCCGCAAAGACGATGGCATCCACACTGCCGCCGTCGGCGTCGGCCAGCCGCCGCGCCGCTGCCAGCAGTTCGGCGGCGCCCTTGCGCACCATGCCGCCACGCTGTTCGATAATCGCCAGAATCGCTGCCATGATCAGAGCACCTTCGCTTCAGAAGTGAGAGCCGAGATGAGGTCGGCTACCGCCGCCGCCCCTTCCCCCACAATCCGGCCAGCCGGCCGTTCCGGCGGCAGCGCCAGCGACACCACAGTCGCCTGGCCCGCGGGCACCGTCACCGGTACCACCTCCAGCGGCTTCTTCTTGGCCGCCATGATGCCCTTGAGCGACGGCAGCCGTGGTGTGTTAAGTCCCTTGTCACAACTGAATACCGCCGGCAGGGCACAGCGCGCGGTCTCGGTGCCGCCTTCGATCTCGCGTTCGACGGTGGCCACGCCATCCGCGACCTGAAGCGAGGTGATGGCGGTGGCCGACGGCAGTTCGAGCAGTTCGGCCAACATCGGGCCGGTCTGCTGGGCATAGTCGTCGACAGCCAGCTTGCCGCAGAGGATCAGATCGTAGCCGCCACCGCGCAACTGCTCGGCCAGCGCCCGGGCGTTGGCCAGACCGTCGGTCGAGGGTGTGCCTTGCAGATGAATGGCGCTGTCGATTCCCATCGCCAGCGCGGTCCGCAACGTCTCCGCCACGCTGTCATCGCCCAGCGCCAGCACCACAGTCTCCCCCGCGCCGGCCGCTTCCTTGAGGGCGATCGCGGCTTCGACAGCGAACTCGTCGTAGGGGTTGAGAACGAACTTCACGCCAGCCGGATTGACTGTCACGCCATCGGCGGCGATCGCCAGTTTGGCGGTGGTGTCGGCGGTGCGCCGAATGCAGACTGCAATTTTCACGAAACCAGACTCCTTGCTGTTGCTGCTGTCAGTACGCGGCGATCCCGGTGATCTCCTGCCCCAGGATCAGCGAGTGCATGTCGTGAGTCCCCTCATAGGTATAGACGCTCTCAAGGTTGGCCAGATGGCGCATCGAGTGATACTCGATCAGAATGCCGTTGGCCCCCAGCAACCGGCGCGCCTCGCGGGCCACCTCGCAGGCCATGTCGACATTGTTGCGCTTGGCGAGCGA
Organism: uncultured Gemmatimonadales bacterium; assembly: GCA_965651715.1. Classification (GTDB taxonomy): domain Bacteria; phylum Gemmatimonadota; class Gemmatimonadetes; order Gemmatimonadales; family GWC2-71-9; genus Palsa-1233. The sequence continues at coordinate 76,450 of CBFGTB010000001.1, forward strand.
CACCTGCTGCGGAGTCATGGTGCCACGGTCCTTGAGCCGCCCGAGCTGCAACACCAGGAACTGGGCCTTGGTGATCTCGGTGAGCATGGTCGCCAGACGGGTCTGCTGCAACTGGGTGGCGGCGATGGGGCGATCGAACATCACCCGGTTGGCCGCGTAGCGACGCGCCTCGTCGTAGCACGCCATCGCCGCGCCGACGCCGCCCCAGGCGATGCCGTAGCGCGCCTGGGTGAGGCACATCAGCGGCGACTTCATCCCGCCGGAGTGGGGCAGCAGGGCGTCCTTGGGAACATGCACGTCCTGCAGGTGCAGCTCGCTGGTGTCGCTGGCCCGAAGCGACAGCTTGCCCTTCTGGTCCTTGGCGGTGAACCCGGGAGTGTCGGTGGGCACAATGAAGCCGCGCACACTCTTGGGGTCGGCGATGTCACCGGTCTTGGCCCAGACGATCGCCACGGTGGCCTGCGACCCGTTGGTGATCCACATCTTGGTGCCGTTGAGCACCCAGCCGTCGGCGGTCTCCCGCGCGGTGGTGATCATCCCGCCGGGGTTGGAGCCGAAATCGGGTTCGGTCAGTCCGAAGCAGCCGATCTCCTCGCCGCTCGCCAACCGCGGCAACCAGTGCGCCTTCTGGGCTTCACTGCCGAAGGCGAAGATGGGATACATCACCAGGGCGCCCTGCACCGAGGCGAAGGAGCGAATGCCGCTGTCGCCCCGCTCCAGTTCCTGCATGATCAGGCCGTAGGCCACGTTGTTGAGCCCGGCACAGCCGTACTCTTCGGGCAGATTGGCGCCGAACAGCCCCAGCTCGGCCATGCCCGGAATCAGTTCCTTGGGAAAGCGCCCCTCGATGTAGGCCGGCCCGATGGCGGGCACCAGCGCGTCGCTGACCCACTGACGCACCGTGTCGCGCACCGCGCGCTCTTCCTCCGACAACAACGAGTCGATGTCATAGAAATCGACGCCGGTGTATTCCGACGAACCCGCCATGCGTACCCATCCCCGGTAAAAGTCCGCCGGGAAGATAACAACGGGGTCGGGGCGGCCCCGCGACGCCCCGCGCCGGGCCGATGATCAGCGCCCCGGGGCCGCCGCCCACCAGCGCAAGCCAGTCACCGTGGGCACCGGGTCATGACTCTCAAGGATGAACCGTTCACCATCGTAGGCCATCGCTGCAAAACGGCCCGGCAGTGCCATGCTGCCGCGGTAGTCACAGTCGGACAGGGCGTAACGGTCGAGGTGACGGCCCCGGTCCTCACCACCGCCGTTGGCCAGCACGATCACTGTGGAGTCGACAAGTGCGATGGCGCTGACCGAAAATGTCGGTTGGCTGACCGGTTGGGTGGGATAGGGTTGCCCGCTGACCAGTTTGCCGATGCAGCGATGGTCGAGTCCCTGGTACACCACCAGCAGATTGCCATAGGGATAGGCCATCGCCCATACCGCGCCACCATTCGAGGCCACCACGACACTGCGGGCAAAGTCGGGCAGCGCGCCCAAAGCGGCGAGTGGTGGCGGCCGGGATTCGACCACCGCACCAGTGGTACTCAGCCGGAGCAGCGTGGTCGTGGCGCCACTCGACACCACCACCGGTTCATTGTTGACTAATGCGAGGCCGGCGAGGCGCTCGGCGGCGAGCGGAATCAATGTCGCAGTACCGCCGGTGTCGTCGAGGGCGGTGAGCCGGACTACATCGGGGTCGGCCGCCCAGGTCATCCCTCGCTGATCGAATTGGAGTCCGAAGTTGCCGCGGAACTCGCCCGGCCCCTCACCGGTCCCGCCCGACGTCCAGCGTAACTGCCCGGTGCTGTCGAACTGCTTGACCCGATCGTCGCCGTAGTCGTAGGTCGCGAACCGACCGCCGCCCCCCACCAGCGTCCGCGGCATCAAAAGCAGCGTGTCATCGGCGGAGCCGCCGATCACAAACGCCGTGTCCCACGTCCCCGCCAACAGGTGCCGTGTCGGCGTTGCCAGCTCGGGCAACGGGTCCCAGGTGGCGGCGCCATCAGCGGGCCCGCCGGACCGGCTACAGGCAAGAAGCCCGAATGCCAGCGCCGCGAACCGCAGAGGGGAGATACATGTGCGTGGCCGCCATCCCCCCTCGGGTTCATTGGCGCTCATTCGTGGTGTGCGCCTCTCCCACAGTGTGACCATCCGCGAATGGACGCGAATACACGCGAATACTGCCCCAGCTCCCCTTCGCACTCTTTCGCGTTCATTCGTGTTCATTCGCGGTTTGCGCCTCTCCCACAGTGTGACCATCCGCGAATGGACGCGAATGCACGCGAATACTGCCCCAACCCCCCTGGCACTCATTCGCGTTCATTCACGGACCTCATTCGCGTCCATTCGCGTCCATTCGTGGACCTCATTCGCGTCCATTCGCGTTCATTCGTGGACCCGCATTCTCCAAGCGAGGGGATCATCCACCAATCCAGCCGGGGCAACTCCATCGTCGATCATCGTTTCCCCACAATCTCATACAGCACGACATCCTGGAGGCCGTCCGCATCTTCGTCCGTCAGGAGGAGATGATTGCCGCCAAACCAGCGCAGCGACTGAGTGGTCTTCATGGGCAGCATGGACACAGTAGGGCTACCGCTCCGGAGCACGGCAAGGCGTCGTTCGGCCGCCGGACCAGTCACGACATCAACGACAACATCCCCCGCATCCGACACACGCAGATCCACGACCGGGGAATAGACCCGAGGGACCAGGTCCCGACGATCCATCGCCTGATACAGTTCGTGCAGCACACGCCCTGCACGCCCAAGTCGGAAATTGATCGCACTGTCACGAACCGATCCGGGAATTGGACTGGGCGTCAGCGCGAGCCGCCGGTTGAACACCGTATCACCGTTCACTGACACCACAACGACCCGGATCTCACTGTTCCCATCAACAGGCATCATGGGGACTGCCTCCGCGCCGAATTTCCCATTGGCTGAAAACGCGATCCGCGGCGTGTGACAGTACGGCACAAAGATCGAGACACTTCCCTTCTCGGTTGGCCGCCGCAGCGAGCATGAGGCCTTGGGCCACAGTAGAACAGTCGTCGGTGGTTCGCCCTCCTCGCGACGTATGGAGTAGATCGTCGACCCGCTGTCGCCGCGTGACTGCCACCAGCTCGCCCCTCCTGCTGGTGCGGCAGCCCGGAGACGAGGTGACGCGAGACCCGCCGGCGCCCGAATCGTCGCAGTGGAATCCACTCGGCCGGACGCATCGAAAGACGTGCTCCGCTGCAGGGTCCAGTCGACAACCCACAGGCCGTTCGGGCGAACGAACAACTGCGCCACATTGCGAATATCGCCCGGCCCGGCCCCCGAAGCCCCAACGGTCCGCGCCTTGGTCGCCCCCGGAACAAAGCCGACAATGACACCATCCTCCGGCTGCCAGATCCAGATGGCGCCATCGGCGCCAACACCCGCTTCGGCCACACGGCTCAGATCGTTGGCGGTGGCCGAGATGCGGCGCAATTCCCTGAGAGTGCCCTCTTGGGCCGACATATGTGGTGGGACCGTCACACATAACAGTGCGGCGCCAACCATCACGCGGACAATCAGCGCGAGCCCCATCCGCGAATGGACGCGAATACACGCGAATACTGCCCCAACTCCCTTGACACTCATTCGCGCAGATTCGCGGACCTCATTCGCGTCCATTCGCGTCCATTCGTGGATCCCCTTCGCACTCATTCGCGTTCATTCGCGGACCTCATTCGCGTCCATTCGCGTTCATTCGTGGATCTCATTCGCGTCCATTCGCGTCCATTCGTGGATCTCGTTCGCGTCCCTTCGCTGACCCGTTCGGACCGGCCGGCGTGAACGCCGCCGTCCCGGTCACCGCCTGGCCCACGATCAGCGTGTGCATGTCGTGGGTACCTTCGTAGGTATAGACACTTTCGAGGTTCGCCATGTGGCGCATGCTGTGCCATCCCCCCAGGATGCCGTTGGCACCCAGCAGACGCCGCGCTTCGCGGGCGACGTCGCAGGCCATGTCGACGTTGTGACGTTTGGCCAGCGACACCTGGGCCGGCGTCGCCTGGCCCGCGTCCATCAGCCGTCCCAGCCGCATCGCCAGCAACTGCCCGTTGGTCACCCGGGTGATCATCTCGGCCAGGCGTTCCTGCTGGAGCTGGGTCGCCGCCAGCGGGGCGCCGAACATCACCCGGGACCTGGCGTACTGAAGTGCCTCATCGTAGCACGCCATCGCCGCGCCGAGACTGCCCCAGACGATCCCGTAGCGGGCCTGGGTCAGACATTGCAGCGGTGACTTGACGCCGGCCGAGAGCGGCAGGATCGCATCGCGCCCCAGTCGCACCTGGTCGAAGGTCATCGCGCTCGACTCCGACACCCGGAGTGAGTGCTTGTCGTCGATCCGGTGCACCGTCACACCCGGGGCGTCGGTCGGCACCAGAAAGCCGCGGATACTCCGTGCCTCGTCGCTGCCGTTGGTCTTGGCCCAGACCACCGCGACATCGGCCGATGGGCCGTTGGAGAGCCACTTCTTGGTGCCGTGCAGCCGCCAGCCGTCGGCGGTTTCGGTGGCATCGGTGATCATCCCCGCCGGGTTGCTGCCGAAGTCCGGCTCGGTGAGTCCGAAACACCCCACCACCTCGCCGCGCGCCATCGCCGGCAGCCAGCGGGTCTTCTGCTCCTCGCTGCCGAAGGCCCGGATCGGATACATCACCAGCGAACTCTGCACCGACGCAAACGACCGAATGCCGCTGTCACAGCGCTCGAGTTCCTGCATGATCAGCCCGTACATGGTCGCGCTGTGCTCGGGCCCGCCGTAGCGCGCCGGGGTGGTCGGCCCGAGGCAGCCGAGGGCGCCCAGTTCGGTGGCCAGTCCCTCGGGGAATACGCCGGCGAAGTACCACTCGCTGATCCGAGGCATCAGCCGCGCCTCGACCCAGCTCCGGACCCGATCGCGCAGCGCCCGTTCCTCATCGCTCAGCAAATCATCGAGCGCCAGAAAATCGGGGGCCGTGAAGGGCGGCAGCGGCGGCGGATACAACGCGGCAAGCGGCTTCATGCGATCAATCCGGGACGAAGGGTGGTCGGAATCTCTGCCAGCGGAACCGTCGCCGCCGGGCGAATGCCGACCGCCCGCGCCTTGCGCCGGAAGGCGGCACCATGATCCAGCGGCAGCCCGGTCTCCGCCTGCCACTGGTGCACCATTTCGTGCAGCAGTGTGTCGGTCACCCCGGCCCAGCCATCGCGTCGGAGGTGGCGTTCAGAAATTGTAATCGCCACCGAGCGACCGTCGACTGCCGCTTCGAACTCACCCAGGCGCCGCTCCATCCGCCGGGACAGGCGGACCGGCACCGTGCTGAGTGCTCCATCAAAGTACCGCTCGTTGAGGATGGCGTGGAGCCGTTCCAGTCGGGCAATCACGGCGAGCTGTTCCGGCGGTATCCGGGGCGGCCCGCGCCGCGGTCGCGCCGGCGCGTGCCGCTCGACCGGAAACGCGAGGAAGATCCGTCGCGCCCGCAGCCGCTCGGCCCGGCTGGTTCGTGGCGCCACGAAGCGCAGAATCGCCTGCAACACCGCATCAGGCGCCCAGGCGTAGCCGGCGTGCAGCCGCAGCGTCTGGCGAGGATCCCATGAGACCAGCACGGTTCGGTTGCGGGTCAGGGACACCCGCACCTCCGGCGCCAGACCGAGTCGGTGGAGCCGACGCGGCAGCTCGGCTTCGGGGCGGGCATCGAGCGACAGTTCAAGTTGTTGTGCTGCGGCGGTCATGATCTCAGGCGTCAACCGGCAGAGCCGTGCTCCGTGGCCGGGGAAACGACACCGCCGGCGCGGCGGCGAAATGGCCTGCCGCTCGATCCCAGACGCGGTGGTGCACCCTGATGGTGCTGCTGTCGACCTCGATCACATTGCACGCCGAAGGCCGCTGCCCCCGGGTGCGCGAGGTATGCGTCCCACTGGTGGCTACCACGGTTCCGTTGGGGAGGGTGCCCACCGCCTCCTGATGGTCATGGCCGCAGAGCACCAGATCGACACCGGTCGCGATGACCTGCCGCCATGAGCGACGCCAGTGCGCCAACCCCATCCGCTCCGAAATGGCCCCCCGCATCAGGTTCTGATGCATCACCATCACCCGGAGCAGCTCGACCGGTTCGGCCTGGAACCGGGCGGCGATCCGCTCGGTCTCGCTGGCCGGCAGATGACCCTTCACCGCCATGTCATTGAGATTGTAGGTCATCGAACCGGTCGCGACGCCGTAGCTGGTGAGCGCGCCGCAGAACACTGCGCCGTCGACCACCAGCTTGGGCGTCAGGTCGTCGCCGAAGTAGCGACGGTACTTCTCATACTTGGGGCCCGCGCCCACCAGATCAAACGGTGTCGCCCACCACTGCACATCGTGGTTCCCCGGCACCACGATGGTCGGCGCCACCGTCCGCATCTGCTGGACAAACACCAGCGCCCGCTGGAACTCCCCGTGACGGGCCCGCTGGGTCAGGTCGCCCGCGATCGCCACGGCATCGGGCCGCAACTCGGCTGCCAGCGCCTCAAGCGCTGCGATCTGCTGCAAATCCGCGTCGCGACCGAAGTGCAGGTCGCTCATCTGCAAAATGGTGAGGCGTCGGTTCACCACACCACCCGAAGACGGTAGCTGAGCGTCGCCTCGCCCTTGGCCGGCACCGCGACCGCGAAGGTCGTCCGACTCGACGACCGGGTGACCGCCGGCACCGAACTCGAGATCACCGACCACTCGCCGCCGCGCGCCTCGACGACATCGACAGTCACCGGCTCATCCTTGGCATTGCGCAGCGTCACGGTATAGCCGAGCGTGGCGGTGGTGAGATTGGGGCGCTCGGTCCGCACTGTGCTGTACTCGGTCTGGACCCGCCGGGCCGAGACATCGAACGCCATCCCGGTCTCCACCTCGACCGGTGCCCCGGGGGCGGTGTGTCCGACCGCGCCGCTGCCCACCAGTTGAATCCGGCCGGCGCCATCGGCGGTATACACGCTCACCTGACCGGCCGGCAGCGCCAGATCGCCGAATGCCGTGCCGTTCTCGTGCGGCAGGCTGTAACTGACCATCACCGGGACCACATCCTCATCACTCCGCTGCGCGATGCCTCCGAAAAACGGCAGCGCACCGCCGACCGTCAGCCGTCGCTCCGGCGCGATCGCGGTGGGGGCAAACAAGGGTGTCACCATCTGCATGTTGGGCGTGAAGCTGAGCCGCTCCGGCAGGGTATAGAGTCGGGCTTCTCCGACCGCCTCGTTGCTGGCCATCTCGCGCCCGGCATAGTCGGCCATGGCCATGGCCTTGCCCATCTGGGGCATCGGCGCCCGCGCGCCGCGCATCCCGATCTCTCCGGCCAGCAACTGCACCTCGGCATCGGTCAGATCGAGACTGCCGCTGGCGATGCTGGCCACGCCCTCGATCCGGGGCGACGCACCGAGCATGACCCGATACTCCGCCTGCCAGGCTCCCCCCGGCGTCTGATACATGACGCTGAGCCGATCGCGCGCCTGGCGGCTGGTGAATGTCACGTCGGCCACCGGCTGCAGCGGGACCCACTCGGTCGGCCAGAGGATCCGACCCGGCCGCTCGAAGACCACGCCGGGCATGGCGGCTCCGCCCTCGTCCAGCAGCTCCCACCGTTCGGGATCGAGCGCCACCAGTCGACCGCGTACCGCCGCGCGTCCCTCTCCCGACTGGAGGGTGAAGGTGTCGCCGATGTGGCGCCGCAGCAGCGCTGCCTCGTTGAAGGCGGAATCATAGCGCAGCAGATCGACACTCACATCGGAATCGAGCACGGCGAAGGATGTCGGATCGAACCAGCCGAGCATCAGGGGATGAGTCGACGTGCCGCTCGGCAGATGGAGCGGCAGGACCCGGCGCACCAGGGTGGTGCCGGAGTTGAAAAGTGTCACCGACGGCGCCTGCTGCGCCATCAGCGGCATCGCCGCTGCGGCGAGCAGAGCGGGAGTCATCAAGGCACGGAATCCGGTCACGGCAGAACCTCCATCGCGATGCGGGCCACGATCAGGTGGACCAGCAGATAGGTGGCGGGCACGGCGATGATGCCGGCCCAATGGCCGGTAGGAGACGTCGTCGGTCGGGCCAGCACCCACGCCGCCGCCAGGGCGGTGGCTGCCAAGGCCGCTCGCCGGGCGATCCGCGCCACCCGGCGGGCTCGGCGCCGCTGGCAGGTGCGACAGCGCTCGCCGAAGTCGATCCCTTCGACGAACGTCCCGCACTCGACACAGGGGACCTCACGCCACCCGGCGGGTGACGGCATCACCGAATTCCCGGGTGGTGGCATGCCCGCCGAGGTCCGGGGTGCGGACATTGTCGGCCACGATCGTGGCCACCACGGCGCGGCGGATCCGATCGCCCGCCGCCGAATGACCGATATGATCGCACAGCATCGCGGCGGCGAGGATCAACGCCGCGGGGTTGGCGATGCCCTGTCCTGCGATATCGGGTGCCGACCCGTGGACCGCTTCAAAAATCGCGGCGTGCTCCCCGATGTTGCCGCCGGGTGCCAGGCCGAGGCCACCCACCAGGCCGCTGATCTCGTCGGACAGAATATCGCCGAACAAATTGGTGGTCACGATCACGTCGAACTGTTCGGGATGCATCACCAGTTGCATGGCACAGTTATCGATGATCAGATCGTTACACTCGATCCGACCCGCGTAGCGCGCGGCAACCTCACGCCCCACCTCGAGGAACAGCCCCGAGGTATGCTTGAGGATGTTGGCCTTGTGGACCAGCGTCACCCGCTTGCGACCATGTGACAGGGCATAATCGAAGGCGTAGCGGACAATGCGCTCCGCCACGGTCCGGGTCACCACCGCCACCGACTCGGCCCGGCCGTGCGGATCGTCGCCCACCGCGACCCAGCGCTCCTCGCCGATGTAGAGGCCCTCGAGATTCTCGCGCACCAGCACGATATCGATGCCGTGATAGCGGCCGCCCGGCACGATGGTCCGGGTGGGACGCAAGTTGGCGAAGAGCTGGAACTCCTTGCGCAGCGCCACGTTGACCGATCGGTAGCCGCCACCCACCGGCGTGGTAAGCGGCCCCTTGAGCGCCAGGCGGGAACGACGAATTGAGGCAATGGTCGCCTCGGGCAGCGGATCGCCATGGTCCGCCACGGCGGCCATGCCCCCCAGTTGCCGGTCCCAGTTCCAGTCGAGCCCTGTCGCTTCGAGCACCTGCACCGCGGCGGCGGTGATCTCGGGGCCGATCCCGTCGCCGGGAATGAGTGTCACATCAGTCATCTTGAGGCATCATCAGTCGAGGTCGGGAAGGATGTGCGCCATCGCGGCGCGCAGAGCCGCGCGGGGCGTGTCGCCCAGCACTGTCGGATGACTGCGCCAGACCACCGCCCCGCTGCGGCTGTCGGCCAGCAACAGCACCAGTTCGGCCCGGACCGCTCCGCTGTCGGGCGCCAGCCGCGCGGCCGCCGGAATCATCACCAGGCGGGCATTGGTCATCGCCGACAACGCCCGCAGGTACGAGCGCAGCGGATCGGGAATCCGATCGAGGTTGGGAGCCCGCATCACCGCCTGCCCCATGCGGTCAGGCTCCGGCATCATGTTGGGAGCGCGCGCCGCCACCCGGCGGAGTTCGGGCGGCAAGACCCAAGTCACCTCCGGGCCATGCTCAAGCAGCATCTCCCCCACCAGCGAATCGACCCAGGCCAAACGCTCGGCGCGGTCGCCCGGGAGATACTCATCGGTCGGCGGCTCGGCAATCAGCATGGTGATCGGCAGCACCGGGATGGTCTGACCCGCCAGCGGTGCCACGGCCAGAGCCGGTGCCGCTGCGGCCGCCGGACGGGCGGCGGATTCGGTGCGCGACCCGGCCGAGCAGGCCAGCGACGCCAACCCGAGAACGGAGAGCAGAATGGCTTTCACCCGGGGCAAGCTATTCGAGCGACAGGCCGCCGTCTACGACCAGGGTCTGGCCGGTGATGTGGCGCGCCTGCTCCGAGCAGAGGAAGCTGACCACACTGGCGATGTCCTCGGGTTCCGCCAGACGCCCCAGGACCGACCGCTTGCGGGCTCGCTCGATCACATCGGGAGGCAGGGCGTCGAGCCGTTCGGTGTGAACAAACCCCGGGGCAACAGCATTGACATTGACCTGGCTGGGGCCGAACTCGACAGCCGCCGCCCGGGTCAGCGCCTCAAGAGCCGCCTTGCTGGCGGCGTAGCTCGCCACCCCGAACCCGGGCCGGAGCGCCTGATGGGCCGAGATATTGACCACCCGACCACTGCGTTGACGACGGAAGTGGGGCGCGCAGGCGGCCATGCAATGCCACGCCCCTGTCACATTGGTATCGATCACCGCCTGCCAATGTTCGGCGCTGAGGCGCCAGAGGGCGCCGTCGTGGGCGATGCCGGCGTTATTCACCAGGTATTGCACGCCGCCCCAGCGCTCGACCACTTCGGCCACGAATCGGTCCACCGCCGCTCGGTCGCGGACGTCACAGCGGCGCGACAGCACCGCTACGCCGCCGTGGCGGAGCGCCGCCTCGGTGAGCAGCGCCATCGACTCGATGTCGCGACCGGGCAGCGGGACCCAGCAGAACGCCACCCGGCAGCCCTGGCGACCGAACTCCTGCACGATCGCGCGTCCCAGCCCGGTGGCACCGCCGGTGACGATCGCAACCGGCGTCGCCGCCGGATCGGTCGCCACGGGATCGGGCCGGGGGGCGGTGAGCGTCGCGGCACCCGGAGCCGGGGCGGCCTGCCACGAAAAGGGGGACAAATCCATCCCGCGAAGCTACGGGCGGATCGGCGGGGCCACAAGCGAGCCGCCCGGCGGGCGGACCAGTTCAACGCATCGACCGGTTACCCCGCGCCGGACGCATCCGGGCCAGGACTATCCGGCGGGCCACGCCGTGGCAGTTGACACCCTGCGTGAAGCCGTCAGCAGCCCGATCCCGTGCGTCGGCCTCACCACGCGGCTCCCTGCCAGACCGGTGGCGGCACGGAATGCTCAGACAAGAGGACGTGCGATGCGGTTAACATCCGAGTCGGAGACAGCCACAGGTCAACCAGCGGACCGTGCCAGGTCCGGCAGTCCACCGGCCACAGCAGAAGTTCGCGAGTCGCGCGCGTATCCGATTGGCGCTCGCAAAGGCAGTTACCCCGTTGGCTGAAAAGGACGGATACGATGCGTCACAATCGCCAGAGCGCCCTTTCCGACGTCCGGTGGACAGCAGTGCGACTCCCGCGCATGCTGTGCGGGATGCTCTGGATGGTCGTGATCGCATGCAGCGACACACACAGCTCCCGGGGGCCCCTCCTCGCGTCAGCCGGTAACACCGTTGCCGAAATGAGCCACGTCGATCTGCACCCGGATGACTTGATCGGTACCTTGGTCAGCGCAAGCCCTCTGTACGGGACGCTCGACGGGATCGCCGCGACCACCAGTGCCCTGTGGGTTATTGATATGGCCGGCGATCCGTTTGTCCATCGAATCGACGTCGCGACCGGGTCCGTGACGTCATTTGGTCGACGCGGCGAGGGCCCCGGTGAGCTGCGTGGGATCTCATCCTTGCACGTCGCGAACGATTCGCTGTTCTTGTTCGACGAGACACAGGGTCGCCTGCAGATCATCGCCGACACGGCGACGAATTGGCGGAGTGCAGTGACCGTCGACCTCCGCACCATCGCGGGTCGGCTTCCTCTGGATATCCTGCCACTGCGCAACGCGACAATGCTGCTCCAGTGGGCAGATACTGCCGTACCGTATGGGATTGCGACGCGCGGCGGCGACGTTCTGCACCGGATTCTGCTTGCCCCGCCCGGGCCCGAATCCGCCGACCTGGCGAGTCGCAAGGAGATCCTGTTTCAATCGCACTCCTGTCGTGGCGCGACGGGTGATCAGATCGCCATCGCCTACTTGAAGCTTGGTCGCCTCGACATCGTCAGTACCGCGGATGGCGACGTCCGCTCCGCCGACGTTCCCCTTGACGAAACGCCTGCCGTACGAACAGGGTCATCCGGGAAGACTGTCCTTGATCGCCGTCGCGTCTACTATCGGGGGTGTACAGGAGTCGGGCAGAATTTCGCCGCGCTATTCTCGGGGCGCCACCTCGATTCATTCCCACTCACCGAGGGGGCACTCGGCCGCTTTGTCCACGTCTTTGGTTCGAACGGACAGCTTCGTGGGGTACTCCGCCTCGATCATGCGGTCTCGGGAATTGCTATCGCCCCAGGCGATTCCCTGCTGTACGCGCCGATCCGCGATCGGGGCGAGGTGTGGCGCTACTCCTTACCCGCGTGGGTGTCTCGATGAAGCGGATCATTGATCTGTCTACGCTCGTCGTACTCATTGCGGTCGGTCTCGGGACCGCCCGCCTGCCGAGGGCCATGAACGTCCAAACCGTCTCGGGGCACACGGTCGTGGGACTCACCACCGACATCGATGGATTCGTCAATGTCGACATCCTCCATTCAACCGCCTGCCCCACCTGCTGAAATGCGCCGCGCCCTGCTGCTGATCGTCGGGCTGTGTGCTGCGCTCAGCTCGGCAGCAGCCCAGGAGCGGCCGGTCATGGACCCCGACGGCAACCTGATTCAATACGACGAACGGCCGATCGGCATGACCCGCATCCGAGTCGCCTGCGCCAGCGACTCGGCAAATGATGTCAGCCACCTGAGAGACCGGCAGGTCACGCTCGCGGCCGCCGCCGCGGCCCACCCCGACGACCGCCAGCTCTGGCACCGCCTCGGCTGCACCCGCGCGCTGCTCTTCACAGCACGCGACCTGGCAACCCCCGGATTCCTGATGCCGCTCGGCACGTCGTGGGCCGGCGGCGCAGTCGCTGTTTTACTTCGCGCCGTCGACCGCTGGCCCGATGACACCGATCTCTCCCAGCTCCTGGCGACACTGTCGCTGGAGACGCTGTCAGCCGCCCAGCTCGGAGCAAGTCGGGAGAACCACCGGACCCGGACCGATGACCAGTCGCCCGCCCCGGCTCACCGGCGCCTCTGGACGGCACTGCACAACCGCGACGGCACCCCGATCGAATACCGCGCCTGCGTCTCGCTGGCACTTGAGCTGTCCCGAGCCGACGATGCGACCTGGTGCGCCCGCCGCGCTCTCTCCCTGGGCGTCGATTCGACCTGGCACCTGCTCCGGCTCTCCTACCTCGCCTTCCGTGACGACCGTCTGCTGGCCGGCAAGCTCAACTTCGATCTGGCAGTGACCAGCGCCCACACGCCGGCAATGCGCGCCGAAATCGGCTGGCACCTGGTGCACCGCTCGGCGGGATTCTCGGGCAATCTGACGCACGCCCAGCCGTGGCAGATGATGAGCCGAGCGGTGAACGACTCGATCCTGACTCTTCCTGACAGCGTCTTTCCGGGATGGGTGGTCGCCCGGAACCATGCACTTCGGCGCCATGGCTGGCCCAGTGCGACGGTCCGGCTCTTCATGGCGTTTCATGACGTGGTCCATTCCGGCGGCGGATTCCGGGGGTGCCAGGCGGTTTACGGTGCTAACCCGTCGTGTCCGAACGTGCCCGCCGAGGACTGGCGTCGGTGGATCGGAATCCTTAACGCGGAATCGTACCGGCTCTGGAACGACTCGGGCCGGAGCGTCGTGGCGCTTATGCCGGTGCGGATCACGCCGCCATCATGCGACGACCGACCGGGAACGGCGCAGCAGACGACGCAGGTGATGTTCCGCCGCTGGGATGCCCGGACCCGGCAATGGAGTTCCCGTGCTGTCGATGCACCATTTCGGCGTTTGCCGTCAGACGATCATGAGGGATGTGCCCGGGATGCGCTGTTCACCTTCGCCGGGCGCGCCGCTCCGGGAACCTGGGCGATCAGTGCCATCGCCGACTCAGGTGGGTGGACGGCCGACGACGACGGAGTGCTCCCGTCACTCGCCGATGCGCCGTTCGCACTGTCTGATCTGGTGATCGGCAGGCCCGGACACGACCCGGACCTGAGATTCAACGGCGAAACCGCGGCGGCATCGCCCACCGACCGCTTCCAGTCACGCGATACGCTCAGCGTCTTCTTCCAGGTGAAATCGCAGCAGTCCAACGACAGCGCCACTGTCGCGCTGGAGATCATGACACTCAACAGTCAGCATCTCCCCGAGGAGTCACGAGTCCGGCTCACCTTCCCCACCCGTCTCACCGGCCGATTTACCCCGGTGCTCCGCGTGCTGTCACTCGGGCCGCTCGATCAGGGCGAGTACCTGCTCCGCGTCACGGTCTCAACAGCGACCCGGAGCGGCAGTGCCGAACGGCGGTTTACAATCGAGTAGTCGGCCCCGCCTGCCGGCGTCGCCGGCGCGCCGCGGCACCCGCCATACCCACCAGACCGGTGCCCAGCAATGTCAGCGTGGTAGGTTCGGGAACCGTCGCGGCACTCACGTCATCGATGCCGCCGGTGACAGCAAAGGATTCGCTCACCGCGGCGCCATCGTCGAGCCCCGTGTCGCCCTGGGTATAGAGCATCATCACATACGCGCCGTGCACCTCGAGCCGATCCCAGGCGCCATCCCAGCTCCACCACGTTCCGGCCGGCTGATCGCGCAACCACTCCTGGTATACCGGAGCACCGCCGAGGGAGAAGCTGAGTTGCACCGCCGGAATGTCGCCCAGCCAAAAGCCGAGACCCTGCTGGGCCTCGGCGTACCAGACGATCTCGAACGGCAGACCGTCGGCCCCGGTCAGCCCCCACGGCGCCGGCGCACTGAACAGACTGCAACTGTCGAGCACCCCGCCCGAAGATCCCGGCGCCGCAGCGTGGCCCTGATACATCGCGGGCGAGACCGTCGACGACAGCAGCAGGCAGGCCGGATCGTCGGCCCGCAGCGGAGCGGCCGTCCCCAACACCAGAACGGCCGCGAGAGAGTAGGAGAATCGCATGACCCGCAGTATCGGCAAAAAGCGGGCCGGTCACGAGAGCTATCCGATGAACAGCAGTTCCCGGTAGGTCGGCAGCGGCCACAGGTCGTGCGCCACGTGCAGCTCAAGCTGGTCCGCCGCGTCCCGCAACGCCGCCATCGCCGGAATCAGATGCTCGCTGATGCGCGCGGCCTGACGCACCAGCTCCTGGGCCGGCTGCTCCAATTCGGTCTCCAGCGCCAACAGGGCCTGGCGGGCGTGACCCACCAACAGCACGAAGCGCTCAAGCGCCGCGACGGTCTGGGGACACTCCACCCCGGCCCCCTCGGTGGCGCTCACCGTGTCGGCCAGTTCGCGCTGGTGACGCACCGCCGCCGGCAGAATCATCGTCCGGGCCAGCGTCGCCATGGTATCGGCCTCGATGCTGAGCTGCTTGACCCACTTCTCCACCGCCACATGGTGACGCGACTCCACCTCGGCCTTGCTCAGGACGCCGTACTTCTTGAACAGATCGACGGTCTTCTTGGCGCGGAGGACCGGGAAGGCACTGACCGAGTCCTTGAGGTTGGGCAGTCCCCGCTCGGCCGCCACGCGATGCCACTTCTCCCCGTATCCGTCACCATTGAAGAGCACCCGCGTATGGGGGGTCACCAGCCGCTTGAGCAGCGCCAGGGCGGCGTTCTGCAACTTGGCCGGCGTGGGCGATGCCCCGACACTCCGTTCCAGTTCGGTGGCGATCTCGTCCAGCGACTCGGCCACGATGGTGTTGAGCACCGTGTTGGGCCACGCCACCGAATGGGTCGAGCCCACCGCGCGGAACTCGAACTTGTTGCCGGTGAACGCCAGCGGCGAGGTGCGATTGCGATCGCCCGAATGACGCGGCAGTTGCGGCATGGTGCGCGCCCCCAGGTCGAGCATCCCGCCGCGCAGCGTCCGCTTGGGCAGCCCCTGCTGCACCTGGTCGAGGATGTCGCTGAGCATGTCGCCCAGGAAGATTGAAATGATCGCCGGAGGGGCCTCGTTGGCGCCGAGCCGGTGATCGTTCCCCGCCGACGCCACGCAGGCGCGCAACAGATCGGCATGCAGATCCACCCCGCGAATCACCGCACCCAGGAAGACCAGGAACTGCAAGTTGGTATGGGTCTCGTCCTGGGGATCGAGCAGGTTGACACCGGTATCGGTCGCCAACGACCAGTTCACATGCTTGCCGCTGCCGTTCACGCCGGCGAAGGGCTTTTCGTGCATGATCGCCTTGAGCCCATGACGATCCGCAACCCGACGCAGCGTCTCCATCAACAGCATCTGGTGATCGCTGGCCACGTGCGACACTTCATAGAGCGGCGCGATTTCGTACTGTCCCGGCGCCACCTCATTGTGCCGGGTCTTGACCGGCACGCCCACGGCATACAACTCCGCCTCCGCTTCGGCCATGAACGCCAGCACCCGCGGTGGAATCGCCCCGAAATAATGATCCTCGAGCTGCTGACCCTTGGGCGGCCGCGCGCCGAACAGCGTCCGCTCACAGGTGACAAGATCCGGGCGGCGGGAGAACGACTCCTTATCGACAACGAAGTACTCCTGCTCCGGCCCGATCGTGGTCTGGACCCGTGACACGCCGGCGTCGGTCCCGAACAGCTTGAGAATCCGCATCGCCTGACGGGACACCGCCTCCATCGACCGGAGCAGCGGGATCTTGGTGTCGAGCGCCTCGCCGGTCCACGACACGAAGCCGGTTGGGATACAGAGCGTCACCGATTCGCCGCTGCGCAGCAGAAACGCGGGTGAGGTGGGATCCCACGCCGTATAGCCGCGCGCTTCGAAGGTGGCGCGCAACCCACCGGAGGGAAACGATGACGCGTCGGGCTCACCCTGCACCAGGTCAACCCCGGAGAAGTTGTAAATCACTCCACCGGTGCCGTCGGGTGAGATCAGTGAATCGTGCTTCTCCGCCGTCAGACCGGTCAACGGCTGAAACCAATGGGTATAGTGGGTCGCCCCCCGCTCCACCGCCCAATCCTTCATTGTCGCCGCGACGATGTCGGCGACCTGCGCCTCGAGCGGCTCACCATGGTCCATGGTGCGCACCAACGAACGGTAGATCGCCTTGGGCAGGCGCTTCTGCATCACCTGACGGGAGAAGGTGTCGGCGCCATACAGCGCCTCCAGCCGGGACGGGACAGCGGCAGCGGGGTCGGACACGGGACAATCCTCGACACGGGTAAGCGGTGAACCAGCCGCGCCAACTCTGCCGAATCCGCCGGTACGACGCAACACCACTTAGCCTGCTAACTTATCGCCAACTAATCGACGATACATGCAAACCACGTTGCTATCAAAGGGTTAACATCGTTACTTAGCCTGCTACCTTTACCGTCACCCCGCCCGCTACTCCACTACCGTGAGCCAGGCCTCGTTCATCAGCTCCCGCCCCGCC
>CBFGTB010000002.1:0-61513 GCA_965651715.1 uncultured Gemmatimonadales bacterium
GGCGGCAAGAACGCCCAGATCGTGATGCCCGATGCCGATCTGGACCTGGCCCTCGATGGCGTGCTCTGGGGCGCGTTCGGCACCACCGGTCAGCGCTGCACCGCCACCTCGCGGTTGATTGTCCATCGCAAGGTGCATGACAAGCTGCTGGGCATGCTGGTAGACGCCACCCGCAAGTTGACCCTGGGTGATGGCCGGGCGCCGCGCACCGACGTGGGACCGCTGATTCACGAAGCCGCCCGCGACAAGGTCGAACGCTACGTCGAGATCGGCCAGCAGCAGGGCGCCGAGCTGGTGTTGGGCGGCAGTCGGCCACGCAGCGCCCGAACCGCTGATGGCTGGTTCTATCGGCCCACCATCTTCAGCAACGTCAAGCGGGGCTCCCGCCTCGCCGTCGAGGAGATTTTCGGACCGGTGCTGAGCGTGATCCGGGTGGGGTCGTACGAGGACGCGGTCAAGGTCAACAACGAAGTCCGCTACGGCCTGTCGTCCGCGATCTACACCCAGGACGTCAACCTCGCCTTCCGCGCCATGGAAGATCTGCAGAACGGCATCACCTACGTCAACGCGCCGACCATCGGCGCCGAGGCGCACATGCCGTTCGGCGGCGTCAAGCAAACCGGCAATGGTCACCGGGAGGGCGGCTGGGAGGTGTACGACTTCTACAGCGAAACCAAGGTCAACTACGTCGACTTCTCGGGGACGCTGCAGCGGGCGCAGATCGACACCTACGGCGAGTGAGCTGTTGCGCCGGCACGCGGCCGACGGGCGGACTGACATGTCCGTTCGTCGGCCGCGGTGTTTTGCCCCTTGCGTCGGCAGGTTTGAGTGGGCTATCGTGCAGGTGCCCAACCATCAGGATCGGACGGCGCCCTTCGACAAGGTGGCAGGATGGGAGCTGTGCAGTACGGAGAGACCTCGCATTCTCCGGCCAACGCGGACGATGAGTCACTCGACCTGTATCTCCGCGACATCAGTCGATACCCGTTGATCAGCCGCAGCGACGAAGCACGCCTCGCGGTCCGTATCCGCGCCGGCGATCGCGACGCGCTCGATACGCTGGTCCGCAGCAATCTCCGCTTTGTCGTCTCGATCGCCAAGCGCTATCAGAATCGTGGCGTCTCGCTCGCCGATCTGATCAACGAGGGCAATGTCGGCCTGCTGCGGGCGGCGGAAAAGTTCGACGAGACCCGGGGGATCAAGTTCATCTCTTACGCCGTCTGGTGGATCCGCCAGATGATTCTTCAGGCGATTACCGAGCAGTCGCGCATTGTCCGGATTCCGGCCAACCGGATGGGCGAGCTGAATCGGCTGGGCCGACGGGCGGCGGCGCTGCGCCAGGAGCTGGGGCGTGAACCCACGGCCGCCGAGCTGGCGGACGGGTGGGAGCTGGATGTGGCGACGGTGGAGCAGAACCTGGCGATCAGTCGCGCCCATGTCTCGCTCGATACGCCGGTGGCGCCGGGCACACCGATTCGTCTGCTCGACCATCTCGCTGACACCGATGACCGTGGCTCCGACGCCGCGACCATCGATCACGCCCTGCAAGCCCACATTCAGGCCTCGTTTGCGGTGCTGGAAGCGCGCGAGGCCCGCGTGCTGCGGCTCTACTTCGGCTTTGACGGCGGCGAACCGATGACGTTGGAGCAGATCGGCGCCCTGATGGGGATCACCCGCGAGCGGGTGCGCCAGATCAAGGCCAAGGCGTTGGAGCGGCTGCGCGCGGCGAGCGACGCCGACGCGCTGGCCTCCTTCCTCGAGAGCTAGGCCGCCGTCGGCGTGACGTCACTGAGCGGCCCCGGTTCGGGGAAGGGCTCAAAGCGCAACACCACACCATAGCGTTCCGCCAGTCGGGCGGCGTCAGGATGCAGCACCGGTGAGCCGGTGGCCAGGATGGCGTGGAGGCCGCGGTAGCTGGTGCGCCCCACCGGCTGGGCCTGCGGATCGCGGCGCGGATCGGTGTGGCAGAGCCCGTTGCGCTTGAGGAAGTGGCAGATCGGCGCTCCCAGCGCGGCAGCCAGCGCCACTGCAGTGATATCGCTGCCACCCCGGCTCAGGGTGTGGATCCGCCCGGCGTCAGTCATCTGGAAGCCGGCCACCACCGGGATCACCTCCGCGGCCAGCAGCCGACGCAACCGACCCGGGCGAATACGGGTCAGCCGGGCCTCGACGCCACGACGACCTCGGAGTCCGGCCTCGCGGGCGTCGAGCGCCCGCGCTGGACAGCCCAGCGTATTGAGTGCGGCACTCACCAGTGCCGCGCTGACAATCTCACCGGCCGCGATGGCCCGATCGCATTCGATGTGACGGCGCCGCTCGGCGGGGGTGGCGAGGGCCTGCTCCACCGCCGCGGCGAGCGCGCTCAGGTGGTCGGTCACACCCCGTCGCGCGCTGGTGACCACGACCACGGGTTGGTGGCGGGCGAGCCGGGCCGCATGGCGCGCCGCGTCGGCAATCCGGCCCGGGTCGGCCAGGGCGTCGCCGCCCAGCTTGAGAATCAGCAGCTCGCCGGGAAGGGCCGCGGTGGAACCGGGGGACGGGGCGATCGGCATGCGGGACTCCACGCGTGAGGGTGGCGTCCCGATAAACGGAACGCCCCCGGGCCAGTAGCGCGGAGGCGGATGTCCTCGACGCTTTAGCACTTTGGTTCGGCCCGAAAGCCCGGCGGGTGCAAGTAGTCATAAAGTGACCGCCGTGCCCCCAGAATAGCCGTCGGGACGCCGGGCGACAAGGGGGCTATTGCCGCCATGCACTCGGTCCGATACCCTCCCTGCATGGCGACTACATCAAGTTTCGATATCTCCACCGGCGTCGACATCCAGGAAGTCGATAACGCCGTCAATCAGGCCGCCAAGGAAATCGCCTCCCGATACGATTTCAAAGGCAGCCACTGCACCCTCACGCTGGACCGCGACGCGGCCACCATCGCCCTGCATGCCGACGATGAGTTTCGCATGGACGCACTGCTCGATGTGGTGCGGGCCCGATTGATCAAACGCGGCGTCCCGATTCGGAATCTCACCGTCGGCGAACCGGTGGCGGCCGCGCTGGGGTCGGTCCGGCGGCAACTGACGCTGACCCAGGGCATCCCTCAGGACACCGCCAAGCAGATTCAGCGGGCGATCAAGACGGCGGGCTTCAAGAAGGTGCAGGCCGCCATTCAGGGCGATGAACTGCGGGTGAGTTCGCCCTCGCGCGATGAGCTGCAGGCCGTGATTGCCTTTCTGCGGCAGGGCGACTTTGGGGTCGAACTGCAATTCGGCAACTTCCGCGGGTGAGATACGCCGGGGCGCTGATCGTGGCGGGGTGCGTGCTGATCGGCAGTTGCATGCCGATTGAGGAGCCGGCGCCGTCACCGCAGCGCGCGATGGAGCAGCCGACCATCCGAATCGGCCTGTCCCGGAATGCGCCGGACGCAGTCCTGCGCTCCGACGGCGGGCTGCGCGTCATCGATCCCGAGGAGGGTGACCTGCAATTGGTCCCTGCCGATGGCGAGATGACGGTGACGGCGCATGACGATCTGGTCCGTGGCGATCTCGGGGCGCGGCAGTATACCAGGCGGGTGCTGCGGGTGACCAGCGCCCTGCCGGGCGGGATGGTGCGCCTCGCCGGTCGACCCTATCGGGGCGCTCTCGAAATGAGCCGCGGCGCCGACGGGGTCCAGATCGTCAATGTCGTCGGGCTGGAGGACTACCTGGTTGGAGTGGTGACGGCGGAACTGGGGCCGCGCACCGAGCAGGAGCTGGCGGCGGCCATGGCGCAGGCGGTGGTGGCGCGCACCTACGCGCTGCGCAACAGCGGGCGCTGGGGTGATCAGGGTTTTGATCTGCTGGCGGGCACGGCGTCGCAGGTCTACCGCGGTGCTGCCGATGAGGACCCGATTGCGCGCCGCGCGGTTGAGGCCACGGCGGGCGAAGTGCTGATGTATCACGATCAGTTGATCGACGCCTTCTATTCCTCGACCTGCGGCGGCGAGACCGAAGCCGGGGCGGCGGTGTTTGTCGACGGCGATCGTCCCTACCTTCAGGCCGTGTCTGACCGCGATCCCAACGGGCGGGCCTGGTGCGCGATCTCACCGCGGTACCACTGGACCGAGCGCTGGACCGGCAGTGAGTTGCAGGCCATTCTCCGGCGCACCCTCGTGGCCGAAGGGCTCTCGTCGGCGCGGGCGGCTGACCTGCAGGCCACTCGGGTGCTCGATCGCACCGGATCGGGTCGGGTGGCGCGATTGGAATTGGTGGGCACCCGCGGCCGCACGGTGGTGAGCGGGGCCGCAATTCGTCGGGTGTGGTCGCCGCCGACCGGAGGCGTGTTGGAAAGCACTGACTTCACGATTCGGATCGGTCGTCGCGGCGGACGGATCGAGCAGGTGGTGATCGAGGGCACCGGCTATGGCCACGGCGTCGGCATGTGCCAGTGGGGTGCGATCGGGCGCGCGCGCGCCGGCGAGAGCTATCTCGAGATTCTGATGAGCTACTTTCCGGGCACTGATCTGCGTCGTATCTATCCATGACAGTGGAGGCGGGCCGCATGACCGAACGACTGCGTCTGGGAATTGCGGGGGCGGGGGCGATGGTCCAGTTGGGTCACTTGCCGGCGCTGCGCAAGGTGCGGGACATCGAGGTGGTGGGCCTGTGTGACAACGATCTGGTCAAGGCGCGCGCTCTTGCCGATCGATTCGGGATCGCCGATGTCTACGCCGACCTGGCGGAGCTTGTCGAGTTCGGCCAACTCGACGCGCTGCTGATCTGCACCCCGAATCACCTCCATGAGTCGCATGTGTTGTCGGGACTGGCGGCCGGCCTTCACGTGCTGGCGGAGCGGCCACTGGGGCTCACGCCGAACGCGATTCAGAAGATCCGTCGCGCCAGTCAGAAGGCCGAGCGCGTGGTGATGACCGGCGCCAATCACCGCTATCGACCCGACGTACAGATGGTGCGGTCGTTTGTTCAGAGCGGCGAGTTGGGCGACCTGGAGTCGCTCCGGGCCTGGTGGTTCCTCTCGCGCAGCGGCCGCGGCTCGTTGGGATGGCGCCAGCGACGCGACCAGGCCGGCGGCGGGGCGATGTACGACCTGGGTCACGCTCTGCTCGACATGAGTCTGTGGATTGCCGGCTTCCCGAAAATCGAGCGGATCAGCGCGGTGTTTCCCGAGCGGGGCAAGGGAGTCGAGCAGAGCGGGACCGCGTTGCTGGCGCTTCAGGGCGGCAGTGCCATCCATCTCGACACCTCGTGGCGCTTTGTCGGGCCGGGCGAGCGCTTCGGCCTGTCGCTCCGCTCCACACGGGGGTCGGCCCGGATCGCACCGCTGGCGGTCTGGCGCGAGTTCCACGGCGTCGCCCAGGACGTTGCCACGGCCGGCGCCCGTTCGCGCGAGGCTCCATTTCTGCTCGGCGTTCGGGCCCAGTGGGCCCACTTCGTGGCCACCATTCGCGGCGATGCGCCGGCACCCTCGTTGGATGAACAACTGGTGACGCTGCATGCCATGCAGGGGATCTACGAATCGGCCGAATCGGGGCGGGACGTCGCCTTGTGATTCGCTCATGGCTGGTGGCGGCGGCGCTGATGCTGAGCACGGCGGCCCCGGGCGCGCGGTCGCTGGCGGCGCAGCAACCGGTTGATCGCTACCAGATTCTGGTGATGACCATGGGCCCCGGTGCGGCGGTCTATGAACGCTTCGGTCCCAACGCCATCGTGGTGATCGATACCGTTGCGCACCGCAACTGGGTCTCCAACTACGGCACCTTCGATTTCGAGCAACCGGGCTTCGTGCGACGGTTTGTCATGGGTCGTCCGCTCTACTGGCTCGGCGTGGCCGATTGGGACGGTACCTTGCGCGCCTATCAGTATGCCCAGCGCCGCGTCGAGGTGCAGGAACTGGCATTGCGGGCCGAACAGAAGGCCGAGCTGGCGTTCCGCCTGGCACAGAACGCCCAGCCCGACCGCCGTGAGTATCGCTACGACTACTTCGGCGACAATTGCTCCACCCGGGTGAGAGACATCCTTGACGGCGTGCTGGGCGGCGCGCTGCGTCGCGCCACCGCGGGCCGGCCGGCCGAGGGCACGCTCCGCTTCCACATGGCCCGCTCGCTGACCACTGATCTGCCGATGTACATCGGCATCCTCACCGCGATGGGGCCGGCGGTGGACCGCCCGCTCGATCAATGGCAGGAAATGTTTCTGCCCGCCAAACTGCAGGAGCGGCTGCGCGAGCTGCGGGTGAGCGACGACTCGGGCCGTCAGGTTCCGCTGGTGCGGCGCGAGGCGACAGTGCTCGATCTCGACGTGTATCGGGTCGAGCCGATGCCGCCCGATCGCCGCGGGGCGTTTGCCCTGGTGGGCGGGGCGCTGACTCTGATTATTCTCACCGGCCTGCTGCGGGGCGGTGCCGGTGTGCCAGGGCGGCTGGTGGCCGGGCTGTGGGCCGCCCTGGCCGGTGTGGCGGGCGTGGTGTTGCTGTTCCTCTGGCTGGCCACCGATCACGTGGCTGCCGCGGCCAATCGGAATCTGCTGCTGCTCTCACCGCTGTGGTTGCCGCTGGTGCCGGTGTTCTGGGCCGGCTGGCGCTGGCGTCAGGCGGTGCCGCTGGCGTATCTGATCGGAATTTTGGCAGCGGTCGGGCTGTTGCTGGCGAGCTGGTTCGCCCTGGGGCATCAGGTCAATATCGAAATGGCCCTGATGGCGGCGCCGACCAGCCTGGCGGCCGCGGTGGTGGCGGTTCGGACTATCCGCCGACCCGTCGCAGCGCCGCTGCCGCCTCACTGAAGTTCGGCGCGGCGGTCAGCGCGGCCTGGAAGGCCTGGGCGGCGGCGGCGTTGTCGCCAGCGTCCTCATGGCTGAGCCCCTGGCCATAGGCAATCAGTGCGGCGACCGGGATGCCGCTCGGCGGAGCCGCCCCGGCCGATCCGCCGATTCCGGGCTGGGCCACCAATCGATTGGCGAGCGCCACAATCGCCTCGGCGAGTTGCTCCCGCTTGTCGAGCGCGGGATCCCCGCGCACCACGGCAATCGCCTTGCCGGTTGAGGCGTCGATGATCCGCGCTTCGAGCTGGATATCGCCGTACTGGTCGAGCAGCGAGCCGACCACCAGCAACCGCGCCCCGGCGGCGCTGGCCGCGGCGCGGGCCGCCGCCATATCGATCCGCCCCGGCTGCCGGGCGGGGGCCGGCTCAATCGGCAGGACCCGGGTGGCGCCGTTGCTGTCGAGCGTCCCGCTCAGCAGCGAACCCAACGCCCGCCCGATCGCCTGGTATTCGTCGCGGGTCAGGCCCACCGAGCCGTCGGTCTCGAAACCGCCCACCGACACTCCCGACTGGGCCAGGGCGGCGGTCGGCAGGCTGAGCAGGAACAGCGCGATTGTCCACAGGCTGCGGGGCATGGGCGCTCCGGGAAACTGGTGATGCCGCAATCCGACTGGGAGACGTCTCAGGCCAGCCCCCTTGGACGCGACCGGGCGCCGACGATATATTACCCGGCTATCGTGGCTCCGCGTCGGGGCTACGGCGCACGCGTCTATAGGATACACCCATGAAGCCGAATATCCATCCTGTCTATCAACTCGCCAAGGCCCACTGCCAGTGCGGCAACAGCTTCGAGACCCGGAGCACTGTGCCGGAGATCTCGGTGGAAGTCTGCGGGCAGTGCCATCCGTATTTCACCGGCAAGCAGCGGTTGATCGACACCGCCGGACGGATCGATCGCTTCCGGAAGAAGTACGCCACGGACGCTTCAGCGAGCTGACATGGACAGCCGTCTCCGCCAGGCGCTCGCGCGGGCGGAGGAGGTGGCCCGCGCGTTGAGCGATCCGGCCGTCACGGCCGATCCGGCGCGACTGCAATCGCTCGGCCGCGAGCATGCCCGGCTTCAGCCGGTGGTGCGCGCGGCCGACGCATTGGCCCGGGCTGAGAGTGAGTTGACCGGGGCGCTGGAACTCGCCGCCGGCGACGATCCCGAACTGCAACAGATCGCCGCCGATGAGGTCGGCGCGCTCCGGCAGCGGGTCGCCACGCTCCGCGAGGAAATCGCCGAGTTGCTCACGCCGCGCGATCCCCACGACGACCGCGATGCCATTCTGGAAATCCGGGCCGGGACCGGCGGCGATGAGGCCGGACTGTTCGCCGCCGAGCTGGTGCGGATGTACAGCCGTTTCGCCGAGCGACACGGCCTCAGTGTCGAGCCGATCTCGACCACTGAGGGGAATGTGGGCGGCATTCGGGAGTCGGTCCTGGCGGTGCGGGGGGCCGATGCCTTCGGGCTGCTCCGCCACGAGGCCGGAGTACACCGGGTCCAGCGGGTGCCGGCCACCGAGCAGCAGGGTCGGCTGCACACCTCGGCCGCCTCGGTGGCGGTGCTGCCCGAGGCCGAAGAGGTCGATGTGCGGATCGACCCCCAGGATCTGCGGATCGATGTGTTTCGCTCCTCGGGACCGGGGGGGCAGAGCGTCAATACCACCGATTCGGCGGTGCGGATCACCCATCTGCCCACCGGTATCGTCGTGTCGCAGCAGGACCAGAAGTCACAGCTTCAGAACAAGATCAAGGCAATGGCCGTGCTGCGGGCGCGGCTGCTCGATCGGATGATCGCCCTTGCCGAAGCCGAGCGTTCGGCCTCGCGCAAGGCGATGGTGGGGGACGGCGACCGCTCGGCCAAGATTCGGACCTACAACTTCCCCCAGAGCCGCGTCACCGATCACCGGATCGGGCTCTCGGTCCATAACCTGACCGATGTGCTCGATGGTCGGCTCGATGAGTTCACCACGGCGCTGCGGCGGGCCCAGCGTGAAGCAGCAGATGGTGACTGACGCGCCGCTGACCGACGCGGCAGGGCTGCGGCAGCGGGGGGCGGCCGCGCTGGCCGCGGCGGGCCTGCCGACGCCGCGCCGCGAAGCGGGCCGACTGTGGCGCGATCTGTTCGCGCCGGACGGCGCTCCGGGGCCGAGCGCTGTGGGAGATGACCAGGCTCGGCACTACCTTGAGGCCATCGGACGACGGAGTCGAGGCGAGCCGCTTGCCTATGTTACCGGGTGGGCCGGCTTCCGGCACCTGGTGCTGGCCAGCGATCGGCGCGCTCTGATCCCGCGGGTCGAGACCGAGGGATTGGTCGATCGAGCCTTGGATCGGGTGTCCACCGGGGCCGTGGCGGATATTGGGACCGGAACCGGCGCCGTGGCGCTGGCGTTGGCGCAGGAGGGTGAGTTCGATCAGGTGATCGGGATCGACCTGTCGGACGATGCACTCACTCTGGCGCGGGAAAACGGTGCGCGACTCGGCCTCGCGGTGGAGTGGCGCCATGGCGACCTGCTCGATCCGCTGGCGGATCACAGCCTCGATCTGGTGGTCGCCAATCCGCCCTATCTCAGCCGGGACGAGTTGGCGGCTCTCGATCCGGCGGTGGCCGCCTGGGAGCCGCATCTGGCGCTCGATGGCGGTCACGATGGGCTGGCCCCGTATCGCCGTCTCCTGAGCGAGGCCCCCCGGGTGCTTCGCCCTGACGGCTGGATTGCACTGGAGATCGATGCTCGGCGCGCCGATGCGACAGCCGCATTGGCGGCCGACGCCGGGTGGCACCATATCACCATTGACGACGACCTGTTCGGTCGCGCGCGGTATCTGCTGGCGCGATGGGAGATGACATGATCGACGAAAAGGCAACCGACCTGGGACGACTGATCGGCCAATCGAACGAGTATCAGGCGCTTCGCCGCGCCGAGCAGTCGATGCGCGACGACGCCGAGTCACAGAAGAAGCTGGAAACCATTTCGCGGCTGACCCGGGAATTCGACGCGCTGATGGCCCAGGGGCAGCAGCCCACCGATGAGCAGGCGAGCGAGTATGAAACCACCCTGCGGGAGTTCGAAATGTCGCCGCAGGGGCAGGCCTATCTGGTGGCGCGGACCAATGTTGACAAGCTGATGCAGCGCGTCAATCAGGCGATCGGCACCGGGATCGAGCGCGGTGCTACCAGCGGTATCATTACCCTCTAAGGCGGTCTCAGCCATGCCGGCGGGGTGTTTGGTTGTGGTCGAAGGCCCTGAGGGCGCCGGCAAGAGCACCCTGATGGTGGGACTTGTCGAGCGGATGCGGGCGCAGCAGGTGGAGCCGGAGCAGATGCGCGAACCCGGTGGCACCGAGGTCGCCGAAGCGCTGCGGCATCAGTTGCTCGATGCGGAGCGACATTTCACCGCCGAGGCCGAGTTGCTCTACATGGTGACAGCTCGGGCCGATCTGGTGGCGCGGCGGATTCGACCGGCTCTGGCGGCCGACCGGGTGGTTTTGTCGGACCGCTTCGATCTCTCGACCTACGCCTATCAGGGGGCAGGTCGCGGCATTGATCGCCAGCGAATCGACTGGATCAACGGCATCGCCACCGAGGGGCTGCGGCCCGACATCACCCTGGTACTCGACATCGATCCGGCGCAGGGTCGTCGTCGTCAGGGCGCGATCGGCAAGCGGGCCGATCGGATGGAGCGGGAGAGCGAGCAGTTCCACATCCGGGTCGCGGCGGCCTATCGGGCCGCCGGCGGTCCCGGGGTGCACCACCTCGATGCCACCGCGTCCCCTCGGGCGGTGCTCGATGCGGCGTGGCGTGTGCTGGTCAGTGCAGCACCCAACCGATTCCGGCCCTGGCCGGAGGAGTAGCGCGAATGAACTCGGAGAACCGGACCACCTCCCCCCATCGCTGGGGCATGGTATTGCTGATCGGCATCATCTCCTTCGCCAGTGGCGGATGGCTGCTGCATGGCAACGCCGCCGAACCGGAGATGAACAGCGACCAACTCTTCGAGCAGGTGCTCGGTGCGGTCGAGACGTACTATGTCGATTCACTCTCAACCGACTCGCTGCTTCACAAGGCCACGGCCGGGATGCTGCAGCAACTCGGCGATCCCTATTCGACACTGCTCGAGGGTGAGGACTTCCGCGCCCTGACCGAACAGACCACCGGAAACTACGGCGGGCTCGGGATTCAGATCGATGTGCGGGACGGCTGGATCACTGTGGTCGCGCCACTGCCGCAGACACCGGCGGAGCGGGCCGGCATCGAAGCCGGCGATCAGATTGTCACTGTCGGTGGCAAGTCGACTCAAGGACTCGGGCAGGACGAGGCCGTCAAGACGCTGCGGGGCGCCCCGGGCACGGTTGCCGACATTCAGGTCCGTCGCCCCGGGCTGTCGGAGTTGCTGCCATTCAAGATTACCCGCGAAACGATTCATAACCGTTCGGTCCAGCCGGGTGTTCTGGTGACACCGACCATCGGTCTGGTCCAGCTTACGCCGGTGAGCGAGACCTCCGCCGATGAGTTGAAGGCCGAAATCGATCGGTTGCGCAAGGCGGGCATGACCGGCCTGATTCTCGATCTGCGCGGCAACCCGGGCGGTCTGCTCGATCAGGGGGTGGCGGTATCGGGTCTGTTCCTCGACCCGGGGCAGCAGATCGTTTCCACCCGCGGGCGCGCCGAAGGAACGTCGATGTCCTTCGCGGCGACCGACGACCAGCACTGGCCCGACATGCCGGTGGTGGTGCTTGTCAATCAGTGGACCGCCTCGGCTGCCGAGATCATCTCCGGCGCCCTGCAGGACAATGATCGGGCGGTGGTGGTGGGCGTTCCGACCTTCGGCAAGGGTCTGGTGCAGTCGCTGTTCCGCCTGGGCAGCACCCGGGCGCTCAAGCTGACCACCGCCCGCTGGTTCACCCCCAGCGGACGAAGCATTCAACGGGATGCCGCCAACGAAGAGGCGCAGGTGGCGGCGGTTCAGGCCATCGCGGAGGGCAATGACAGCACCGCGCTCGACTCGCTGCCTGAACACAAGACCATCAGCGGGCGCATTGTCCACGGTGGCGGCGGCATCGTACCGGACCGGATCGTGCGCGGCGATACTCTGACCCGCGGCGAGCTGGCCTTTGTGCGGGGGTTGGGCAGCGATGTGGCGGCCTATCGCGATGCGCTGGTCAGTGTCGCGCTGGCGGCGAAGGAGCAGCGGACGATTCGCCAGGAGGACTTCGTGGTCAGCGACAGTCTGCGCCAGGAAGTGTTCACCAAATTGGCGGCTCGGGATGTGTCGTTGTCGGACGAGGCTCGGGAGGGCGGGGCCGCTCTGGTGGGCGACCAACTCGGCTATGAGCTGGCGCGTTACGTGTTCGGCCGTCAGGCCGAACTCAAGCGCCGCGCGCTTGACGACAGTCAGGTCCAGGCGGCTGTCCAGTTGCTGAAGGCCGGACCGACTCCGCAGGCGTTGATGGCCGAGATCGTCGGGCACGAATGACGCCCGGCGCGGTCGCGGTGGTGGGAGGGGGGCGCGTCGGGCAATCGCTCGCACGCGCCCTGGTGCATTTGAGCCGGCCGACGGCCGTGCTCGCTCGCGCTCCGCGCACTTTCACTGCGCCGCTGGGTCCGGCGGTGACCGACTGGTCGCCGGCTGTGGCGGCGGCCGACCTGATTGTGATCGCGGTTCCCGACGACGCGGTGAGCGAGGTGGCCGTCCGGTTGGATGCCTCCGGCGCGGTGAGCCGTCACCAGGTGGTACTGCACTGTTCGGGGCGGCACGATCGCAGCGCCCTGGCGCCGTTGGAGCACCGGGGCGCCGCGCTGGGGTCGTGGCATCCGGTGGTGGGCTTCCGTGACGAAGCCACCGAGCTGGCCGGTGTCGCAGCGGTGATCGAGGGCGACGCGCGGGCGCTCAGGGCGGCGCGGGCGCTGGCGCAGGACCTCGGTATGGCGCCGATCCGGGAGATTACTGCGGCGGCGAAGCCCGGCTATCACGCGGCGGCGGTCTTTGCCTCGAACTATCTGGTGGTCATGGCGGCGATCGCCGACCGGCTGACGACAGCGGCCGGGGTCGGTTCGGCTGCCGAATTGTTCGGTCCGCTGATGCGCCGCGCGGTGGATGATGTCGTGGCGCGCGGGCCGGGGGCGGCCCTCACCGGTCCGATCCTGCGGGGCGACGTGGCGACGGTGCGGGCCCACCTGGATTCTCTGGACGCCGCCACCGCAGCGCTGTACCGGGCCTTGGGGCGTGAGGCGCTGGAACTGGCGGCGACCGAGGTGCCACCAGAGGCCATTGCTGAGTTGCGGCGGCTGCTGGGTTGATCGGCACCGGATCGGTTCTCCGTCTGATTCTGGCGCCTCTCAGGCGCTGGCGGTCGTCTCCCAATCACGTATCATATGAGTCATGAGTGCTCGCTTCAGCCTGCCCGCCAGGCACGGCTCTATGGTGAGTTCCCGTTGGTATGGCATCTGGCTGCTCGCTGCAGTCGGGTGCCATGCCGCTGCCACTCCACCTTCTGACATCATGTTCAGTGCCCGTGACTCGGCGGGCACCAGGATCGCTGTCAATCGGGTGACGGATGAGGCGGCGGTTCCCGCGATCGGGGTGGACTCAGCCCCCATGACGGAGATTGCGCAGGCGGTCGATACCGCCGCGCGGCTGCTCGACGTCCTCGATGCCACCATCCTGGCCGATGACCGTATTGCCATCCTCAGTCGCCAGGCGGCTCAGCTCTTGATCTACGATCAGAGTGGCCGATTCGTCAGCGCGATCGGGCGGCGCGGAGACGGCCCGGGTGAACTCCGTGATCCGATCGGAGTGCGCCAGGACACCGCGGGCCGTCTGGTGGTCTGGGAGCGATTGTTCGGTCCCCAGACGATGTACGACACAGCAGGACGGGTCGTAGCAGTTCAGCACACGGATCTGCGGCGTGTCTCGACTGCTTTGGGCGACTCGCTCGTCAGTGAACGACAGCTTCCGACCTCTGACGGTGGCCGTGTGGTGATCGCCCGGGTCATTCATGCGGGGAGCCGAACGACAGTGGCGGCTGAGCCGACTCGGCCACCGGGGTATATCGCCCTGCTCGACAGTGCCTTCTCGTTGACTCTGCTGGGCCGTTACGACGGCGCCGAGATGTATCCGGTGCGCGTCGGAGGGCGATCGGCGATGATGATGGGGTTCCTGTTCCGCCGCTCGATCGTGAGCGTGGCGAGCCATCCCACACGGATCCTTGCTGCGACGGGTGGGAGCGACGACGTGATCGATGTATGGACGCCTTCGGGTCGGCTGGCACTGAAGATCCGACGTGAGCGTCCGGTCCGGCGCATCGAGGACAGCATCGTGGCCCGGATGCGATCGTCGTGGCTCGGCTACGGCGAGACGGTCTTCGGCCCCGGCTCGGGCGACGCCGCCCTGGCGCAGCTTCCCGATCAGTCAACCTATCCCGCGATTCTCGATCTGAAAGGCGATGATCGCGGTTGCATCTGGGCCCGCGACGGGATGTACCAGTGGAGCGTCTTTTCGCGCCAGGGGCGCTGGGTTGCCCGGGTGCATATCCCGCTGCTCCGGGTCTTCGATATTCGGGACGGGTCGGTTCTCGGTGCCGTGGCGGACCAGGACGGGTTCGTCACAGTCCGTCGCTACCGCCTGGCGCAGCAGCCGTGCCCCGCCGCTACTGCCGCTGTTCCACCACCCGGACGCCCGAGGGAATCGTAAATACGAAGGTGCTGGCCGGGATGGTGGAGTTGGTACGAAGATGGTTCAATGTCAGATGGCGCACGAACAGTTTCTCGTCGATCTCGAACTTGCGGGGCAGGGCGCTCTCGCGGTCGATCCAGAGACGGGCGCGGCGGAACGGCATGGTGGGCACCAGCGGCTCCAGCAGCAGCACATCGGTTCGGGCACCGTCGACCCGGTCTTCCTGGACATAGCTGACGCGGTACTTCTCCAGCGGGCGGTCGAGGAACCATCCCAGCAGGTCATACTCATACACGGGCCCGGTGGGCATCGGCATCTTCATCACCTGACCCGGGTTCTCCTCGGGGTTGTAGAACCAGGCATGAGTACCGTCGAGGATGAACGCCGTGCCGGCCGGATCGGTGAACCGCATCGCGAAGCGATTACCGGCCTGATACAGGGTGCCGCGGGTTTCCGGCTGATCCACCCGCGGATCGTCGATCTTCTGGCGGAAGTCGGCCCGGAACGAGGTCAGCGTCTGGTAGGCCCGCGCGGCGCGGGTGATAATCTGCTCGGCGTCGGCAGCCGATTGCGCCCGCAGGGCAGTCGGGGCCAGCAGCAGCAGCATCAGCAGCCACCCGCGCCGCGCCATCATCCCACCGCCGCCGGCGTGGGGACGACGCTCCGTCCGATCACTTCGGCGATGGCTGCGACCTCGCGCATCATCCGCTCGAACTGCTCCGGGAACAGCGATTGCGCCCCGTCGGACATCGCCTGTTCGGGATTGGGGTGGACCTCGATCAGCAGGCCGTCGGCGCCGGCCGCGATCGCGGCGCGGGCCATGGGGGGCACCATGTCGCGGTGGCCGGTGCCGTGGCTGGGGTCGGCGACGATCGGCAGATGTGACAGGCCATGGACCACGGCGATCGCCGCGAGGTCGAACAGATTGCGGGTGGTGGTATCGAAGGAGCGAATACCGCGCTCGCAGAGAATCACGTGAGGATTGCCCTCACTCAGGATGTACTCGGCCGAGAGCAGCAGCTCGGGAATCGTGGCCGCGAGGCCGCGCTTGAGCAGGATCGGCTTGCGGAGACGACCACATTCCTTGAGCAAGGAGTAGTTCTGCATGTTGCGGGCGCCGATCTGGATGATGTCGGCGGTTTCCGCGACCAGGGCCAGGCCGGCAGGGTCCATCGCCTCCGTGATGATCAGCAGGCCGGTTTCCTCGCGGGCCAGTGCGAGCAGTTCCAGGCCGGCCTTGCCCAATCCCTGAAAGGCATAGGGCGATGAGCGCGGCTTGAACGCCCCGGCGCGGAGCACCGTGGCGCCGGCGGCCTTCACCTGCCGAGCCGCGGTCAGGATCTGTTGCTCGTTCTCGACCGAGCAGGGGCCCGCCATCACCACCACCTCGCGGCCCCCGACTGCCGATCCATCGGGCAGCGGCACCCGGGTCGGTTCGGCTTTCCACTCGCGGGACACCTGCTTATACGGCTTGGACACATGAATTACTTCGGCCACGCCGGCGAGCCCGCCCAGGCGCGATTCGTCGACCCGGCCGTCGTTGCCGACCAGGCCCACCGTGGTGCGCTGGCGACCCGGCATCGGGCGCGCCTCGTACCCCATGGCGGCAATGACTGTGACGACATTCTGAATTTCGTCGTTGCTGGCGTCCTGCTTCATCACGATCAACATGGTGCAAATATCCTGTCAGTCCGGGTCAAGCGGCCTCGATTTGCTCACCGAGTCGGACGCCCACGATGGTGGAGACGCCCGGTTCCTGCATGGTGACACCGTACACACTGTCCGCCGCCTGCATGGTACGGGGGTTATGGGTAATGACAACAAACTGGGTCTGCGCCTTAAACTCGTCGAGCAGGCGAAGGAACCGGCCGACGTTGGCATCGTCGAGCGGCGCGTCCACTTCGTCCATCAGACAGAAGGGGCTCGGCTTGGTCAGGTAAATCGAGAACAGCAACGATGACGCGACCAGGGTGCGTTCGCCCGAGGACAGCAGATGGATCCGCTGGGTCCGCTTGCCGCGCGGGGCGGCGTGAATCTCGATTTCCGATTCGAGCGGGTCGTCGGGGTCGCTGAGGCGAAGATCACACTCGCCCCCGCCGAAGAGAGTCTGGAAGACGTTGATGAAGTTGGTGCGTACCGCAGTGAACGTCTCAAGGAACAGCGCCTTGGCAGTGCCATCGATTTCCCGGATGGCCTGGAGCAGCGATTGACGCGCCGCGACCAGGTCGGCGAGCTGGTTCTGCAAGAACGCCAGCCGCTGGCTCTCCTCGGCGTGCTCTTCCATGGCCAGCGGGTTGACCACGCCGATCGCCTCCAGCGCCGTGGTGATCCGCTCGGCCTCCTCCTCGAGGGTCGCAAGATCGGCATCCACGTCGGGCGCCAGCGCGACCAGGTCCTCGAAGGGGCGCTTCCATTCGGTTTCGACTCGCTCCACCACCCGGCGGCGCTCGGCCTTGGCCTCGGTGACGTCGATGGCGAGCCGGTGATGTTCTTCGCTGCGTTGCTCC
This sequence comes from uncultured Gemmatimonadales bacterium, assembly GCA_965651715.1. Lineage (GTDB taxonomy): Bacteria > Gemmatimonadota > Gemmatimonadetes > Gemmatimonadales > GWC2-71-9 > Palsa-1233. The sequence goes on from CBFGTB010000002.1 coordinate 16,965, forward strand.
AGCTCGTGACGGGCCTGGTGCAATGCCCGTTCGGCTGCCTCAAGCTGCTGCTCGGCCGCCTGGAGCGTTCCGGCCGCTTCACCGGCTGCGGTTTCCAATGCGATCAGCGCGGCCGCGCGCTCGTCACGCCCGGTCTGCCAGGCGGCACGCTCGGCATCGAGGGCGGCGGTATCGGACTCCAGCCGGCTGATCTCATCGGTGCGGAGCTGCTCGGCCTGATCGGCTTCGCTGATGATGCGGGTGGCGCGTTCAATGGTCGCCTGGGCCGCACGCAGGCGCGCTGTGACGTGGGCCTGCTGCACCTGCCATTCACTGCGCGCCTCGCGGGCCGCTTCCTGGGCGGTGTCGGCCTCGGTCAACCGGGCGCGCTCGGCGGCGAGGTTGTCATCAAGCTCGCGGCGGCGCGCCGTTCCCGACTCCAGCAGGCCGGTGATCTCGTCGCGGCGCGCGATGCCGCGCTCGCGGCGATCGGCAAGTCGGGCCAGTTGGGATTCGAGTTCGCCCAGTTCACGGTCGAGATTTCCCAGCCGCCGTTCAAGATCGGCCCGGGTGGCCCCGGCTTGCCGTTCCTGCTCGCGCAGAGCTGCTGCCTGCTGTTCGCCGGCGGCGGCGGCGGCTTCCAACTCCGCCAGTTCGGCGGCGGTGGCGCTGACCCGCTGATCGGCGCTGCTGAATGTCGCAGTGGTGGCGGTGATCGCGCGCGCCAGATCGCGCAGTTCCGCCCGGCGCCGAATCGGCCCGCTGGTCGCCGCAGGACCGGTCAACCAGACCGAGCCATCAACCCGGCGGACGCCGCGGCCCTGCTCCAGCGCCCGCGTGCCGCCGATCAATGCCGCGACCCAGGGGACGGCGATCTCGTCGACCCGGAGACGACTGTCGACTGCGCCGGTCGCCGTCTGCGGCCCGGGATCGACCGGCAGCAGAATCAGGGTGCCCGGCTGTTCCCGCTGGTGCCAGGCCTGGATCTCCCGCACTGTGGCTTCGTCGCGCACCAACACGGCATGGACAAAATCGCCCAGCAGTTGTTCGGCCAGGTCGGCCTCGTCGCCGGCCACTGCAATCACGTCGGCCAGGGTCCCGATGACGCGGTCGCCGAAGTCGCTGCGGCGGCTCAACAGTGCCGCTGCCGCCGGGGCCACCCCCACCCGGTCCCGCTCCAAGGCACTCAGCGCCGACTGCCGGGCGGTGAGTGTGGCAAGTTCTTCTTCCAGCGCCCTCCGCTCGGCCACTTCCCGGGCCTCGCGATCGCGGGTCTCGCGCAACCGCAGCCGCGCCTGCTCGGCGTGCGCCGCCCCGTGGCGGGCCGCGTCGGCCTCGCGCTCGGCGACAGCACGCGCCTCGACCAACCGCTCGGCGGTGCTGCGGCGATCATCACTCAACTGGGCGCGATGGGCCTCGGCTTCGGCGATACGATCGTGGAGTGACGCCAGTTCGCCATCGAGCGCCATCCGCTCACCTTCGAGCTGGCGCTGGGTCTCGGCATGCTGCTGAAGTGCCTGTTCGGTCGCCGCCACCCGAGCGCGCAGCTCGGCGACCTGCTGCCGCCCCTGCTGCTCCACCGCACTGCGTCCGGCCAACTCGGTCCCGATCCGTTCGGCTTCGGTCGTGGCACTCTGGTGATCGGCCGTGGCGGACTCGAGGTCAAGCCGAGCCTGATCGCGACGCTGCTGCAGATCGGCTCGCTCGGTCAGGGCGCGTTGCCGTCGTTCGGCCGCATGGGCGATCCGCTCGGCCGCGACAGCGAGGTCCCCCTCGAGCCGACCCAGTTCGAGTCGGGCCGCGGCCAGATCATCGGCCATGGCGCGGCGATGCTGTTCGGCTGTGGCCCGGGCTGCTGCCGCTGCCTCCCGCTGCTGCTCGGTCTGCGCGAGCTGGGCGCGCAGATGCGGGAGCTGCTCGGCCAATTCGCTGTGGCGCTGCTCCCAGGAGCGGGTATCCTCGGCGAGACGATCCAATTGCCGACTCGCCAGCGCGATGGTGACGGCGAAGCGCTCCTCCGACAGCGCCTTATGCCGCTCGGCCTTGCCCTTCTGACGCGCCAGCGAGCGCAACTGCGACTGGACTTCGGCGATGAGATCCTCGAGCCGCTGCAGATCGGTGCCGGTTTCCTCCAGCCGCCGCGCTGTGGCATGGCGGCGGTCGCGGTACAGCCCGACGCCGGCCGCCTCTTCGAACAGTGAACGGCGTTCATCGGCGCGGTCGGAGAGCAGCAGATCGATCAACTTGGCTTCGATTACCACCCCGGCGTCGCCGCCCAGGCCGGTCCCGCGCAGCAGGTCCTGAATGTCGCGCAGCCGCACCGTGCTGCGATTGAGCAGATATTCACTCTGACCGCTGCGCGACAGCCGACGGGTGATCACCACCTCGGTGAACGGGGTGGGCAGTTGACCATCGCTGTTGTCGAGATGGAGCGACACTTCGGTCACGTTGACCGGGCGCCGGCCGGTCGCGCCCTGGAAGATGACGTCTTCCATCTTACCGCCCCGCAGCAGCCGGGCCGACTGCTCGCCGAGCACCCAGCGCACCGCATCCGAGACATTCGACTTGCCACAGCCATTGGGGCCGACGATCGCGGTTACGCCGGCCTCGAAATCGAGGGTGACGGTATCGGCGAACGACTTGAAGCCGGACAGCTCCAGCTTGGAAAGCTTCATCAGCAGGAACGGGAAGGGGTTCGGCACGAAGGCGCCGACCTCGCCGGGGGCGAGGAGGCGCCGGAATGCCTCAAGATAGCAGGGTCCGCGGCCTCAGGGATCGAACGATTCCGGTGACATGACGAAGTAGGGCCGCCCCAGCCGGCGTCCATCGGCATCGGCAGCTTCGCGGCTGGGATACGGCCCGGCAACCACCCGGTAGCCGTCGCCTTCGGCCCGGGGATCGAGCACCTGAGCCGGGTAGCCGATTTCGCTCAACTGCTTGGCCTGGGCCCGGGCCCAGCCGGCGTTCTGGGATTGGGAGAGCTGGATGTAAATCCGCTCCTCGGGGGCGGCACCGCTGGAGTCGGCGGCGCCCGCCTCGGCGGGGACGGTCCCGCCGTCGCCGGGATCGAGGGCCACGCTGGACTGGGCCGGCAGCCGGGGCGCATCGTCGGCGGGGGCCCAGGGGAGCTGGAGGAAACGGTCGGCGGCGGCGTCGCTCAGCCGGTGCCGGGCCACCGGCGGCGAGGCCATGATGTCCCAGGCCACGACATCGCTGCCCGATCGGACCACCAGGGTCCGCCCGCCGCTGACCAGCGGCAGGTCGTCGGCCCAGGGGGCCTTGATGGTGGCAACCCGTTCGCGCCGAACCAGATCGATCAACCAGAGCGAATCACCTCGGGCCGGCTGGGCCAGCAGCCATCGGCCTGAGCGGTCGGGCCGCAGTTCCCGGGCCGGCCCGGGGAGCTGGAGACGGGCGATCTCATCCCAGGTGAAGCGGTCGAGGAAGACCAGGTCGCCGTCGCCGCGGGCGACGTAGAGCCGATGGGCCGACGGCGAAAAGGCACTGGTGATCGGCGTGCCGTCGAGCGGCACGAACTGGGGCGGCTGATCGGTGGCCGGTTCGACCACCACCAGGCCGCTGTCGGTGGTGATGACCTGCACATCGCCGAACCAACTGCTGGCGAGGGTGCCGGCCGGGACGGCAAATTCGTTGACCACGCCGGCTTCCTTGCGCACCTGCAACCGACCGGTGGACGGCGAGTAGGAGGCGACTCCGCTGGCGAGGCCGGGGGCCCGCACCAGTTGCACGTCGTTGCCACTCAGCGGGCCGCCCGGGAGTCGGGTGCTGCTGCGGCCGCGGAAGATCAGCGGGCGTCCGGCGGAGTCGAGTGCCAGCACGGCACCATCGGCAGTGCCGGTGACCCGTCGAACGTCGGTGAGGTAGGGCCGTTCGCGTCGGGCGATCAGGTCGATACCGATGACCTCGCCGTCATCGTTGACGGCGTAGACCATCCGGTCGTCGAGATCGGTGCCCAGTCCGCGGGTGATCGGCGGCAGGCTGCCGCGGATCTGCCACGCCAGGGGGGTGAGCGAATCGGCCCGGTAGAGATGGGCCGATCCGCCGTCATGGGGCAGTCGCAGCAGCGACCCCTCGTCGGGGATCCCGCGCGGCAGCTTGCGCGGGCCGAGCGGGGCGGCATCGCCGGCACAGCCGAGCAGCAGCAGCCCGCCGATCAGACCGAGCAGCAGACGTGACTGCATCAGTACGTCGGTCCGAGTGAAATGGTCCAATACGACGGCGTGCCGGGCCGCTTGATCGGGTCGGTGTAGTCGAACCGCAGAATCAGGAAGCCGAAAAGATTGGTGCGCAGCGATGCTCCCCACGAGCGCAGCGGGGTGCGGACCGTAATCGGCGATTCGCCCGGACGCCGGTCGCGCAGGCGAACCACGCTGCGGCTGTCCCAGGCGATGCCGGCGTCGTAAAACAGGGCGGCTTCGACCGGCGGCAGAAAGCGTGGCGCCCACTGGTACAGCGGCGACAGCAGCGGGACGCGAATCTCAGCGTTGAATACCGCCATTGAGGTGCCGACCAATTGATCCAGCGCGGCACAGCCGGTGGTGGAGTTCGCGTCGCTGCCGCTGGCCAGACACTCATTGCGCCGGAACGATCCCGAGGTATAGCCCCGGATCAGGTCGGGATAGCCAATGAACTGCGCAAAGCGATCGGCGTCGCGGCCGATCCGTCCGAAATACAACAACCGGGTCGCAAAGGTGACCGGCCCCGCGATCCGGTCGTAGCGGCGATAATCGGCGGTGAGCTGGGTATAGCGCCAGCCGCCCACGGTCTGCGAGATGGCGAAGCGGGCTCGGCGGCCGTACATCGGCCCGACAAATCCGTAGAGGGTATTGTCGTCGACAAGGGCAATCGACGGTTCGACAAAGCCGGTCGACTCGAGCCCGAAGCGCTCGATCTCCGGGTCGCGGGTGTAGAGGCCGCTGATCGGGTCGAAGTACTCATTGAGGCGCACTATCGCGTCGTCGACCAGGGTGCCGTTCATCCCGAATTCGATGCGGCGGAAGCGCGAGATGGGATAGGCCGCCTGGGCGAATGCCGAGCGCAGCACGATGCGCCGCACATCGGTGATCAGGACGTTCTCGGGACTGTCGGGGACCGCCGCGATTCCGCTGCCCTGGTAGAAGAAGTAGGGCTCCTGCTGCACGCCGACGGCCCAGTTGAGTCGGCGCGAGATGTTGCTGTATGCCGCCAGAACCTGGGCTTCTTCGATCCGGCCGTTGACATAGCCGGAGAACAGCAGTTGATGGTCACCCAGCATATCGGACAGCGAGATGGCGGTGCCGCCGAACACGCCCCGTCCGAAGTTGTCGCGGGTATAGCCGATTGACGGCCGGGCGACGTAGTCGGGTGAGAATCCGACATGATAGGGCCGCTCGGTGAACGAGCTGGTGTCGGGCAAGCCGAGCATGGCCGAATCGTTGAGCGCCTGAATACTGACCAGCGGTGGCGGGCGGAGCGAATCGGGGACCACACCGAGCGAATCGGCGGGACGGAGCACGCCGCGGGGCGTGATGTAGATCGCCTCGCCCCCGGTCGAGGGCGGCGTGGTGTCGGTCGTGGGCACCGGTGCCACGATCGGCGCCTGGGCGAGCTGGTCGTCGGCCGGGCGCCAGGGTGCCCGCTTGAGTTCGCGCGGATGATCGAGGGTGTAGACGTTGTATTCGGTGTCTTCGTAGTAGACGAACGCCAGCCGATCGGCGCCATGCGCCCAGGAAATCACCGGCGACAGCGGGGTGATACCCTGGGCACCGGTGAACAGATCGGTGAGCTGGTAGGTCTGCTGATCGGTGAAATCGTAAAGAAAGATGTTGCTCACCCCGGTCCGGTCCGAGACGTAGGCCAGCGAGCGGCCGTCGGGGGCCCACTGCGGGCTGACGTTCTTACCGGCATCGGCACCGGGCAGCAGACTGATCCGTCCGGTGGCCACATCGTAGGTCGCGATCCGGGTGTCGCTGAAGGTGAGGCTGTCGAAGCTGGTGCCGGGGCCGCGATCGGTGGTGAAGGCGATGGTGGTGCCATCGGGGGAGTACACCGGATGGAGGTCGGCGTACTTGTCGTTGGTCAGCCGCCGCAGATCGGTCCCGTCGGCTCCCACGGTGTAGAGATCGCTCATCCCGCCCGACATACCGCTGAAGACGATGGTGCGTCCATCGGGAGAGAAGGTCGGTGTGGTCACGCCGCTCAGCTCCACCGGAATCCGGCGAATCTCGCGGTTGTTGATCGGATCCATGATGACGATGTCATCGTGGGCACCGCGTTTGGCGGCGAAGACCAGGTAGCGCCCGTCGGCTGACCAGGCCGACGACGAGTTGATGAAGCGGAAGGTCTCGTAGTCCGAACTCCAGGTGCTCTTGAGCAGTCGGCGAATCCGGTGACCGCTGGGCACGTCGGCCAGGTAGAGGTCGACGAAGAAGAAATCGGCTTCGGAGTAGTAGGCCACGCGGGTGCCGTCGGGCGAGAGGGCCGGCGCGAGGTGGAGCGTGCCGTCGCTCTGATCCTTGGTCAGCACCGGCGTCGCCACATCCCGGGCCAGAGACTGCTGTTGCAGTTGCGGCAGGTATTCCTTCTGCACCGCATCGCGCCACTGATCGCCGAGCTGCACGAAATCGAGCCCGATCACGCGCCGCATCGCACCCTCGAGCGAGCCACTGCGTGAGGCCGCGAGAATCGCGCCGATCGCTTCATCGCCCCAGCGCGCCCCGATGTAGCTCACGATCGCCTGGCCAAAGCGATAGGGGAAGATGGTGGGGTCGGTTTCGAGCTGACGGATGGTGGGCAGCTTGCCCTGGACCGCCGCGTCGCGGAGCCACATGGCCGTGTTGGGGTCGACCGGACCGACCGACAGATATTCGGCCATGCCCTCCACGAACCAGAGCGGTGGATTGACGGCGATGATGGTCTGCAACCCGCCGCCGGCTCGTCCGCCTGACCAGACGTCGTATTGGAACTGGTGCACCATTTCGTGTTGCAGCACATGCGCCACGTCCTGATAGGCGCCGGTCATGGGCAACACGTTGCGATGCTTGAGGAAATCGGTGAACCCGCCGGTGCCCTCACTCACCTCGCCCGGGGTGGTGTTGGTCTGCTGGAAGTCCGATTGCGAGGCGTAGAGAATGATCGGCTTGCGCTCGCGGAACTGGTGGCGCAGCACCCGGCTCAGCCGGGCATACGACCGCTCCGCCATGCGGGCGACGTCGTAGGCGGCGACCCGTTCCTCGTCGTAGTAGTAGAGATCGAAGTGCTCGGTCTCGATCACCCGGAAATCGAAGGTGTTGTATTGGACCTTGTTCTGGCCGAAATACTGGCCCATCAGCGGCCACGGCAGTAGCAGCAGCAGGGCGCACAGTGCCACACGACGCATCGACTGCTCCCTTCGGGCGATAGTCACGGCCTCAGGCGCGCGACGCCAGCACCGGCGCGTCCTGCCAGAGCCGCTCAAGGCGGTAGAAGGCCCGGGTGTCGGGGTGGAACAGGTGGACAATCACCGACATCACGTCGAGCAGGACCCAGCGGCCGCCGGTGAGTCCCTCGACGTGGTCAACGCGGATGTCGGCCTGCGCCAGGCTGTCGACTACCCGATGAGCGATGCCGCGGACATGGGCATCGGACGTGCCCGAGGCGATCACGAAGTAGTCGGCGGCATCGCTCAGGCCGCGCAGGTCGAGCACCAGCAACTCCTTTCCCTTGCCATCGTCGATCGCGCGGACGACCCGGTCGACGGGATGGGGCAGGGCCGACACATCAGGCGCCACGGCGGCGCCCTCCTGATCGGTCGGTGAGGGTCGGCATCGTCGTCGGGGACGTTCCGACCCCTGCCCTCCGACACCAGGACCCGGTCCCGCGGGCCGGGGTCACCCCGCCGGACGGCGGGGTGGCGCGGCAGGAGATCACCTGCTCACCGCGGCTGCTCAACTCTCGGCGGTGATGGTGACCTTGACGTCGACGTGCACGTCGTGGTGCAGCCGGACCGGGACGGCGTGATCGCCCAGTTCCTTGAGCGGATGCTCCAGCTCAATCTTGCGCTTGTCGATCACGAAGCCCATCGTCTCGAGCTGCTGAGCGATTTCGGCACTGGTGACCGAGCCGAACAGCTTGCCATCTTCGCCCGCCTTGGCGGTGAAGTTGAGCGTCACGGCGCCGATCTGGGCCGCGAGGGTTTCGGCCTGCGCGCGTTCGGCCGCGGCGCGGGCTTCGCGCACCCGGGTTTCGGCGGCAATCCGCTTCTTGTTGCCTTCGGTGGCGGGGAAGGCCAGGCCCTGCGGCAGCAGGAAGTTGCGGGCGTAGCCCGGCTTGACGCGCACCAGGTCGCCGGCCTTGCCGAGCGACGGGACGGCGTCACGCAGGATCAGTTCGATCATGAGGTCGCTCCTTCAGCGGGCGCCATGCGGCGCCGGAAATCGAGCCAGGTGTCGGCGGTGCCAATCAGCACGCACGGCACAATGGCGAACGGTAACAACAGAATCGCGGTCACGGACACCAGCACCACGAACAGCCGGGGGGCCGGCAGCAGGGAGGTCTGAACGATGGCCAACCCGCGTCCGGCATACAGTACCACCATCAACACCAGCAGATTGCGTCCGACGATGCCGACGGCCGAGTCGGGGGTCAACAGCGCCGCCGCGGCCGAGGCGATCAGCAGCCACACCAGATGGTCGCTGAAGCGCAGCAGCCGGAACGGCTGAGGTGGCGGCCCCAGCGGTCGTGATGCCAGGCGCCAGTACCAGTTCCACGCCAGATATCCGCCGGCCATGGCAAAGACCGCCAGCACGCCCGGCATCACACCGGCGGCGTCGCGAATGGCGGCAGCAATTTGCAGCGCCGCCGCTGTCACACCGGTCTCGCCCATCAGCGGCGGGCGCGCCGGCAGATCGGGGGACAACAGCCGCCAGGTCACCCAGTAGTCGTTGACGAACGCGGTGCGCAGCGTCGACCAGTGGATGCCCAGGGCGGCGAACCAGCCTGCTGTCACCACCGCACTGGCGGTGACAGCCAGCAGCGCCCGGGTGACCAGGGATCTGACGCCCCACACCGTCGCGATGACGAAGGCGCCGGTGAAGAACGCTTCGGCGGCGCGAATGGTGCGCCCGGTCAGCGTGGCGGGCAGCCGCAGCATCACGGCCGCCAGGACGACACAGAGCCCGATCCAGAACCATTCCCGGGCCGTGCGCGGCCGCGACAGCAGCAACAGCACGGCCAAGGGCCCGAGCACAAAGGCCTTGGGCGCCACCACGAGGTAGCCGATCAGCACCAACGGACCGAGCCATCGGATCGGGCGACGTGCGGGGACGGGATCCGGTCGGGGCGGGGTCAGCCCGCGAAGCCCTTGATGTACGGCAGCAGCGCAATCTCCCGGGCGCGCTTGATGGCGCGGGAAAGCTGCCGCTGATGCCGGGCACAGGTGCCGGAGAGCCGCGAGGGCAGGATCTTGCCGCGCTCGGTCAGGAACCGGGTCAGCAGCCGTTCATCCTTGAAGTCGACCACGCGGATGCCGCTCTCACAAATGGCGCAGGTCTTATTCGGGCGGGCCATTATTCGTCCTCTCCGTCACGATCGGTGGGCGCAGTCGACATCACGGCCCCTTCGTCGAGGACGATCAGGTGCCGCAGCACGCTGTCGTCGAGCTTGAGTGCGCGCTCGAACTCGGGCAGCATTTCAGGCGTGGCATCGAACTTCGCCACGACGTAGAAGCCGGTCTCACGGCCGGCAATGGGGTAGGCCATGGTCCGCTTGCCCCAGAGGTCGAGCGCGATCGGCTCGCCGCTCTCCTGAGGGATCAGCGCATGGTGCTTGTTGAGTGTTTCGGTGATGGCGTCTTCCTCGAGGGTACTGTCGAGGATGTAGACCGCCTCGTACGTGCGGGACATCGGCACCTTCCTTCGGTCTGGGGAAATCGCCCCGGAGCTGGTGCGGCTCCGAGGAGGATGAGTTGTGACAACGGCGCAAAGATAACGGCGCCGGGAGGGCGGGGGTAGGGCCCCTGCCGCTGCGGCGCGGCCCCGGGCAGGGTATGCTTGTATGGCCATTGCCATGTTCCCCGGGAGTACTGCCGACCAGAAAGGACCCTACCATGCCGACCACGGGTCGCCCGCGCGCCGTGTGGCGCTGCCTGCCGTGGCTCATGCTGATCGCATGCGCCAACCCCGAAGCGACCGAGAGCATCTCAGCGACCGTCCCGGTCCCGGTGTTCGATATCGTCGGGACCAGTGATTCCGGTGCCGCGTTCATGGATGTGAACGATGCGACCATGCTGGCCGATGGTTCCATCGTGGCGGCCGACCCCGAATTGAATCGTCTCGTGGTCCTGGACACCGCCGGGCGGGTGGTGCGGACCATCGGCAGACCGGGGGACGGGCCGGGTGAGTTTCGAATGGTGGCCGCAGTCGAGCAGTGCCTTCCCGACACCTTGTTTGTCTGGGACAGGGGCCACTCGGGCGTAACAGTCCTGAGCGCATCGGGCGACTTCGTCAGGCAGTTCCGGTTGCCGGAGGCGCCGTTTCGGGTGAGCTGCAACCGGGCGGGGACGCTGCTGCTGATGATGCGGCCCACCGAAGCCGCGGCGGCGACCGGATCTGCCACGACCTTGCGGGCGCGGACCGTGCTCATGAATGCCCTGGGCGACAGCATCGGAACACTCGGCGAGATCGATGCCGGCGAGAACCGGCTGCTCGGTCCCCAGACCAGATTGTTGGCGGGGGCCGATGTCTACGTGATCGGGACCGGTGTCGAGCCGTCATTCGAGTTGATCGATCCCAGCTCAATGCAGCGGCGAGTTATCACATTCGATCTGGCGGTGCGCCCGCCGACGCAGGCGATGTACGAGCTGGTGGTCGACCGACAGCTCGAGGCCATGGGACCGAGTCCGGTCAATGCCCAGTTGCGAGAGCGGATGCTCGCCATGCCGATGCCCGAGCGTCTTCCCGCCTACCGCGAGGCCTTCATGACGCCCGCGGGCGTGTTGTGGGCGCTCTCGTCGTTTCCCGGTGACACCACCACCACCCTCCACGGCATGACCACCGACGGCGCCGATGCCGGCACGCTGGTCCTGCCGCATGAGCTTGAGGTCTTCGAGGTTGGAACGAATCATCTGGTGGGGCGCTATCTCGATCAGGAATCGGTGCCGCACCTGGTGTCCTACCGACTGCCCGCTGCTGCCGCAGCACCATGATGTCACTGTCCCTCCCGCAGTGCCGCACGGAAAAACCCGGCTCGCTTGAGAGCGATGCCGGGTTCGTCCTGCGTCGAGCGCTGAGGAACGTGACAGCTAGTGCTGGAGCCGCATCCAGATCACTTCCTGCGGTTCGCCCATGGTGGGGCGATGGACCAGCAGCGAGTCGCCTTCGGCCAGCAGGATCCGGGCATCGATCGAGAGGGCGAAGCTGTCGATCAGCCTGCCATCCGGTCCGATCCGGTAGTAGCTGATCGAGTCGCGGCCGGGAGCCACGGCTCCCGCGGCGATGATGGTGCCGGTCGGCGTGGTCGCCAGGCCGCTCACGGCCGGGATGATCGAGTCGGAGCGCTGACGCATGGCGGCAAAATCGATCGAGTCAAACGGCAGCAACTCGGCGGCCGCCCTGACGGCTTGTTCCCGCTGATCCAGCGCCGCCTGATCGACCCGCGGCCCCGGTGGACCGTTCAACCGCCAGAGCGGCACGCCGTCGGGGCTGCGCCGCTCGATCTCGAAGGGCGAGCCGGGGGACCAGACAATCCCGCCATCGGGCGTCAACGCCCAGACCGGGGTGGCACTGATCAGCGCCGGCATCGGAGCGCGGGAGCCACCCTCGCGCATCCAGGGCACGGTGGTCACCAGCAGGTCGCTGCCCAGGCTGTCACTCACTCGCCGGAGACGGGTGACGCGCAGCTCGCCCCGCGCCGGCGTTGACCAATCGGCGTAGGCCTGCCTGACGATGGCGCCCTGTGAGAAGCCCACCACCGCGAAGGGACCGGCCGACTCGATCGGTTGGCGACGGGTGACCCGACCGGCGCGATCGAGGGTGCTGAAGGTGAATCGGGTGCCCTGAGCCTCAATCATTTCGTAGCCGCGCCCCTTGGCGCGGAGCGCAATCACAAACTGGTATTGACTTGTGGTGTCGCTGCCGAAGCTGCCCAGCGGGGTGAGCGCGGTATCGCCGGCCTGCCAGATGCCCACCGTGTGGCCCGGTTCCCAGAGCGCGATCCGGTCGGCGTCGAGCCGCGCGGCAATCGGCTGGCGCAACGGGCAGGCGTCGTAGCCGGTGGCCAGACAGAGACGGGCGCCGGGGGTGACGCTGTTCACCGGCAGGGCGGCCAGGTCGGCCTCGGTCACCGTGCGTGTCGTCGGTTCAGTCGCGGGACCGCGGCTGGGACCACTACACGCCGTGACCGCGACCGCGAGCAACGTGACAAGTGTGCGCGACCCAGATGCAATCATGATCGAATCCCTCAGGTGTTGAAACGGAACAGCATGATATCGCCGTCGCGCACCACGTACTCCTTGCCTTCGGCGCGCGAGAGTCCCTGCTCGCGGGCGGCTTTCCAGCCGCCGACCCTGACGAAGTCGTCGAACCCCACTGTTTCGGCGCGAATGAACCCGCGCTCGAAGTCCGAGTGAATGACGCCGGCCGCTGCCGGTGCCTTGGCGCCGGCCGGAATGGTCCAGGCGCGGACTTCCTTTTCCCCCGCGGTGAAATAGCTCTGCAACCCGAGCAGGCGATACGCGGCACGCGCCAAGCGGTCGAGCCCCGATTCCTCGACGCCGAGACTGGCCAGGAACTCCTGGCGATCCTCGGCCGGGAGTTCGGCCAACTCGGCTTCGACCTTTGCCGAAAAGATGACCACCTCGGCCGGGTCCTGCGCATCGGCCAGATCGCGGCGCAGCGCCGCCACTGCCGCATTGCCGTCCACCAACTCGTCCTCGCGGACATTGGCGGCGTAGAGCACCGGTTTGGCGGTGAGCAGATTGAAGCCGTGATAGGCTGCGGATTCGGCGTCGCTCGGAACCACGCTGCGGGCCATCCGGCCGGCCGCGAGTGCCTCGAGCAGCCGTTCCAGCAGCGCCTTCTCGAGCCGGGCCTGGGCATCGCCGGTCTTGGCGGTGCGGCTGGTCTTGTCGAGTCGCTTCTCGACCGACGCCAGATCGGCCAGCGCGAGTTCGGTGGCGATGATCTCCTTGTCGCGGACCGGGTCCACGCCGCCGACAACGTGCTGAATGTCGTCGTCGTCGAAGCAGCGGACCACTTCGACGATGGCGTCGACTTCGCGGATATTGGCAAGGAACTGATTGCCGAGGCCTTCGCCCTGGGAAGCGCCCTTGACCAGGCCGGCGATATCGACGAACTGCACTGTCGCAGGGACTGTGCGTTCCGGATTGACGAACGCGGCGATCCGGTCGAGTCGGGTGTCGGGGACCTCGACCACACCGGTGTTGGGTTCGATGGTGGCAAAGGGATAGTTCGCCACCAGCGCGCCGGCCTGGGTCAGCGCATTGAAGAGCGTCGACTTGCCGACATTGGGGAGACCGACGATGCCGAGAGAAAGCATGGAATCAGACCGTTGCGAGCGGGAGTGAGGTCGGGGGGTGGCGCCGGGCGCCGGCCCGGAGCCCGAGCTGTGGGGGCGGGAGCAGCGCGGCGACGGGCATGATCAGGACCGATTGTGCCGGGTCATTGCCGTCTCGATGCCATGCTGCGCCCAGGTGGCGACAGCGTCGGCCATCGGGTCGAGCAGATCGTCGAGCAGGGCGCGTTCGTCGGGCCTGAAGCGTCCCAGCACATAGTCGGCAAGGTCGTCGTATTCGGGCGGTTTGGGGCCGACGCCGATCCGCAGCCGGGCGTAGTCCTGACGGCGGAGATGAGCCTCGATGCTTTTGAGACCGTTGTGGCCGCCGGCCGATCCGGCGCCGCGCAGTCGGAAGCGGCCCAGCGGCAGGGCGACCTCGTCGACCAGCACCAGCAGGTCATCGGCGGGGTCCCAGTGGGGCCCGCGCAGGGCGCGCAGGGCCTGACCGCTGTTGTTCATGTAGGTGGTGGGCTTGACCAGCCGGACCGGAATGCCGGCCAACGTTCCGGTGGTCTGAACAGCCTGATCGCCCCGGCGGAAGGGACCGAATCCGCCTCGCTCCGCGAGGTGGTCGAGCAGCAGCCAGCCGGCGTTGTGACGGGTGTGCTGGTAGTCGGCCCCGGGGTTGCCGAGGCCGACAATCGCCTTCGCCATCAGCTCTCGCTACCTGCCTCGTCCTCGTCGGCCTTGCCCTTCTTGATCACCTCGGGGCTGGTCGCTGCCTCGTCGGCGGTGTCGGCCGCGGCTTCGACCCGCGAGGCGATCACCCCGACGATCGACACGTCGCCGTCGTGCATCACCTCGCCGGCGCTGAGGCTGAGGTCACGGACGTGGATGGCTTCGCCGACCTTGAGGTCGGTGACGTCGACCTCGATGTGCTCCGGAATATTGCCGGGCAGGCACTTGACAGTCAGGCGGTGGAGGTGATGGTCGAGCACTCCGCCCTGATTGCGGACACCGTCGGGGTTGCCGACCACATGGACCGGCACGTCGACGAGGATCGCCTCGCCGGCCACGACGGCGTAGAGATCGAGATGGATCACGTCGGAGCGGCGCACCGGGTTGCGCTGGACCTCCCGAACGATCGTCTGGACGGCGGGCGCCCCATCGATCGCCAGGTCGATCAGCACGGTTTCGCCGCCGATCCGATCGAGCAGCCGACTGACATCGCGCTGCTCGAGGGTGAGCGACTGTGGATCGCGGCCGCGGCCGTAGACCACGGCGGGGATCTTGCCGGCGCGACGCAAGCTGCGGGCGACGCCCTTGCCGGTGGTGGTCCGCGAATCCGCGGTCAGGGTCACTGTCTCCATTGCCATCTCCGTCGTTCGGTCAGTCGAAGAGTGAACTCACCGACTGGTCACTGTGCGTATACCCGATCGCCTTCGCCAGGAGTCCCGCAATCGAGAGCACCTTCAGAGCCGGAAAGTGACGCTCCGGCGGCAGGTTGATCGTGTTGGTGACCGCCACTTCGGTCACCGGTGCCGACGCGAGCCGTTCCACTGCCGGACCTGAGAGCAGGGCATGGGTCGCGCAGATGTAGATGTCGTGGGCCCCCAGGCGCTTGAGCGCGTGGACCGCCTCGGTCATCGTCCCGCCGGTGTCGATCATGTCGTCGGGGATGATACAGTTCTTCCCCGCCACGTCGCCCACCACATGCAGGGCCTCGGCCTGATTGGGGCCACTGCGTCGCTTGTCGATGATCGCCAGGGTGCCGTTGAGCCGCTTGGCGAATCCGCGCGCCATCTTGGCTGAGCCGACATCGGGCGCCACCACCACCACATCCTCCAGTTGCTTCTGCCGATAATGCTGCACGAAGATCGGCGCCGCATAGAGATGGTCGACCGGCAGGTCGAAGAATCCCTGCAACTGGTGCTGGTGAAAATCCATGGCCAGGACCCGGTCGGCCCCGGCGGTCGACACCATGTTGGCCATCAGCTTGGCCGAGATCGCCACCCGGGGCTGATCCTTGCGATCCTGGCGGGCGTAGCCGAAGTAGGGCATCACCGCCGTGATCCGGGCTGCACTGGCGCGGCGGGCCGCGTCCATCAGCAGCAGCAGTTCGAGCAGGTTCTCCGCCGGCGGGTTGGTCGGCTGGATGATGTAGACATCACGCCCCCGCACGTTCTCGTCGATCTTGACGAAGATCTCACCATCGGCAAATCGCCGACTGGTCACCCGGCACAGCTCGCAGTCGAGTTGCTGGGCGATCTCCTCGGCGAGCGGCCGATTGGCCGACCCGCTCAGCAGGAGCATGGGCTTGGGTACCAGAGGAAGTTCGGCCATTTGACAGCCCGGAAAGATATCGGGGCCCCGCCACTCTGGTCAACGGCTGGGCCTCGCCCCCGGCGCACTGCCGGGGCCGGGGGTCAGAACTCGCGCCGCTTCATCTCCTTGAAGAGCTTGTCCGAGTCGGATTTGGCATCCTCGGTGGGCCGGGTGGCGGCCAGGGTGGGATCGACGAACCGGGCCCGGCGATTCTTCTCGGTATTGGCCTTGCCGGTGGTCTTGCGGATCAGGGCTTCGAGCTGGCTGTCCTTCATGGTGACCTCAATGCGGGAACGGATCCGGGGAACTGACGACAACGCCCCCGGGAGACGAATCTCGCGGGGGCGCTGGGAAAATGAAGCATCGAGCGGCACGCCTCAGGGAATCGCCGCCTCAAGCTCTTCGATGGTCCACTGGGTGGTCCGATCGGCGACCTTGGTCCGGACGGCGGCCACCATCTCGGGGGTCACTGCCGACTGGGTGTTGCCCCAGGACGACCGCTCGTAGGTGGTGATCGCGGCGATCTGCTCGTCGGAGAGCGACTCCCACGGCGCCATCACGCTGTTGAACTCGGTGCCCTTGACGGTGACCGGGCCCTGGAGGCCCTTGAGCACGATGGCGATCATCCGATCGGGTGAGGCCAGCGTGGCGATATCGGAACCGGCCAGCGGCGGGTAGAGGCCGGGCATGCCCTCACCGTTGGCCTGGTGGCACACGGCGCAGGTGTTGGCGTACTCGGTCGCGCCGTCGATCGCAGCGGTCTGGGTCGCGGCGGCGGCGGGCGGTTCAGCCGTGTTGCCGCCTTCAGGGGCCTTGGCGTCGCCACCGCCGCAGGCCACCAGGCCGCCGAAGACGACTGCGACAAGGGCGCCAGTGGCGCGGCGGGCATTCATCGACTGGAACATCGTGGCTGCTCCTCGGAATCATGTGCGGGATATCGGTTGCCCCTTGCGGGGCAGGGCCGGATCGTCACCGTGACGTCCGATCCCCTCCGTAAGAAAACGGACCCGTGCACGAAATGGGAGGGGGGGTGCTGAAAATTGCCCCGGGTGGATTCGAACCACCATAGCCGGATCCAAAGACCGGAGTCCTGCCATTGGACGACGGGGCAGTTGGCGCCGCGCCGAAAGGTAGACGGATCGGCGCCGGGGTGAAGTCGGTCAGATCGGTTGGGTGGCGATCAGGCGGCCGTGGCGGCTGCCGAGCATCTGCCGGGCGTCGTCGCGATCGCTCTCCTGGCGGTATACGGCGACCAGCGCGCTGCCCGAGCCACTCATGCGGCAGAACATCGGAGCGGTGGCGACCAGCGCGCGGTAGGCGGCGTCGATCCGGGGTTCGGCCGCAAAGGTGACTGCCTCAAAATCGTTGCCGCTCATCCGGGCGACGTCGCCCCACTGCTGCAGTTGCTCGGCGCTCAGCAGCAGACTGCCCCGGTCGCGTCGGGAGGCTTGCTGGTCCAGCCGCTGGTAGGCGGCTGCGGTGGCGACGTGGACGTCAGGCAGGACCAGCAGCATCGGCCGCGGCGGCAGCGGCGGCAGGGCGAAGAGTCGCTCGCCGTGGCCCCACGCCAGAGCCAGCGGCGCCTGGCTCACAAAGAAGGGCACGTCGGCGCCCAACCGGCGCCCGAGGTGGAGCAGTTCGGCGCGCGGGATGGCATCGCCCGCCAGACGATTCACGGCGAGCAGCGTCTGGGCCGCATCGCTGGATCCGCCGCCCAGGCCGGCGCCGCTGGGAATGTGTTTGGTGAGCTGAAGTCGAACCCCGAACCGATGGCCGGTGGCTGCCAGTGCGAGTTCTGCGGCGCGCCAGGCGAGGTTGTCGCGCACCGGTCCCAGATCGGCTCCCGTCACGTCGAGGCTGAGGCCCGACTCACACCGTTCGACCACCAGCTCGTCGGCAAAGGCGATGCGACAGAACAGCGTTTCCAGGCCGTGATGGCCGTTGTCTTCCCGAGCGAACACTCGCAGAAAGAGGTTCACTTTGGCGGGACACGACACCGTGATCCGATCGCTCACCGGGCCGCCTCGCGCATGCCGCGCAGCGTCAGGCCGGTCCGCAGCAGCGAGGCAATGCCCAGGCCGGTGATCGGAACGAAGGTGAGCACGTGGTAGGCTATCGCATAGGCCAGACCGACGTCGCGGGGCACGTTGAACACCGTGGCGAGAGTGAGCATGATGGTCAGGTCGAACGCGCCGGCATATCCGGGGCTGCTGGGCAGCGCGATGCCTACTAACAGGGCGCCCTGGAGGATGATGGCGCCGGCCAGGCCGACCGGAATATCGAAGGCGCGAAACGCCAACCAGAAACCCGCGGCGTTCGTCAGCCAGATGGCGATCGACCAGCCGACGATCGGCAGGGCCCGGGCCGGATCGCGCAGCGCGGCGAGCCCGGCAATCAGCCGCTGCACGATGCCGAGACAGAGCTGGCGCAGCCGCCCGGCGGGTATCACGGTTTCGATCGGTCGGATCGCCAGCGCCGGCCAGCGCGCCACGGCGGCGGCGACGACCAGGGCGACCAGTCCGAGGGCGCCGACAGTGGTGGCGGCCGAGGCCAGGCTCCCCTGGGCCGGCAGATCGATCATGAAGAGTGCGGCGGTGAGCAGCACAGCGGCGGTCAGCGCGTCGAGCACCCGTTCCACCGCCACCGAGGCGAAGGCGCTGGCAAACGGCACCGGCCCCAGCCGGGTGATGGCGCCCATTCTCACCAGTTCGCCCAGTCGCAGCGGCAGGGTGTTGTTGGCAGCGAACCCCATGGCGATAGCGTGCCAGAGCGAGCGCCGGTCGAGCGGGGTGTCGTCCTCGCGGCGGAGCAGCAGGCGCCAGCGCGGCACCCGCAGCGCAAACGGCAGGGTCGCAACCACGACGGCCAGCAGCATCGGGGCGAGATGCATGGCACGGATCTGCGCCCAGACGTCGCCGAACGGTGTGTCGCGGAAGGCATACCAGATCAGCGCGGCCGAAATCAGCAGGCCGAGCAGGATCTGGAACCCACGGCGCGAGCGGGACTCAGGCTGCGTCACGAGCCAGCGGAACGAGGTCGAGCAGTTCGTCGAGCAGCGGCCGCAGTCGGCCGAGGTCGACCGAGGTGTGGCTGAGGATCTCCGCCAGCTCGGCCCGAATTTCATCGGCGCGAATCAGCGCCCGCTCACCCCGGTACAGCAGCGCGTCGATGTCGGTCGGCTCCGGTTCCGGCTCCGCCGACTCGGTGGTCGCGGTGTCCGCCGTCTTTTCGAGTTCACGCAGGCGCCGAAAGGCACGCGCCAGGCGTGCGGCCGAACCCTCCGACTCCTCCCTGGCGGGGCCATCGGGGGCGAGACTTTCGATAGTGACGATCGCCGGCTCCTCGACCTGCGGATCGGGAGCCAGGCTCTCGATCGTGACGATCTCCGGTTCCTCAACCTGCGGATCGGGGGCCAGGCTCTCGATCGTGACGATCTCCGGTTCCTCGACCTGCGGATCCGGAGCCAGACTTTCGATAGTGACGATCTCCGGCTCGTCGATCTGTGGATCGGGGGCCAGGGTCTCGATCGGTACCGGTTCACTGTCGTGGGGCGGCGGACTGGCAGCAGCCGTGTCGCTCGGCGTGATGGCGGGCGGATCGGCGGCAGGAGTGGCAACG
Source organism: uncultured Gemmatimonadales bacterium (assembly GCA_965651715.1). Taxonomy (GTDB): domain Bacteria; phylum Gemmatimonadota; class Gemmatimonadetes; order Gemmatimonadales; family GWC2-71-9; genus Palsa-1233. Next base: position 36,378 of record CBFGTB010000002.1, read on the forward strand.
CCGAGGGTTGCAGCCAGGGCATCCCGTCGGACTGTCAGCTCGGCGACTGAGGCCTCGCCGCCGTGGTCGACAAGAAATCGACCGCAGTCGTTCAGCAGGCCGCTGAAGCCGTCGGGATCGCTGTGCGCCGTCCCGTTCTCGATGGTGCGGGCCAGCGCCTGCGACAGCGGGGCCAGGAAGTGCCCGGTACGGCTGGTCCGGGGCATGGTGGTCAGCGTCTGATGGAGCACGAACAGGCGCAGATCGCGCGCTGCGGGCGAGCGACCGGCGGCCAGTGCCTGACCCTGGAGCAGCAGGTGATCGCCGACCCCCACCAGTTCCACCGGAACCGGGTCGCCCGGTGACATGGCGGGTGGCCACTGCCCGCGACTGATCACCGACGGCTCGTCCGCCGGGGCCAGGCTGGCGATCGGCACCACGTCGGTGGCTGTGGCAAAGCCGTCGAGCAGTCGGCGGGCGACCTGATCGAGTCCGTTGGGCACGACCACCTGACCGTGATCCGCTACCGACTGGGCCATGGCAGCCAGGGCGTCGGCGGCGTCGGCGAAGACTCCCGCCACGTCGGGCGGTGCCGGTTCAGCCCGCAACAGGCAGCGGGTGGTCACCTCCATCGCGTCGAGCAACTCGGGCAGCGGCGAGAGTTCGGTCGCATCACCCAGACCCCGCAGCGAGCGCAGCCGCTCGAGCACCCCGCCGAGCGCGGCCGGGGGATCCAGCGGGGCCAGGGCGCGGGCCGCCTGCTGGAGCGAGCCGGCAATCAGGGCCGATTCCCGGGCGATGAATGCCCGCACACCCGGGGTCAGGCCGGCATGGCCAGGGGTCGGGGCGGTCGGCGTCGGCGCCGTTTCGCCCCGACTGATCCGCTCGATCCGGTCGGTCAGCAACAGCGCATGGCGATCGTCGGCGGCCTCCCAGCCGGCGGCGCGGGAGACCAGGCCGCGCAGGGTCTGGAGCGCTTCGCGCCAGCCGCTCCGGGCATCGGGTTCCCAGCCCAGGGCGTGGTCCCGCAGTTGACGGGCCAGGGCTTCGAGCGCTGCTGCGGCCCGGGCAAAGGTGCCCAGGCCGGCCATCAGGGCCGCGCCGCGGAGCGCGCGCGCGCCGCGCACCAGCCGTTCGAGATCGGGCGGGTCATTCCGGCTGACCAGTTGCTCGAGTTCGGCCAGATATTCGGTCGCTTCGAGGACGAAGAACTGAGCCCGCCGCTGTGAGGCGCTCATCGGCGGGCCTCGTCGATGCAGCGGCGCATCTCTCGGGTGGCGGCACCGATGCCGATAGTGATGGATCTGGCCACGATGCTGTGTCCGATGTTGAGTTCCTCAATCGGGTCGAGGGCGGCCACCGCTGCGACGTTGCCGGTGGTGAGCCCATGCCCGGCGTGAACGGCAAGGCCGCGGGTCCGGGCGTGCTCGGCGCCGCGACGGAGTTGGTCCAGGGCCGAGCCGGGACCGCCTTGATGAGCGTATCGGCCGGTGTGGAGTTCGACTGCAGTCACGCCGAGGTCGGCCGCCCGATCGATGGTGTGAAGATCGGGGTCGATGAAGAGTGCGACCGCGATCCCCGCCTCGGCAAGTCGGGTGAGCGCGCGGCGGAGATGGGGATCGTTGCCCTCGAGGGTCAGTCCGCCTTCGGTGGTCAACTCTTCGCGGCGCTCGGGGACCAGGGTGGCATGAGTCGGACGCAGGGCGCAGGCGAGGTCGATCACATCCTCGCGGGCGGCGCATTCGAAGTTGGTCACGCCGGCCACGCCCTCGACCAGACGCCGGGCGTCGGCGTCGTTGATGTGACGCCGATCTTCGCGCAGGTGGAAGGTGATCCCGTCGGCGCCGTAGGCCAGCGCCAGCCGGGCGGCATCGAGCGGGTCGGGTTGCTCGCCCCGCCGGGCCTGACGCACCGTCGCGACATGATCGACGTTGACGTGTAACCGTACCGATGTGCTCACTGTTTCGCTGGCTCCGTGGTTACGTTTCGCCCGACTCACTCCGCATGGAGGATGCCCATGTCACAGTCGCTGTTCACCCTCTCCGCCCTGGTGCTCGGCGGCGTGCTCGTCGCTCCTCTCGCGGCTCAGACCGGACCGGCCGCGACGCCGACGCTGGCCGTCGAGGAGTTCATTCGCGCCGCGTCCGACAGCAATCTTACCCGGATGGCCGAACTTTTCGGCACCGACGAGGGCTCGGTCCGGTCGACCGGCAAGCCGGCCGACTACCCCAAGCGGATGGTCATCATGCAGGCCATGATGGGGCACACCGCGGTGCGGGCGCTGTCCGAAGTCAAGATTTCCCGCAAGAACCATGTCGTCGTCACCACCGAAATCGCCAAGGGCAACTGCAAGGTGGTGGTCCCGGTCACCACGGTGAAGACCGACGACGACGGCTGGCTGGTGCGCGAATTCGATCTGCCGGCCATCTGGGACGGGATCAATCGTCCCTGCATCGGAGACGATCCCGGGAACTGATTGGCGCGGCGGGGTGTTCTCCTGCCGATCGACTACTCGGTCAGCTCGATCAGGATGCCGGCTGTGGTTTTGGGGTGGACGAATGCCACCCGCCGTCCGCCGGCGCCGAGGCGCGGTGTATCGTCGATCGGGGTATAGCCGAGGCGGCGGCAGTCGGCCAGGGCCTGCTCGAGGTTGGCGACCCGGTAGCAGACGTGATGGATGCCCGGTCCCCGACGGGCCAGAAAACGCCCGATCGGGCTGTCGGCGTCGAGCGGCTCGAGCAGTTCGACATCGCTGCCGTCGAGGCCGAGGTGCAGGATCCGGGCGCCGTCGACCTGCTCGATGGTGTGCGGGTCGAGCGACAGGACGTCGCGGTAGAAGCTGAGGGCGTCGGCGATGCTGGGAACGGCGATCCCGACGTGGGCGAGAACAGGTTTCATGATGGACAAATCTTATATCCGAACACGGAGGAGTGCAGGAATGAGCGGAGCAACGGTGGCGGTGACTGACGCGACGTGGGCAACTGAGGTCGAGAACTCGACCGGGCTGGTGCTGGTGGACTTCTGGGCGGAGTGGTGTGGTCCCTGCCGGATGATCGCCCCGACGCTCGATGCGCTGGCCACCGAGTACGCCGGTCAGGCCAAGATCGCCAAGCTCGATGTCGATGCCAACCAGGCCACGGCGATGAAGTTCAACGTCCGCTCGATCCCGGCGGTGCTCTTCTTCAAGGATGGCAAGCACGTCGATTCCCTGATCGGCGCGATGCCGCGGGGCGCCTTCGAGCAGAAGATTCAGCAGCACCTCGGCAGTTGACGATCCGGGCCGCCCCGACGCGCGCGGGGCGGCCTGCGGTTTTCTTTCGGCGATGACTCCTTTGGGCACCCTCTACGTCGTCGCCACCCCGCTTGGTAACCTGGGCGATCTGTCGCAGCGCGCCACCGAGCTGCTCCGCCGGGTGCCGGTGGTGGTGGCCGAAGACACCCGTCATTCCCGCCGGCTGCTGAGTGCCATCGCGGCCCACCCCGCGGAACTTGTCTCGTTCCATGCCCATTCCGACCCGGGCCGCATCGCGGCTCTGGTGGAGCGGCTGCAGGCCGGACAGGACCTGGCACTGATCACCGATGCCGGCACGCCCGGGGTGAGCGATCCCGGTCCGCTGCTGGTGGCCGCAGCCCACGCTGCCGCCGTCCCGGTGGTGCCGATCCCCGGCCCGAGTGCTGTGGCGACGGCCCTGATGGCGGCGGGCCTGCCTGCCGATCGCTACCTCTTTCTGGGGTTTCTCGCCCGCAAGGGTCCCGAACGGCGGCGCCAGTTGGCCGAGGTGGCCAGCTCGCCCTGGACCGTGGTGCTCTACGAGGCCCCGTCCCGGGTGGCGACCCTGCTGGCCGATCTGCTGGTGGCGGTCGGACCCACCCGCACGGCGGTGATCGGCCGTGAGCTGACCAAACTGCACGAGGAGTTCCGGGTCGGTCCGCTCAGCGACCTCGCCGCCGCGTGGCCGGCCGAGGCACCGCGGGGCGAAGTCACCCTGGTCGTGGCCGGGCGGGCGGAGCGCTCGGACGCCGCCGTCGACCCCGACGAGGTACGGCGCATGATCGCGACCCGGTTGGCCGCTGGTGAATCCCGCCGGGAGGTGGTGCGTCTGATCACTGCGGAGTTCGGTCTCGCGCGCAACGAAGCCTATGCCCTGGTCATGGATGCCTGAATGAGGCTGCGTACAGCGATGGTGGCGATGGTGCTGCTCCTCGGCGGTGCCGGCGTGCTCCCGGCACAGGCACCGACCATCGGACGGCTGCACTACGATGGTGGCGGCGACTGGTATGCCAATCCGTCGTCGCTGCCCAATCTGCTGAGCGCCATCCGGGAGCGGACCGGGATCGCCGTGGCGCCGCGCGAACGGGTCGTGACGCTCGATGACCCGGCGCTGTGGAGCCTGCCCTATCTCTACATCACCGGCCACGGCAACATCCACTGGAGCGCGACCGATCTGACGACGCTGCGGCGGTGGATACTGCGGGGTGGCTTTCTGCATGTCGACGACAACTACGGCCTCGATTCCTCGTTCCGCGAGGAAGTGGCGCGGCTGTTTCCCGATCATCAGTTGGTCGAGGTGCCGCTGGAGCATCCGATCTACCATCTGATCTACGACTTCCCCGAGGGTCTGCCCAAGATTCATGAGCACGACGGCAAGCCGGCTCGGGGCTTCGGGGTGTTCATCGACGGCCGTCTGGCGATCTACTACAGCTTCGACAGCGATCTCGGTGACGGCTGGGAGGATCCCGAGGTCCACCACGATTCCCCCGAGCATCGCGAAGCGGCACTGCGCATGGGAGTCAATCTGTTCGCCTACGCCATGGGGTTTGTCGGATGACGTTGTCTGACGCGCTGATGGCAGTGGCGACTCCGCTGCGACGGCTGGCCGGCTGGCTGGCGGCTATGCCGTGGCTGGTGGCGGCGATCGCCGGCCTGACCGTGGCGGCGTGGCTGGGCCGTTGGGGGATCGGGGCGCGGGCGGGCTGGGCATCGGTGGCGTGGCTGCTGCTCGGCGTGGCGGTGGTGGTGGCTGTGATTCGCGCCGCCACGGCTCGGCGCCGGATGTCGCCGGTGGCGATTGCCGGGCGGTTGGAACGCGGGGGAGCCTGGCGACGCGGGGCGCTGACCACGCTGTTGACTCCGGTTGCTCCGGGAAGTTCGCAGGCGTTGCACGCTGCCGCCCACCAGGAGCAGGTCGAGCGGGTCCGTCGCGCCGGTGCCGACGCGCTGGCGGAGGAGGTCGGCGTGGGTCGTCGGCGGTTGCGGCGACAGACTGTGGCTCTGGTCGGCGTGGCGCTGGGGTTGATCGCGGCGCGCCCCGTCACCGGCGGAGCCCTGATGTCGCCCTGGCAGGCCTGGCGCGCCCTTGTCGCACCGCTGCGGCTCACGACAACCACACCGATCGTGGAGCGGGGGGAGTCGGCGGTATTTCAGGTGACGGCGCTGGGCCAGAGCCGGGCGACATTGTTGACCCGCTCACCGGGCGAGGAGTGGCAGCAGCAGCAGGTCACCCTCGATGCCGCAGGGCATGCTACTGTGACCACCCCACCGTTGGCGGGTGACCTGATCGCCCGGCTCGAAGCCGCCGGCCGCCGCTCGGCCGATGTGGCAGTGACTGTGAGGCTGCCGGCATTCCTTGGCGAACTGAGTGTCAGGGCCGACTATCCCGATTATCTCGACCTCGCAGCAGAAGACCTGTCTGTCGGTGACACGCTGATCGTGCCCCTGGGAACTCGACTCGCGGTGTCAGGGCAGGCGACCGTGGCGTTGGCACGTGGCCACCTGGCGACGACCGGCGATACCGTCGCTCTCACCATCGACGGCTCGAATTTTTCGGCGACAATGACACCGCGCCGCGACGCGACATGGATGCTGAACCTGGTGACAGCCCAGCAGGGATCGGTCGATGGCGTTCCGGTGGCGCTGCCGGTGCGGGTGATCGCCGACAGCGCGCCCACTGTGGCCATCCCGGTTCCGGGCGTCGACACCGTCGCGCCGCCCTCGCGCCGGCTGCCGCTGGTCGTGGCGATTACCGACGATCACGGCATCAGCCAGGCGGCGCTGGAAATGCGCCGCGGCGCGGCAGCACCGATCGTTCAACAGCTCGATCTTGCCGGTGTCGCCGATCGAGCGCTGCTCAGCGTGACACTCGAACTGGCCGCGACCGGAGCCGCGCCGGGCGATACTGTCAGCTATCGTGTCGTGGCGCGTGACAATGCGCCGGTCAGCGGAATCGGCAGCTCGCGTGAATTCCGGATTGTCATTCCGACAGCCGCCGATGAGCGCCGCAGCCAACGCGAGGCGACCCAAACGGCCGCGACCACGCTGGACAGCCTGGCCGAAGCCGCGCGCAGTGCCCAGCGGACCACTGAGGACCTGGCGCGGCAGCGTCAGCGCGGCGCTGACGGCGCGGAGGCAGGCGATGCGATGTCGGCCGAGGCTGCACGTCGAGCCGAACAGGCTGCCGATGCGCAGGAGGCGATGTCGGCGCAGATCGACAGCGTGCGGCGTCAGATCGACAGCCTCAGCCGGGCGCGCGCCGAGGCCGCGCCGGAGGACAGCAGCCTGGCCGCCGACATGGCGGAGATCCGCAGTCTGCTGGATCAGGCGATGAGCCCGGAGTTGCAGCAGGCCATGGAGCGTCTGCGCGAATCGCTGCAGCAACTCGACGCCGAAGGCACGCGCGCCGCGTTGAGTGATTTGGCCGCGCAGCAGCAGAAGATGCGCGATGCGATTGCGCGGGCACGTGATCTGTTCAGCCGGGCCGCGCTGGAAACGCTGCTGGCCGATCTGGCGACCGAGGCCGATGAACTGGCCGAGGCGCAGCAGCGCGCGCGCGAACAACTCGCCAGCGATGCGGCGGCGGGTGCGCAGGCGGAGTCGGCGCTGGCGGATCGGAGCGATTCGTTGGCGCAGCAGCTCGACGCGGCCGCGGAGCAGAGCGAGATCGAGCAGACGGCCGACGGGTTGCGGCAGGCGGCCGCTGCGGCGCAGCGGGCCAGCGCCGCGATGCGCCAGGCGGCGGCCGCAGCGAGCGAGGGTGAGACGAGTGCCGCCGATCAGGCCGAACAGGCGAGCGAAGCCCTCGAGCCGCTGGGCGATCAGATTCGACAGCAGCGCGAGACGATGCAGCAGCAGATGCGGGCCGACGTCCTTGCTGAACTGCAGCGGCTGCTGAACGAGACCACGCGGGTGTTGGCGCGGCAGCAGGCTGTGGCGACCGCCTTCCAGCGGGGCGCGCTGGTGGGTGCGCTGCGGACCGAGGAGGCGATGCTGGAGGAGGCCACCTCCAAGCTGCTGCAGCAGGTCATCACCGTGGCCGGTAAGAATGCCTTGATTTCGCCGCGCGCCAGCGTGGCCCTCGCCGGCGCACGCGATGCGGTGCGCGGGACGCTTGAGGCCGCGTCGGCGGCCACGCCCACTCTGGCACTGGCCGCCGATCGCGCCACCGAGGCTGTCGATCTGCTATCGCTGGCGGCCTACTCGCTGTTGCAGTCGTCGCGCAACGTCGAGGGCTCCCAGTCCGGCAGCGGCCTGAGTGAGGCGATGGAGCAGATGATGCAGGCCGCCGGTCAGCAGAACGCCGCCGCCGAAAAGGGCCAGGCGATGCAGCAACAGGGGGCGATGCCGGGGGCGGGGGAATTGCTGCAGTTGGCGATGCAGCAGCGCGCCGTGGCGCAGCAACTCGATCGCTTGCGCGCCGAAGGGCAGCTTCCGGGTGCGGGCGAACTGGCCCGCGAGACACATCAGGTGGCACGCCAGATCGAGGCGGGACAACTCACCGCCGAAACCGTACAGCGACAGCAGACGCTGTTCCGTCGGATGCTCGATGCGGGCCGGTCGCTTGAGGGTGATCAGGACAAGGAGTCGTCGGAGCGGCAGAGTGAGGAGGCCGGCGCGCTGCCGGCGGCCCGACCGGCGGCCCTCGATCCGCGGGTGCTCCGCGGGGCGGAGTTCCCGGTTCCGGGATGGGATGAGCTGCAGCGGTTGTCGGCGGCCGATCGGCGTCGGGTGCTCGACTATTTCCGTCGCCTGGCCGAGGCGCCGCGATGAGGGGCCGCGCCGTGATCGCCGTGATGGCCCTGTCGCTGGTGCTGCCCATGGGGCTCGGTGCCCAACAGCGGGGTCTGACCGTGGGTACCCTGGCCGTGGCGCTCAGTGCCGAACGCCGCGGGGATCTGCCCCGCGCGGCCGAGGGATTCTTCAGCCTCCTGGCTGAGCAACCGGGTGAACAGCAGGCGGTCCTCGGGTTGTCGCGGGTGTTACCGTCGCTCGATCGTCGGGCTGAGCTGATGGCACCGTTGGCTGTCGCGATTGACCATGACTCCACCAACACCCGCCTGCTGTCTCTGGCGGTGCGCAATTGGGCGCTGCTGGGTAATGTCGATTCGGCGGCGGCGTATACCGTCAGGTGGGCGTCATTGGTGCCGGGCGAAGAGGAGCCCTTCCGCGAGTGGGCCCTGGCCGCGCTCGAGGTGCGCGACCGCGCGGCGGCGCATCGGGCGCTCGAAACCGGGCGGCAGCAGATCGCGCATCCGGCGGCGCTGGCTCCCGAAATGGCGCAGTTGTACCAGGCCGAGGGGAACCTGGCCGCGGCGGCACAGGAATGGTTGCGGGCGGTGATCAACGCCCCGACCTATCGCGCCTCGGCCGTGCTGCTGTTGGGAGCCGCTCTGCCGGCGCAGCACCAGGCCGTGCTGAGTTCCCTTGCCGACTCCGACGAGGACGAGGCGCGGCGCCTGAGTGGCTTGCTCCGGATTGTCTGGGGCGATCTCGATGCCGGCATGACGGAGTTGAGCCAGGTCGTCCCCGGTTCGGTCGAGGCCACGACCGTCATGATGCAGGTGGTGCTCGACCAGTTGCGCAACCGTCGCGATACGCCGGCCCTCAAGGCCCGCGCCCGCGCCTACGAAATTCTGGCCTCGCGGCAGTCCGGCGCGGCGCGGGTCACCTCGTGGGCGGCGGCGGCGCGCGCCTGGGCCGATGCCGGCGATGAGACCCAGGCCCGCGCCCTGCTGGCCCAGGTGGCCGGTGACGCAGCCGCGCCCGAGCAGGTGGCTGTCACTGCCGGCCATACCTTGCTCGGCGTCGTTCTGGCCGAAGGCAACGTCGCGGCTGCCGATTCGATGTTTCGTGACCTGGCGCCGCGATTGACACTCGACCAACGCGACGACGATCGGCGACGTGTCGCATTTGCCTGGGCGCTGCGGAACGAGTTCGCTCGAGCTGAGCAGTTGATGACAACCGACTCCTCGATCGCCGGGTTCGATCTGCGGGGACGGATCCATGCCCTGGCCGGCGATCTGGGTGTGGCGGCCGAATGGTTGCGTCTGGCGGGGCCCTACGGTGACGACCGCGCCCGAGTGGTGGAACGGGTCCGGCTGCTGACCTTGATCACGGCCATCGACCGCGACACGCTGCCGCAGTTTGGTGAGGCGCTCGGCGCGTTGCACCGCGGTGATACCACCGCGGCCGTCACGCTGTTTACCGCCGTCGCGGATTCGGTGGCGCCGGCCGGAGGAGCGGCGCTGCGACTGTTCGCCGGCGATCTGGCATTGGCTCAGGGCGACTCCACCCGCGCGCTTGACCTGGCGGTGGCCGCCGACGACGATTCGGCGGCGGCGAGCGCGCCTGCCGCACGCCTGCTCCAGGCGCGAATCCTTGCGGCACGGAACGACAGCGCCGAGGCGATGCGAATGCTTGAAAGCCTGATTCTCGACTTTCCCGACAGCGCCGTGGTGCCCGAAGCGCGACGGATGCGCGACTTGTTGCGCGGCGCACTTCCGCCGGCGGCGCAGCAATGATCTCGCGCCGCGGATTTCTCGAAGTGGGCGCGGCGACGCTGTTGCTGCCCCGGCGATGGCAGCGGACCCGTGCGGCGTCGCTGCTGGTCCCGATGGATGACGCGCAGCAGGAGCACCTCAAGGCCTACGGCCTGGCCTTCCGCGCACTCGAACAGGGTGACAGCAGCGAGTGGCTGCTCAATTACCGCGGTGGCAGCTTCGTGGTTCCCGCGTCGGCCGCCGTCGTGCGTGACGCCGCCCTGGCCGGGATCACCACGGAGTCCGTCTCGCCGGCTGATCTGGCGGCGATTCACGCCAGCATCGCCAGTCGCAATGCCGACGTCGTCCCGCTCGAAAAGGCGCCCCGAGTGGCGGTGTATGCACCTCCCAATGCGGCTCCCTGGGACGATGCCGTGACGATGGCGCTCGAGTATGCCGGGATCAGCTATGATCGGGTGTGGGACATCGAGGTGGTCGCCGGGCGCCTGCCCGAGTGGGATTGGCTCCATCTGCATCACGAGGATTTCACCGGACAGTTCAGCAAGTTCGTCATTACCAACGCCGGGGCGCCCTGGTTGCAGCAGATGATCGAGCTGAATCAGCAGACCGCGGCGCGATTGGGCTTTGCCCATGTCCCGGCGCTCAAGCGAGCGGTGGCCGGCCGGATTGCCGACTTCGTGGAGCAGGGCGGCTTCCTGTTCGCGATGTGCACCGCCACCGAGACGCTGGATCTCGCCCTGGCAAGTGCCGCCACCGACATTGCTGCCGCGTATGCCGATGGGACGCCGATGGATCCGGTGGCGGGATCGCGGATGGATTGGAGCCGCAGCTTCGCCTTCACCGGCGCGGTGCTGGAGCAGTCACCCGCGCTGGCGGTGTTCTCCGACATCGATGGCCATCAGGTCAACGGCCTGGCGCGGCAACCGCTGGGAGCGTTCACGCTATTCAACTTTGCGGCGAAGATCGATCCGGTGCCGGCCATGCTGGTGCAGAATCACCGCAACGTCCTGCCCGACTTCTATGGCCTGACCACCTCGTTCATGCGGAACCGGATCAAGCCGGGAGTCACCATCCTGGGCGATGAACATGGTGCGCCGTGGGCTAAGTACATTCACGGCGACCGGGGGGCGGGCACCTGGACCTTTTATGGGGGGCATGACCCGGAGGACCCCCAGCACGGCATCGGCGATGCGCCGACCGATCTGTCGCTCTATCCCCATTCGCCGGGCTATCGCCTGATTCTCAACAACGTGCTGTTTCCGGCCGCCAAGAAAAAGGAACTCAAGACCTGAGCGACCGTCTCAGTGCCGCCGCGGCCCAGGTCATTCGACGCGAGATTACCGCTGCCGACGGCCGCGAGGTCTCCTTTGTCGCGACGGTCGATCCTGCGGGCATGATCCTCACGGCGCGACCGGTGGCGCGCGGGACAGTCGATGCGGTGCTGGCGCTGCCCGGTGTGGCCCGACCGGGCGAGATGATGCTGCACAACCATCCGTCCGGCCTGCTCGACCCCTCGGATGCCGACCTCGGCATTGCGGCACGACTGCACGACGACGGCATCGGGTTCGCGATTGTCGATAACGATGCGGTGCGGGTCTATGTGGTTGTCGAGGTGCCCGCCGCGCGAACTCACCAGCGGCTCGATCCGTTCGATGTGATCGCCCTGCTGGGAGAACAGGGACCGATCGCCCGCGAACTCGGCGGATACGAAGATCGTCAGAGCCAGCGCGATCTCGCGGCCTATCTGGTGGATGGCTACAACGACGGCGGGGTGCTGCTGCTGGAGGCCGGAACCGGAGTGGGCAAGTCGTTTGCCTATCTGGTGCCGGCGCTGGCCTGGGCCCGGGCCAACGGCGAGCGCACGGTGATCAGCACCAACACGATCAACCTGCAGGAGCAGTTGGTGGGCAAGGACCTGCCGCTGTTGGCCCGCGCACTTCACGACGACGACTACACGCCCAGCTTTGCCCTGCTCAAGGGCTGGCGCAACTATCTCTGTCGGACGCGTCTTGACGGGGCGCTGGCGGCGCAACAGTCGCTGATGGAACCCGAACGACATCAGGAACTGCTGGATCTGGCCGCCTGGGCCCAGCACACCCGCGACGGATCCCTTGCCGATCTCCCCACCGCGCCCACCAGCGAAGTGTGGGACGAGGTGTCGGCCGAGGCCGATCTCTGCTCACGGGTCAAGTGCCCGCACTTCGACAACTGCTTTGTCTTTCAGGCGCGTCGTCGTGCGGCGCGCGCCGACGTGGTGGTGGTCAACCATCACCTCCTCGCGGCCGATCTGGCGGTGCGCCACGCCTCGGACAACTGGGATGAAGCTGCGGTGTTGCCGGCCTACCACCGTCTCATCATCGACGAGGGACACCATCTCGAGGATGTGGCGGCCCATCACCTCGGCCGTCAAGTGTCGTCGCGGGGTGTGGCGCGATTGCTGGCGCGACTGGAGCGGAGCGGCAAGGGATTGCTGCCGGCATTGATGCGGGAACTCAGTGGCGCCGACGATTTGCTCAGCCGGGCCTCGATGGATCTGCTGCGGGAGCGCCTGGTGCCGGCCACCGCCGAGGCGCGCCGGGCTGCCGAAGCGTTGTTTCTGCGGCTGTTCACCCTGGTGGAGCAGGCCGGGCCGGGGCCGTTCCGGCTCAGTGTCGAGTTTGAAACCGACCCGGTGTGGACCGACGGCCTGGCGCGCGAACTCGATGCCGCGCGGCTGGCGTTCCGTACTCTGGGCGAGCAGATGGAGACGGTTGCCGATCGACTGGCCCAGGTCGAGCTGACCGAACAGCGGACCCGGCTGCTGCTCGAATGCCGCGGAGTGCTGCGCCGCCTCGATGCGGTGCGCGAGGGCCTGGGGGCCGTGTTGCGACCGGCCCAGGTGCGACCGCCCGATGTGCGCTGGATCAATCGGACCGGGCGCGAGGGGCGGGTGCTCCATCTGGCGGCGGTGCCGCTCGATCTGGCGCCGCTGTTGCGGGAACTGCTTTTTGACCGATTGGAGACCGTGGCCCTCACCAGTGCCACCCTGGCGGTGGGCGGGGATTTTTCCTTCGTCGCCTCGCGCGTGGGACTGGCGGGCAGCGACAGCCCGGTCACGGTGCAGGAGATCTTCCCGTCGCCGTTCGACTACGCCGAGCAGTGCCTGCTGGGCGTGCCCAACGACGTCCCCGATCCGCGGGAGGACCCGGCCGGCCATGATCTGGCGATGGCCGATGTGGTGGCGGACCTGGCGTGGGCATCGGACGGTGGCCTGTTTGTGCTGTTCACCTCCCATGCCCAGTTGCGCCGGGTGGCGCCGATGGTACAGCAGCGGCTGGGCGATCGCTTCCCGTTGCTGCGCCAGGGCGAGGGCCAGCGGGATCACTTGCTTCGGCGATTTCGCGAGGCCGGCAACGCGATCCTGTTCGGCACCGATTCATTCTGGGAAGGGGTCGACGTCCCGGGCCGCGCGCTCCGCGGATTGGTGCTGGCCAAGCTGCCCTTCAAGGTCCCCAGCGAGCCGATTACGGCGGCCCGGCTCGAGCGCCTGGCGGAGCAGGGTGACGACGGCTTCTTCGGCTATCTGTTACCCCATGCCGCGCTCAAACTGAAGCAGGGGTTCGGTCGGCTGATTCGCAGCCAGGGCGACGTGGGCGTGGTCGTGCTGCTGGATTCGCGCATTGCGTCGCGCCGCTACGGCATGGCGCTGCTCGATGGCTTGCCGCCGGCCGACCGGGTGGTCGACTCATGGGCCCGGGTCCGGATTCGCTGTGAGGATTTCTTCGCGCGTCACGGGATCGGTGCGGCGCCACGCGACTATTCTTGAGGGAGTACAAGCGTCGACTCTCGCAACCGGAGTTGTCCTATGGCGTTGCCCCTGCCGGGGAAGATTATCTGTGTCGGTCGCAACTATGCCGCCCATGCCCGCGAACTGGGTAATGCGGTTCCGGAGCGGCCGTTGCTCTTTGCCAAGCCGGTGTCGGCAGTGATCGCACCGGGCGATCCGATCCGCTTGCCGGCCGCATCGACCCGGGTTGAACATGAGGCGGAAATCGGAGTGGTGATCGGTCGGCGGCTTCGCCGCGCGAGCCGGGTGGAGGCGCAGCAGGGGCTGGCGGGGATCTGCTGCGCCAACGACGTCACAGCACGCGATCTGCAGAAGCTCGACGGCTACTGGGTGCGGGCCAAGGGCTTCGACAGCTTCTGTCCGCTGGGGCCGGTGCTGCCGCTGCCGGGTCCGCTCGATGACCTGCGGGTGACCTGTCGGGTGAACGGTGAGCTGCGCCAGCAGGGCCACACCGCCGACATGATCTTTCCGATCGATATGCTGATCGAGTTCATCAGCGGCATCATGACGCTGGAGCCCGGCGATGTCATTCTGACCGGAACGCCCGAGGGTGTGGGTCCACTCCGGCCGGGGGATCAGGTCGAGGTCGAGATCCCGGGTGTAGGTCGGCTCACCAATCCGGTCATCGAGGATACCCCATGACTCGCCTGAGTGCCCGGCTTTCGGCCCTGCCGGCGTATCCGCTGGCGGGCATCGCGGCTGCCAAAATTCGCCTGCGCGAGGCCGGAGTCGATCTGATCGACCTCGGCGCCGGCGATGCCGACGGCCCGCCACCCGAGGGGACCCGCCAGCGCCTGGTCGAGGCGCTGGACCAGGTGGCGCTGCACAAGTACGGCTTCCAGCTTGGCCTGCCACAGTTCCGAACCGCCGCTGCCGCATGGCTGCAGCGCCGCTTCGGGCTGGACTTTGATCCGATGCGTGACATCCTCCCGCTGATCGGTTCCAAGGAGGGGCTGGCTCACCTGGCGCTGGCCGTGGTCGATCCCGGCGATGTGGTGGTGGTGCCGGAGCCCGGCTATCAGGCCTATCTCGGCGGTGCCGTGATGGCCGGCGGGATTCCGGAGATCGTGCCCCTCACAGCCGAGCAGGGATTCCTGCTCGAACTCGATCAGTGTCCCGATGCGCTGCTGCGGCGCACTCGTCTGGTGTACGTCAATTATCCCAACAACCCCACCGCTGCCACTGCGCCGCGCGAGTACCTCGAGCGGTTGGTGGCTTGTTGCCGTCGCTACGACATCGTCCTCGGCTATGACAATGCCTACAGCGAGATCACCTTCGACGGCTATCGGGCGCCGAGCATCTTCGAGATCCCGGGCGCTCGGGATGTGGCGGTGGAGTTCTTCTCGATGTCGAAGTCATTCCAGATGACCGGGTGGCGGCTGGGATTCGCTGTCGGCGATGCCCAGGTGATCGCGGCACTCAGCAAGGTCAAGAGTTACATCGACACCGGGGCCTTTCAGGCGCTGCAGGCCGCTGCGGCCTGGACTCTCGATCATGCCGAAGAGCTGATTCCGCCGATGGTCACCGAGCTGAGCCACCGGCGCGATGTCGGCGTGGCAGCGCTGGCGGACATCGGCCTGCCGGTGGCGGCGCCCGCGGGGGCGATGTACCTCTGGGTTCCGCTGCCCGAGGGGATCGATTCGGCGCGCTTCGCCGCGGCGGCGTTGGAAAACGAAGGCGTGGTGGTGCTGCCGGGATCGGGCTTCGGGCGATCGGGCGAAGGTTTTTTCCGGATTGCGCTGACCGTGCCGGCCGAGCGACTGCGCGAGGGCATCGGCCGACTGGGGCGGGTTCTCGCCGGGATGCGGGCGGCGCGGGGATGACCCGTGCGGCGGCGTGGGTGGCGATGGCGCTGACGGGACTGGCAGTGCCGCTGCCGGGTCAGCGCCAATCGGGCGGCCATCGGTCGCTGGCGCCGCGCTTCGCCGGAGGTGGGGTGTGGGTCAGTCCGCGGGTCGTCCCGCCCGCGGTGATGGATCGGAGGTCGCCTCAGCAGCGGGTCGACAGCACAGTACAGGCGATCACCTCGGACTATCTCCGTGCGCGTGATGCGACCGAGCGTGCCCGCGCCGCTGCCATTCCGGAGTGGACCGCCACACTCGCTGGTCAAACCGTGGGTCTGGACAGCCGCTATGTTCATCTGGGCCCGGTGAGACTTCCCACTGTGCTGCTTGGGCTGCTGCCGATTCCGGGGGCGCAGGTCAATCCTCAGCAGTGGGATCGCCAGCGCACATGGGCGCTGATGCGCGCTGACATCGCCCGCGCCGGAGCCCGTCAGGCCCACCTGGCGGAACTGACAGAGAGTGCTGCGGCGCTGCGCAAGGAGCGCGAAGCCAAACGGGCGTTTGCGGCCGCGCAGCGCCGACCGCCGCCCCCAAGTGAGGACCAGCCGTGAAGTTGATCGATCGTCGCGACACCATTGTCATTGTCACAGCCGACCGACTCGAGCCGGGCCATCCCGATCATGACAATGCCCGGCGGCTCCGCGATGAGATCACTGCCCGAGGCCGGGGGTGGCCCTATCGCCGCGCGGTGACGGTCTCGGACGTGGCCTGGTTTGAAACCGATCTGCTCGATGGCGCGCCGACCATTGCGATCGGTGGTCCGGGCGCCAACGGTGTGACCGGACGGTTGGCGGGCGAGCTGCCCTCGGTCTGGAGCGATCGCGATCGGGTCATCATTCAGGCGCGGCTTGATGCGGTGCCGCCGCGGGTGCTGCTGTGGGGGATGGATCGATATGCGACAAACGAGGCGGTCGAGGCGTTTCTGGCGCGGGGCTGGCTGGATGAATTCCTCGAACGCTGCTGGCGGTTCCCGGTCGGCAGTCCCGCCTGAGCGGCGTCAGCTCGCCGCCAGTCGGCGGAGAGCTTCGGTTCGCCCCACCACCGCGAGCAGCTCGGGCACCGGCTCGCTCACCGTCCCGCCGGTCAGCATGATGCGGATCGGCTGCATCAGGTCTCCCAGCTTGAGCTGATGATCGGCGGCGCACTGCTTGAGCAGCGCTTCGAGCGAGGCGGCAGTCCACTCCGGCTCCGCGACGGCCGTCAGGGCGGCGTGAGCGATGGCGACGTTCTGGCCGAATCGATCGGCCAATTTGGTGGCGAAGGCCTCGCCCTTGCTGTCCCGCGTCACCGCTGCGCCGGGGAGGCGCAGCGCAACGGCGTCGACCACGGCGGTGACGGTTCGGGCGCGCTCCTTGACGACCGCAACAATGCGTTCAGCGTCGGCCCGGGGCAGTGTGATCTGGCGCCGGTTCAACTCGTGCATGACCGGATCGATCAACGCGCTCACCGGCAGGGCGGAGAGGTACTGGCCGTTCATCCACTCCAGCTTGGTCAGATCGAATACCGCCGGCTTTTTCTGAATCCCGGCGAGTGAGAACCGGGCGATCAGCTCATCGCCCGGCAGAATCTCCTGGTCATCGCCGGGCGACCAGCCCAGCAGCGCCAGAAAGTTGCGCATTGCGGCGGGAAGGATGCCCTGGTTGCGGTAATCGCCCACCGCCGTCGCGCCATGGCGCTTGGAGAGTTTGCGGCCGTCGGGTCCGAGGATCATCGGCACGTGGGCGAACACCGGCACCGGATGTCCCAGGGCGCGATAGAGGGCAATCTGCTTCGGCGTATTTGACACGTGGTCGTCACCGCGGATCACGTGGGTGATACTCATGGCGGCGTCGTCGGAGACCACGGCCAGGTTGTAAATCGCCGAGCCATCGGAGCGCAGGATGATGAAGTCGTCGAGATCGCGACCCTGCCACGAGATGCGTCCGTGCACGGCATCGTCCCAGGCGATCTCCTCATCGGGAACCGCGAAACGGATGGCGTAGGGCGCGCCCGCCGCTTCCCGCCGGGCCACTTCGTCGGCCGGCAGGGCGAGACGCTCGCGATCGAACCTGAAGGTCTCGCCCCGACTGGCGGCCGTTTCGCGGGCGGCAGTCAGCTCGGCCGGGGTGAGGTAGTCGCGGTAGGCGGCTCCCTCTGCCAGCAGCCGGTGGGCGTCGGCACGATGCCGCGCCGACGCAGCGCCCTGAAATACCGGACCCTCGTCCCAATCGATGCCGAGCCAGGAAAGCCCGTCGAGAATGACCTGGGTATGGGCGTCGCTGGACCGCTCGCGGTCGGTGTCTTCGATCCGGAGCACCAGGGTTCCGCCGACCTGGCGGGCAAACAGCCAGTTGAACAGGGCGGTGCGAGCGCCGCCGACGTGGAGGGATCCGGTCGGGGACGGGGCAAAACGGACGCGCGGTGTGGCCATCAGGCGGTCGATATCCGGAATGGGTGGTCCCGATTCATCCGGCGCGCCGACCAATCGCGTGCGGCGACACGCGCCTGATGCACTCCACGACATGAGGACCTGCGAGCGGATGTACTCAACGGAGCGAGAGGGATTCGAACCCTCGTTAGGGGCTTTAGACCCCTAAAACGGTTTAGCAAACCGCCGCCTTCAGCCACTCGGCCATCGCTCCCGACGGGGGACAAGATATACCGGGTCAGTCGCCCGGCGCGAGGCTGTCCCGCGCGGCCCGAACCGCGCGCACCCAATCGGCAAGGCCGATGCCGGAGCGGCTGAAGAGATCGTGGTCGATGGTGATCACTCGACCGGCGCGGACGGCATCGAGGTCGCGCCAGCCCGGCAGTCGCCGCAGCTCGGCCAGACGAGTGGCGTAATCGCCCGAGGTGAGGATCCACCGGGGTTGCCGGATCGCGATGCTCTCCATCGACACGGCCGGCCACGGGGCTGTGACGTCGTCGAAGATATTGACAAGGCAGGCGCCGCCCAGCAGTTGCGACATCCAGGCGGTCGAGGCGGCGACCGTGGGCGGGTCGGTCCACAGCTCGATCACCGCCGATTCGGGTGGCTGTCCGGCGGCGCAGGCGGTGCGCCGCAGCTCGGCCAGCTCGCTTCGCAGGGCCGTGGCCAGGCTGTCGGCGGCCGCCGTGCGCCCCACCAGGCGTCCCACCGCATCGAGTTGGGCGAACACGGCGGCTGTGTCGGTGGCTTCGAGGGCAATCACCGGGATGTTGAACGGTTGGAGCGCATGGGCCAGATCGACCGAGGAGCGGATCCGCCAGCCGATCACTACATCGGGACGGAGGCGGGCGATCGCCTCGGCCGAAATCTCAAGGCCGCCGCCCAGTGAGGGCAGCGCGGCGAGTTCCGGTTCCTCGTCGTAGTCGGTCCGGGCGACCAGACGGTCGGCCGCACCGAGATGAACCAGCCACTCGGTTGCGGATTGGAGAGTCGATACGATCCGCTCGACCGGCAGGCTGTCGAGCACCACCGGACGTCCATCGGGATCGTGGAACGCCGTTCCCGTATCAGCGTGATCCGCCGGCTGACAGCCGACTGCCGTCAGCAGCAGCGCCAGCAGTGCACCGCCTCGTGCACTGCGGCGCATCATGTCCCGGTGGCTGGTGCGGCGGTCGCCGCTTTGAGCATTTCCATCGGGAACGGCTGCAGGCCGGCCGGCAGTTGGAAGGTGGTCGGCGGCGGTGTCTCGGTCGACATGCCGGTCAATTCGATAGTCATCTCGTTGGTCCCGGTGATCCGGGTCCGCAGCGGTACCATGTCACGGCCGCCAAAGGGATACGCCTGCTCGGGATTGAGTGACTTCCACCGGGCCAATATCGAGCCGAAACGCTCGCCCAGAATCTGGCTGGTTGTGGTCATGATCGGCTGCGGTTCGGCGACACAAAACTCGACTGTGGCCGTCGGATCGGCGGTCGTCGCCGTCCAGATTTCGCAGGGCACTCCGGCCACCGTGTCAGTTCGACCGGTATTGGTGTACTCGGCCGGCACGTTGGTCTCGAGCGAATCCAGCGTGGGAGGCAGCGGCAGCGAATCGGGCAGGGGAATCGTCAGCTCGAAGCCGATGTCGGTCCCCATCATCGCCCCCAGTTGGGGCGGCAGCACGACGCCGACAGTCAGGCTGTCGCTGCCGCGGCGGGTCAGCAGATGGGCCCGGACCGTCGAGAGATCAATCTGCAGGCTGTTGGCGATCATGTCGGGGCCGGGTGCCAACGTCGCGCTCAGGTTGGTCCCGTCGGTCGCCACAGTGAAGGTGAGATCGAACCGGCTGATCGCCCCCGGCATGACCGACTGGACAGTGTCGGGGACGTCGCCCCGGAGGGTCCAGATCATGGTGCCGGTCTGGCTGACCAGCGCCCCGGGGTGAGCCAGCAGGACCGCAGCGAATCCGACACTCAATGAGCAGCGCATAGCAGTTCTTCCCGGCGGGAGTGAGCAGGGCATCGGATCAGGGGCGGCGACCGGGCATCATCGACGACATGTCGACATAGCCGGTGGGCGACTCATTGAGCATCTCGGCGGGGACCGGACCGCGGTTGACCGAGACCACCTCCATCTGGCCGGTGGAGCTGCCGCCCTCCTGCCAGACCTTGAGCGGAAAGGCCGGCTTGTCGCCGAAGGCGCGGGTCCAGGCCGGCGCATCGTCGGGTCCGCCCAGCGAGGGCAGGGTGAAGCGGCCCAGAGCTGTCGTGACGCACATGCGGGTCTCGCCCGCATCCGACGTCAGGGTGTAGTCGTCGCAGCGCATGCCCGCGATGGTCTGCGAGGTACCCAGCTTGGTGAGCTTGAGGTCAGGGTCCGCCTCGGTGCTGGCGGGGGTGAGATCGGTCACCATCTTCATGCCCTTGCTGCCCGGGGGCAGTGGCATCCCGGGAGGTGCCGGCATCAGCGTTGTCATCTTCTGGCTGGCGCGATTGAGCACCATCCGGGCCGATGGCCGGCCGAACTCGGCAGGGTCATGACCATCGCCATGGTGGTGCCCTTGAGGTAGACCGTGGTACGGATCGGCTCCGGCGCCTTGGCGTCGGTGAGCTGCATTTCGATGGTGCCTTCGAAGTTTTGCGCGGCAAGCGGGCCGACGCAAAGCAACGTTCCGAGCATGAGCAGTGAGCGACGCATGGTTGGGACCCTCGGTCAGGGAAAAGGACTCGTCAGCTAACGACGGCGCGGGTGAGATTCGAACTCACGAGCCCCGTGAGGGGCCGCCGGTTTTCAAGACCGGTGCATTCAACCGCTCTGCCACCGCGCCCGGGGCCCCAGCCTGGGGACGCCCGACAAGGAATCTCGCCCGATCGGCGCCGCATGCCAACCGGGGGCCGCGCGGCCCGACCCGGGTATCTTTCGGGCTGACCCGTTTCCGGAGCCGACCATGTTTCTTCGCCCGACTCTGTTGACAGTTCTCGCCGGCCTGCTGACGATCGCCCCGACCGGGGTGGCACAGGAGAGCCGTTCCGACAGCCTCCGCAGCGCCCAGCGCCTCGATGCCGCCGGCGATCACGAGGCCGCCCGCGCCATTTTCACCCAGTTGATCGCAACCGCGCCCGACCCGGCGGCCCGGGCTGCGGCTCAGCGGCGTCTGGCCATGTCGTACGGCTACGATGCCAACTGCGCCAAGGTGATTGAACTCGAGGAACAGGTGATCGCCTACTGGGCCACCCGGCGCAGTGAGGAGCCGCAGAACGCCCACTATCAGGAAGGGGAAATGGCGAACGAGGCCGCCCGGGTCTGCATCGATCACGGGTTCCTCGACGAGGCCGAGATGATGTATCGCCGCGGCAGCGACCTCGGCAATGCCGAACCGGCGCCGAGGACGCATCCGCAGTCGCTCTGGGACTACCGTCTGGCTCACGCGCTGGGACGTCTCGCGGCGCGGCGCGGCGATGCGACCGAAGCGGCGCGTCAGGTCGAGCAGGCCCGCCGGATTCTCGACAGCGACCCCGAGATGGCCGAGGCCCAGGAGCGTTACTACCCCTATCTGGTGGGATATGTGGCACTCTATACCGGCGATCTCGAAACGGCAGAGCGATCGTTCCGGACCACCACCGAGTTGTTGCCCAACGATCCCTTTCAGGTGGTGTTGCTCGGCATGACGCTCGAGAAGAAGGGCGACACCGCCGCCGCGCGGGCCGAGTATCAGCGGGCCTATGAGATGTCGAGCGGCAGCAACCCGCCGAATGTCTTTGCCCGAACCTTTACCCGCGAGAAGCTCGGCCTCCGCTGAGTCGGGCTCAGAAGTCGAGCCGGAGGATGCGTCCGTCGCGACCGCGCTGACCCACTGCCCAGGCGGTGCGGCCGGTCGCGGCGACGCTCCAGAACACTCCGGGGTCGACGGTCTGCCAGGTGGTGCCCGCATCGCGGCTCAGCGCGAGGCCACCGGGGGAGGCGATCAGCGCCGTCCCCGCCAGCTCAGGCACCCAGGCGACGCCGAACGGGGTTCCGGGTCGCGGCGGTCGCGCGGCGAGGGTCCAGGTCCGGCCACCGTCGCGGGTGAGGGCGACCGCGGCCGACGTGGTATCGGACCGGTAGGAGCCGATGTCGCCTCCCACGATCATCCCGTGGGCTGAATCGCTGAAACTGGCCGCGGCATTGCCGGCCGAGGCGCCGGCCAGGATGGGTGAACTGCCGACCGCGGTCCAGGTGGCTCCCGCGTCGTCGGTCCGCCAGACATGGGCGGCGGGGGAGCCCAACGCGATCCAGCCGTGGCGGTCATCGCTGTTGGTGACGCAGCCCCCGCTGGAGGCGAAGGCACCCTCGCCCTCCGCCGGCGCGGGCACGGCATCGGCCGGCAGCAGCGCCCAGGTGGCTCCGCCATCGGTGGTCCGCAGCACCTGGCTGCGCCCCCCGACCGCATCGCCGAAGGCGACGCCGATCCGATCGGTGAAGAAGGTGAAGCAGTCGAAGAACGCCGCGCTGTCGCGCGCCATGAACTGCCGGGTCCAGGTCACTCCCCCGTCGCGGGTATGGTAGATCCGCGAGGCCGCACCGCTGCCGGCGCTCAGCACCCAGGCCTGGTCGCGACTGACGGCGTGAATGTCGCGAAACTGCAAGGTCGTGTCGGCGCCGGTGACCACGCGGAGCGCGGTCCATGTCGCTCCGCCATCGACGGTGCGCAGTACGCTGGCGCGGTGGCCACTGACCCAGACCACCTGCTGATCGACCGGGCTGACGGCCTGCAGCAGGGCCCGCACCGGCGCTGATTGCTCGGTGAGCGTCTGGGCGGCGAGCGGGGTGGCGAGCAGCAGGGCGGCGAGCAGCAGGCGTGGCATGACGGCTCCGACGTGGGCGGGGCGATGACTGAGTGACGGCAGGAACAGTAGCACCGCCGTCGCCCCGTCGCCCGGGGGAGGCGCGGAGGCGCAGTTGTGGAGCTACCTTTGACCGCTTGCCATGCTGCTGATCCTTCTGGTAGTACTCGGGTATCTCGCCGCGAGGTTTGCGGTCGATTGGCTAGCGCGCCGTGCCCTGGTCGTGTCGGGCGCGGAATATCTTGTGCTCGGTCTATTGCTGGGCCCGCATGGGACCGGCCTGCTGTCGCCCGATCAACTGCGCGAACTCTCACCCTTCTTCACACTGGCCATCGGCTGGATGGGTGCGGCGCTGGGCTTCAGATTCTGGTTGCCGGTGTTGACCCTGACGCCGGGACTGCTGTTCCGACTGGCCTTTATCGAGGGCCTGATCACCCTGGCCCTGGTCGGCGGTGCCACCTGGTTGCTGCTGACCGGTATTCCGCTGGGCAGTGGCGTGCTGACTCCGGTCCGGGCGCTGCTGCCGGCGACGGTCCTGGGTGCGATTGCGGCCTCGTCGTCATTGCAGGGGGCGCGGATTGCGGCCAAGTCATTGGGCCGCCGCAACCTGGCGGTGCGCCAGCTCGAGGTGGCCGGTGCGATCGATGCGCTGGTCGCCGTGATCGCCGTGTCGGTGGCGCTGGCGCTCTACCACGTGCCGGTGGTGATGCCGGTGCGCGGGCCGACGCCGACCGAATGGGTGGTGATCGCCATGGCTGTCGGCCTGGTCGGCGGCTGGCTGTTCCATCTCTTTCTGGGTGACGAACGTTCGCCGGATCGGCTCTTCATCGCGGTGGCCGGCGCGGTGGTGCTCACGACAGGCGCTGCCAACTACATCGGCATGAGCGCCTTGTTGCCCGGCATGCTGTTGGGATTCATCCTTGTCAACACATCGCGGCAGCGCGATCTGGTGGGCGATCTGCTGGAAAAGGTGGATCGACCGCTGTACTTCGTCATGCTGGTGTGTGCCGGAGCGCTCTGGTCACCCAGTGCCATCGATGTCTTTGTGCCGCTGCTGGCGTTCCTGATTCTGCGGATGGTGGGCAAGGCGGGCGGGGCCTGGTTTGCCGCGCGGGCCAACGGGGTTCATGACGTGTTCGGATCGCGTTGGGGATTCGCGCTGATCGGCCAGGGCGGTCTGGCGATCGCCTTGGCACTCGACTACTCGCTCAGCGCCAGCGCGGTGATGCCCAACCTGGTGTTCACTGCGGCGTTGGCGTCGGTGCTGATCACCGATGTGTTCTCGGCGCGGCTGGCGCGGGACGTCGTCGCTCGTCTCCCCGAAGACGTGGTGCTGCCCGAACGCTCGGTCGCCGCATCGACAGGAGGCCACTGACATGCGCCGACTGGTTGTCCTGGCGCTGCTGTTCGGCGCCATGAAGCTGATCGAGCCACTGGGGCGCGCCGACCAGCCGCCCGACGCGCTGCTGACCTTCGGCTTCCTCATCCTGGCGGCCTATGCCACCGGCGAGCTGGCTGCCGGCTTCCGCCTGCCGAAGATCGTTGGGTACCTGCTGGGCGGGGTGATCGCCGGCCCGGGAGTGCTCGGCACTGTGTCGAAGCTGGCCGCCGATGAACTGGCGCCGGTGAGCACCTTGGCGATCGCGATGATCGCCTTCCTGGCCGGCGCCGAGCTGCGCTGGGATGAGTTGCGTCGGCGGGGCGTTGCCTTGCTCCAGATCACGGTCAGCGAAGTCGCTGTGACCTTCGTCTGTCTCTTCGCCGCCATGCTGATCGGTCGCGACTGGGTTCCGTTCCTTGCCGATGTCCCGCTGGCGTCGGCCGCGGTATTTGCCGGGCTGTTTGCCTCGATCGCCGTGATTCATTCACCGGCTGTCACCATGGCGCTGTTGACTGAAACCCGCGCCAACGGACCGCTGGCCCGGACCACGCTGGGCATCGTGCTGCTGTCGGATGTGGTAGTGGTGCTGTTCTTCTCCGGGATGCTGGCGCTGGCGCAGCGGTTGGTGCCGGTGGTGGGGACTCCGGCGGGCGGCATCGGGGCTCTGGTCTGGGAAATTCTCGGTGCGCTGCCGATCGGTGCCATTCTGGGCTTCGCCATCGCCCAGGCGCTGCGGGTGATTCGCAGCGAGCTGCTGCTGTTTGCGCTGCTGGCGGCGATCTTCGGGCAGCAGGTGGCCGGCCTGCTGCACGTCGAAGTGCTGCTGACTCTCCTGGTGGCCGGGTTCGTGACCATCAACACGGCCGAAGAGGAGCAGGCCGCAGCGATTCTGGGCGCCATGGAACGCGCGGCGGCACCGATCTTCGTGGTCTTCTTCGCCTTGGCCGGGGCCAAACTTGACGTGGTGGAGACCGCGATTCTGGCGCCGCTGGTGTTGCCGATCGCCCTGGTGCGGGTCGGCGGAATCCGGATCGGCCTCCGGGCCGGTGCCGGGTGGGCCAAGCTGCCGCCGGCGGAAGTCGCTCCGGTGTGGCAGGGCCTGGTCTCGCAGGCCGGGGTGGCC
>CBFGTB010000003.1:0-41671 GCA_965651715.1 uncultured Gemmatimonadales bacterium
AGCACCGGTCTCCAAAACCGGGGGTTGGGGGTTCGATTCCCTCCGGGCCTGCTGGGAAAGCCCCGTTGCGCCGCGTTTCGCGGCCGGCGGGGCGGTGAGTGCCGCGACCGGCTGCTGATGGCTGCTGGCCGGCGTCGCCCCCCGCGGGAGTCGGTATGGTTGAACCGGGGGCGGTGGCGGTTATATTGGCCGCTCGGTAGGTGGAGCGACGCGGCGCTATCGTCTAGAGGCCTAGGACACAGCCCTCTCAAGGCTGGAACACGGGTTCGAATCCCGTTAGCGCTATGCAGAGATCCGACGGGTCCCCGGCCCCATCGTCTATCGGTTAGGACGCGACCCTTTCAAGGTCGAGAGACGGGTTCGACTCCCGTTGGGGCTATGCAGCGGAGCGCCTCGATAGCTCAATTGGTAGAGCAGCTGACTCTTAATCAGTAGGTTGTAGGTTCGAGTCCTACTCGGGGCATTTCAGCTAGGTTGTTTTATCGCAACACGTTACACTGTTCTGACCGGCGGAGTTCGTCCCGCACCGCCGGTCGCTGTTCAGGGACATGTTCAGGGACTACCCCGACCGCAGGTGATCTTTGCGGGCGCGGCGAGCGGCCTTCTCGCCCGCGTCGAGTACCGCCACCAGGGCCCCCCGATCCTCCGCGACGGCCGGCAACCGCTCCGGCGTGCCATACCGCTGCGACACATCCAGCGCATGACCCATGTACAGCTTGCACCGCGCCTCGGTCAGCCGGGCACTGTTCAGCAGCGCCCGGTATCCACGCCGGGAATCGTTGGGCTGCACGCCCTGATCGGTGGCGATCTCGCGGGCGAGACGCGAGGGTGCTGTTTGTTGAGGACGCGCACCAGATCACTGTCGTCACGATCATGTGGGTCACATGAGCGAGTCGACAGTCACACGCGAGGAGGGCATCCTGATGGACATGACCTACGATCCCACGGTTGACGCGCTTTGGATCGGCCTGGGCCGAGCTGACGCCCCGGTCACTCGTGCGATCGGGCCGGACGCCTTCGCGGATTTTGACGAGGACGGCCGCCTCGTCGGCATCGAGATCCTCGCGGCGTCGACGCGATTCTCGCGCGACGAACTCGCAGCACTGGGCGACGGGACGACCTGGCTGACGCTTCGCGACGCCGAGGTGGCGGCCAGGCGACAAGGCGGCCCGGTCTCGGCGGCGCGTCTGCGTGGCCTCCTCAACGAGGGGAAGATTTCTGGTCGGAAGATCGGCCGTGACTGGCAGGTGGCCGAACATGAACTGGTGAACTACTTGGAGTCGCGTCGTCCTACCGGTCGTCCCGCCGGCACAACGGCGGCAGGGCAGGTGCGCTCAGCGGCAAAGAAGGTGGCCAAGCGCCTGCGGGACCGGGACGCGAAGAAGGGGAAGGCGTCCGGTTAGCTCACGTCGGCGGCGCCTTCTCCGGGCGCCGTCAGTCGGTTGGGCCGGTCGGCAGTCAGCATCGGCCTCATCGCGGCGCATCTGCGCCACTCCCGCTACCAGTCGGTCGGGCGATAGTCCTTCAGGAACTGCCCCCAGACGTGCTGGCCGGTGTTGATGCCGTCGATGATCGGATCGACGATCCGCGCCGCGCCATCGACGATGTCGAGCGGCGGATGAAACCGGTGCTCCGCCAGCTTCTTCTCCGCCAGCTCGACCGGGTCCTCATCGGTCACCCAGCCGGTGTCGACAGCATTCATGTGAATGCCATCGTGGTGATAGTCGGTTGCCGCGGTGCGGGTCATCATGTTGAGCGCGGCCTTCGCCATGTTGGTATGCGGATGGCGGGTGGTCTTGAAGCGTCGGTAGAACTGACCCTCCACCGCCGAGACGTTGACGATGTGCTTGTCGCGCTCGGGCGTACGCAGCATCAACGGCTTGAGCCGGGCATTGAGAATGAACGGCGCCACCGCATTGACGAGCTGGACTTCAAGCAGCTCGATCGTCGGCACCTCGGCCATCAACATCCGCCATGAGTTGTGGCTGCGCAGGTCGACCTGTTGCAGGTCCTGATCGAGTCGATCGGCCGGAAACAGGCCGGCATCGACTCCGTCATCGGCCAGCAGCGGGAGCTGCGACAGCTCCGCCGCGCGGGCGATGCCGACCGCGTCGCTCAAGGCGCGCTGCTGCGTCACAGCACCGGACTCGACCAGCAGTCGAGCGTCGCGCCACCCCTCCCACCGACTCAGCAGCGGCTGCGCCTGGGCCGGCAGCGACTCGCGGGCTCCCCGCTCCCGCTCCATCATGTGGCGATAGAACGCCGGCGGCCGCCGCACCGTCTGGCAGGCGTTGTTGATGATGAAGTCGAGCCGGTCGGTGGCCGTCAGCATTTGCTGGGTGAAGGCCTCAACACTGGGAGTGTGGCGAAGATCCAAACCGAAGATCTCCAGCCGATCACGCCAGTCGTCGAAGTCAGCTTCGGCCGCATACCGGGCCGCCGCATCGCGCGGGAATCGGGTGGTCACGATCAGTCGAGCGCCGGCCCGCAGCAACTTGATCCCGGCCTGATAGCCGATCTTCACCCGCCCACCGGTGAGCAGCGCCACCCGGCCGCTGAGGTCGGCCGACTCGCTCCGCTTGGCGAAGTTGAAAGCGGCGCAGGTGGGGCAGAGCTGATCGTAGAAATGATGCAGCGTCGTGTAGGGCTGCTTGCAGACGTAGCAACAGCGTTCATCGGTCGCGGGCGGCGGCTGATCGTCACGCAGATCGTCCCGCGAAATGTCACTCGGCGGGAACACATTCGGCGTGGTGAACACCGTCTGCCGCCGCAGCGTCCGAATGCCGGTCTGACCCAGCGTCACTTCCTCCCGCGCCACCGCCTCCGCCTTGCGGCGTCGGTTCATTTCGCGCACAAACTTCCGCCGGGCACTGGCGTCGGGGGCGAAGACCTTGCCGGCGGCATTGAGCAGGCGATGCCGCTGGGCTTCGGGCACCTCCGCCAGCAGGGTCCGATCGGCGACAATGGCCTCCAGCAGCGCCAGGCACGCCGGCACCTGGGCGATCAGATCGCCCGCCGGCGTGTCACCCGGGGACGGGGGAGTCGGGTCAGTCATGGCGGGAAGGGTAACCCGGTCGGCAAGGGCGAACCGCCCCGGTGGCCGCCGGGGCTTGTGATGGCTGCCCCAACCGGGTCGATTCCCGGGATCTTCTCCTCCTGCGCCGGAGCGTGTGCCGTGCTGGCCAACTGGATCACCCTCTTCCGCTTCCCGCTGCTGCTGGCGAACATCCTGATCCTCTACCATGGCACAGCCACCTGGCGGATGATCGGCGTGGCGCTCCTGGCCGTCGGCCTGATGCTCGATACCGTCGACGGCGTGGTGGCCCGAGCCCGCGGCACCAGCTCGTTGTTCGGCAGCGTGCTCGACATCGCGGCCGACCGGACCTATGAGTTGACGCTGTGGCTGGTGTTCGCCGACCTGGGCATGATCCCGATGGTGATCCCACTGGTGGTGATCGCCCGGACCACGCTCACCGATGCCTTCCGCAGCATCGGCGTGGCGCACGGTATTCCCCCCTTTGATCAACACCGCTCGTCGCTGGGACGCTTTCTGGTGGGCTCACCCTTCATGCGCACCGGCTACGCCCTCACCAAAATCGTCACATTTCTGGGTCTGGCGCTGGTCCAGGCGTGGCACGGTATGCCGCCGGGCGCGCTGCCGCTGCTCAAGGGTATCGCCTGGCTGGCGTTGGGGTTCTGTGTCTTCCGCGGCCTGCCGGTGATCGTCAGTTCGCTGCGCCGCTACTGGGGGCAGGTCGACGCCGACGCGCCAACCCGCTGAGCCGATCGCCCGTATCTTTTCACTCTCTCCTCTCACCGGTGGGTTGCGATGTCGATGGCTGTCTCCAGGTCGGTTCTCGGTTTGCTTGTCGTGCCGCTCAGCGTGGTTGCGGGCCAGACACCGGGGCCGGTATTTGTCGATGGCCAGGCGCAGATTGTGCCGGCCTTTGCCGATTCGAATACCTGGATTCGCGAGGAACTCTGGGTCGAAACCGAATTCGACAGCGACGGCGATGGCCAGCTCGATCGGATGCATGTTGATGTCACCCGCCCGGCGGCGACCCGTGGTGGCGCCGTCAAGCTGGCCACCATCTACGAAACCAGTCCGTACTTTGCCGGCACCTCGGGGGCGCGACAGTATCTCTGGGATGTTCACCAGGAAATCGATGGCCCGCCACCGCCGCGGACCTCGCAACCGCACACCGAGTTTCAGCCGGTGCGCCCGCGGATCTCCAACAGTCAGGTCATGACCTGGGTGCCGCGCGGCTTCGCGGTGGTGCACTCGGAATCGCCGGGCACCGGCCTCTCCCAGGGCTGCCCCAGTGTCGGCGGCGTCAACGAAGAGCTGGCGCCCAAGGCGGTGATCGACTGGCTCAACGGACGGGCGCGCGGATTTACCACGGCCACCGGTACCACTCCGGTCGTGGCCGACTGGGCCACCGGCAAGGTCGGCATGACCGGCACCTCCTACAACGGAACGCTGCCGCTGGCCGCTGCCACCACCGGCGTCGAGGGGCTCGAGGCAATCATCCCGGTGTCGCCGAATACTTCCTACTGGCACTACTACCGCTCCTACGGCCTGGTCCGGCATCCCGGGGGCTGGTTGGGCGAGGATATCGACTTCCTTTTCGACTTCATCCACAGCGGCGCGCCGGCGACCCGCGATTACTGCGATCGCACCATCCGCGACGGCGAAATGGCCGCCGGTCAGGATCGCACCACCGGCGACTGGAACAGCTTCTGGGCCGAGCGGGATTACTGGGGCAAACTCGACGGCATCCGCGCCGCCACGTTGATGGCCCATGGCTTCAATGACTGGAACGTGATGCCGATCCACAGCACCCACGTGTTCAAGACGCTCGAAGCACGGGGTGTGCCGGTGCGGGCGTACTTCCATCAGGGAGGCCACGGCGGGCCGCCGCCGCTCGACATGCAGAATCGCTGGTTCAGCCGCTGGCTCTACGGCGTTCAGAATGGCGTCGAATCGGAACCGCGGGCGATGATCGTGCGCGAGACGGCCGACCGCAACGCGCCAACCGGCTATGCCGATTGGCCCCATCCCGACGCCCGTGCCGTGCAGTTGCACCTCACCCCGGGCGGCAGCGCGAGTGGTGGTCTCAGTGTGACGGCCGGTGCGTCCGCCACCGAGACCCTGGTCGACGATGTCAGTCTCGGCGCCGACCAACTGGCCCAGGCCGCCGAGTCACCCCATCGGCTGCTCTACCTCACGCCGACACTGCAACAGCCGCTGCACCTCTCCGGCACCCCCCAGGTCACGGTCCGGATCAGCGCCGATCGGCCGGCTGTGAATCTCTCGGTCTATCTTGTCGCGCTGCCGTGGACCGAACCGGAGCGCCGCCAACCCAATTTCTCGATCATCACGCGAGGCTGGGCCGACCTGCAGAACCGCGAATCTGTGGAACACGGCACGCCGCTGGTGCCGGGCGAATTCGTCACGATGACCTTCGATCTCCAACCCGACGACCAGATCATCCCGGCCGGCAAGCAGATCGGGCTGATGATCTTCTCCAGCGACCGCGATTTCACTCTCTGGCCCCAGCCTGGCGCACGGCTGAGCCTGGATCTGGCCGCGACATCACTGACCCTGCCGGTGGTGGGCGGCCCCACGGCGCTCGCAGCAGCCGGCCTGAAATAGCTCGACGCTCCGGAGCCGGTCACTACCCGACTGGCTCCGCGGCCGGCGCGGGATTATTGTATCCAATATGCAATCCGTCGCCCGACAGACCCTCGTCGATGTGGTCACCGACGCGCTGCGCGACCGGATTCTCCGGGGCGATTTTGCGGCCGGCGACCCGCTGCGTCAGGCGGCGTTGGCGGCGGAACTGGGCGTCAGTCGGATTCCCTTGCGCGAGGCGTTCCAGCGGCTCGAGGCCGAAGGTCTGGTGACGCTGACCCCCCACCGCGGCGCGGTGGTGGCCGAGCTGCCGATCGCGGCCATGCCCGAAATCTTCGAACTCCGCGCCCTTGTCGAGTGTGATCTGCTGGCTCGCGCCGTTCCGGCGGTGACCCGGGCCGATCACTCGGCGGCACGTCGGGCGCGGCTGGCATTCGAGGCGGCGGTGGCGCGGCGCGACGTGGCGAGTCTGGGCGCGGCCAACCGCGCCTTTCACGCGGCACTCTACGCCCCGGCGCGGCGCCACCATGCCGCGGCCGTCGTCGACCGACTGCATCAGGACTGTGACCGATTACTGCGGCTCCAGTTGACATTGACCCACGGCGGCGACCAGGCGGTGGCTGAACACCGCGACCTGCATCAGGCCTGGCGCGATGGCGATGTCAGCGGGGCCGTGTTGCGCTTGCATCTGCATATCACCGGAGCCAGTCAGCGACTCGCGAGTGCGCTGGCGGCCCAATTGCCAGGGGAGATTCGATGACGACATGGCAACCACGCCATCTGATCGATGGTGAATGGCGCGAAGGGACCGGGCCGGAACTGCACCGACGCAATCCCTCAGATCGGCGGGATGTGGTCGCGGCGTTCCGCGCCGGATCAGCAGATGATGTCGGGGCGGCTGTGGCCGCCGCCCAGGCGGCAGCCCCGGCGTGGCGCAGGCTGCCCGGGCCGGCTCGCGCGGCGGCGTTGTATGCCTGGGGCGATGCGCTCGCGGCCCGGCGCGACGCGATAGCGGAGATGATCGCACGCGAAGTCGGCAAGCCGATCGGCGAAGCGCGCGGCGAGGTCGATCGCGGGGTCGCGATCTGTCGCTACTACGCCGGCGAGGCAGTGCGCGAGCTGGGTGAAGTGATCCCCGCCGGCAGTGCCGAGACCACCCAGTTCACCCTGCGCGATCCGCTGGGCGTGGTGGGTCTGATCACCCCGTGGAACTTTCCGGTGGCGATCCCGCTCTGGAAGGCGGCGCCGGCACTGGCCTTCGGCAATACCGTCGTGCTCAAGCCGAGTGAGATGTCGACAGCAGTGGCCGCGATGTTGGGGCAGACTGCCCGCGATGCGGAGTTGCCGGCGGGCGTGTTCAATGTGGTGATGGGCGACGGGGCGGCGGGTGCCGCGCTGGTGGCGCACGAGGGAGTCGCCGGTCTGTCATTCACCGGCTCGGGGCGGGTCGGCAACATGGTGCAGGCCGGCGCGGCGGCGCGCAACGTCCCCTGTCAGACCGAGATGGGCGGCAAGAATGTGGTGATCGTGATGGCCGACGCCGATCTCGAACTTGCTGCCCGCCTCACCGCAGCGGGTGCGTTCCGATTCGCCGGCCAGAAGTGCACTGCCACCTCACGGGTGGTGGTGGATCGTCGGGTGCGTCAGGCGTTCGAGCAGGCGCTCCGTGACGCCACCGACCAGCTTCGGCTCGGGCCGGTGAGCGATCCGGCCACGGCCATCGGTCCGCTGGTGAGTGAGTCGGCGCACGCAGCGGTGACGGCGGCCCTGACGGCGACCGCGGCCGAGCCGGTGCATCGGGTGACGCTGCCCGGCGGCGAGGAGTGGCACCACGGCCAGTGGCTGGCCCCGGTGACCTATCGGGTGACCGATCCGGCCGAGCCGATTGCCCGCGATGAGTTGTTTGCTCCGGTGCTGGCACTGCTCGAGGCCGATGATCTCGATCACGCCATCGCCCTGGCGAATGACACCCGCTACGGTCTGTCGGCGTCGCTGTTCACGCGCGACCTGGGCCAGGCGTTCCGCTACATCCGCGAGATTGAGGTCGGTCTGGTGCGGGTCAATGGCGATACCACCGGGGTCGATCCCCATGCGCCCTTCGGCGGCGTGAAGCAATCAAGCAGCGGGAGTCGGGAGCAGGGACGCGCAGCGCGCGATTTCTACACCGAGATCCGTACAGTTCAGATCCATGCCTGAAAGGACAGTCATGAGTTCGGTCAGTTGGCACGGTGTTTTCCCCGCCATCACCACCCCGTTCGGTGTCGATGGCGCCGTGGATCACGAATTTCTGGGTGAGCATGCCCGCCGCCTCGCCGCCGCCGGATGTCGCGGGATTGTGGCGCTCGGATCGCTCGGCGAGGGCGCCACACTTACGGTGGCCGAAAAGGTGGCAGTGCTGGCCACACTGGTGAAGTCGGTGGGTGATCGGGTTCCGGTGGTGGCCGGTATCGCGGCCCTGTCTACCGACGAGGCGACGGCATTGGCGCGGAGCGCCGCCGAGGTGGGCTGCGCCGGTCTGATGGTGCTGCCGCCGTACGTCTACCTCGGCGACTGGAGTGAAACCCGGGCCCACGTCGCTGCGATCTTCGACGCGACCTCGTTGCCCTGCATGCTGTACAACAACCCGATCGCGTACGGCACTGACTTTCTGCCGGAGCAGGTCCGGGAACTCGCCGATGCCTTCCCGCAGCTTGAGGCGGTCAAGGACTCAAGCGGCGACGTGCGGCGGATCACGGCAATGAAAAATTTGCTGGGTGATCGGCTGGCGCTGTTTGTCGGACTCGATGACGCGCTGCTGGAAGGTGTCGCCGCCGGCGCCAGCGGCTGGGTGGCCGGATTGGTCAACGCGTTGCCCGAGGAATCGGTGCTGCTGTTCGAGCACGCCCGCGCCGGGCGCAGCGCCGACGCACAACGCCTCTATCAGTGGTTCCTGCCGTTGCTGCGGCTGGATACCGTGCCCAAGTTCGTGCAGTTGATCAAGCTGGTGCAGCAGTTCGCCGGCCTGGGGAGCGAGCGGGTGCGCGCGCCGCGCCTGCTGTTGAGTGGCACCGAGCGCGAGGTGGCAGTCGCCCTGATTCACGAACGCCTGGCGGCACGGCCGCGCGACCGATGACGCCGTCGGCACCGATCGAGGTCATCGATTCCCACACCGCGGGCGAGCCGACCCGGGTGGTGATTGCGGGCTGGCCGCTGCCGGCAGGCGAGTCGGTCGCGGCCCGGCGCGAGACGCTGCGGCGCGACCACGATCAGTTCCGCCGCGCCGTGATCCTTGAACCGCGCGGACATGAGGCCATCGTCGGTGCGCTGCTGCTGCCACCGGATCGCCCCACAGCGGCGGCGGCCGTGGTGTTTTTCAACGATGTGTCGTGGTTGGGCATGTGCGGCCACGGCACCATCGGTGTGGTGCGGACACTCGAACATCTCGGCCGGATCCAACCGGGCCAGGTGGAACTGGACACGCCGGTGGGGCCGGTGCGTGCCACGCTTCACACCGATGGATCTGTCACGGTGCGCAACGTCCCCGCCTACCTGCACCGCGCCGATGTCGCTGTCGCGGTGCCGGGGGTGGGGCAGGTGATCGGCGACGTGGCCTGGGGGGGCAACTGGTTCTTTCTGGTCCGCGAGCCGGTGGTCTCACTCGACTATGCCCGACGGGCCGAATTGCTGCGTCTCACCACTGCCATCCGCGATGCGCTGGCCGCCGCAGGTGAATGCGGAGCCGACGGCGAGCTGATTGATCACGTCGAGCTGTTCGGGCCGCCGGTCGATCCGGCCGCCGATGCCCGCAACTTCGTCCTCTGTCCCGGATCAGCCTACGATCGGTCGCCCTGCGGCACCGGTACGTCGGCCAAGATGGCTGCGCTGCACCACCGGGGGCAGCTCGCTCTGGGGACCGAGTGGCGTCAGGAAAGCATCATCGGTTCGCAGTTTGTCGGCTGGCTCGAGCGGGACGGCGATGCGCTGATCCCCCACATTCGCGGCACGGCTCATATCACGGCGCAGACGACGCTGCGTTTTGATCCAGCCGATCCGTTCCGCACGGGCATCGGGTGAGCCTCCCCGACGCGATCGTGATCGGAGGCGGCCTGGTAGGCGCCGCGATCAGCCGCGATCTCGCCGCGCAGGGAGTGGCGGTGGAGTTGATCGAACAACACTTCCCGGGCGCGGGGAGCACCGGCGCGGCGATGGGCCATCTGGTGGTGATGGACGACTCACCCGCCCAACTGGCGCTGGGCAGTTGGTCGCTGCAGCGGTGGCGGCAGTGGTTGACCGAATTCCCCAGCGATGTCGAGCCCAGCCACTGCGGCACATTGTGGCTGGCGCGGAATGACGCCGAAATGCAGGTCGCCGCCGCCAAGGTGGAGCGCTTTGCGGCCTGGGGTGTAACCAGCGAGCTGCTCGATGCGGCGGCGCTCCGACAGGCCGAACCGGCGCTGCGCCAGGGCATGGCGGGAGGCCTTCGGGTGCCGGGGGATATGGTCTGCTATCCGCCGGCAGTGGCGCGCGCACTTGTGGCAGCGGCGGAGGCCTGCGGCGCCACGCTGCGTCGGGGACGGGTGGTGGAACTCGAACCGGGCGGGGTCCGCCTTGCCGATGGGTCGCGGCGGCAGGCGGGTGTGACGATCCTGGCGGCGGGCGCCGAGTCGGCGGCGCTGCTGCCTGAGCTGCCGCTGGTTCCGCGGCGTGGGCATCTGGTCATCACCGATCGCACTGCGCTGCGTGTGCATCACCAACTTGTTGAATTGGGCTACCTCGATTCGGCGCACAGCATGGGCGGCGCATCGGTGGCGTTCAACGTGCAGCCGCGCCGCACCGGTCAGTTGCTGATCGGTTCATCGCGTGAGCTGGTCGGGTTCGATCGCCAGTTCAATCGGGAATTGCTGGCGGCGATGCTGGCTCGGGCGACCGACTATCTGCCCGGCCTGGCGGCAGTGAGTGCGCTGCGCGCGTGGCTGGGCTACCGACCGGCGACGCCCGACGCACTCCCGCTGATCGGTCAGTGGTCGGCCCGTCCCGGCGTCTGGGTTGCCACCGGTCACGAAGGCCTGGGGATCACCATGGCGCCGGTGACTGCTGCGCTGATCACCGCCTTGATCACCGACGCCGCTCCGCCCGTCGATCCAACTCCCTATCGCCCCGAGCGGGTCATGCCGCATGAGGTGATCAATTGACTCAGGACGTGACCATCATCGTCAACGGCGTGCCGCGGCGCGTGGCAGCCGATCTGACCCTGGCCGTGGCGCTGTGGCAGCTCGATCACCAGGCCTTTCGCCGCGACGGCTCCGGCGCGCCGCGGGCACCGCTCTGTGCCATGGGTGTCTGTCACGAGTGCCGGGTCGTGGTGGATGATCGTCCCGGGGTGCGCTCCTGTCTGATACTGGTGCGCGAGGGATTGCGCGTCGATCTGGAGACCTCATGACCACCACCCGGCGCTACGATCTTGTCGTCATCGGCGCGGGGCCTGCCGGCCTGGCGGCGGCCGACGCTGCGGCTCAATGCGGCAAGCGGGTGCTGCTGCTCGATCAGGCGCCCCGCATCGGCGGGCAGATCTGGCGCCACCGCGACCGGGCCACAGTACCGTCACGGGGACGGCAGCTCATGGCGACACTGGAGTCGGCGCGGATCTCGGTTGCCGTGGCAGCGGTGATCATCGACATCCCCTCGCCCGATCGGTTGCTGGTCACCATCCACGGACGGACCGTGGTCATCGAGACAGCGGCGTTGGTGCTGGCGACCGGAGCCAGCGAACGATTTTTGCCATTTCCCGGTTGGACTTTGCCCGGTGTGGTGGGGGTCGGAGGATTGCAGGCGCTGATCAAGTCGGGTCTCGACATCAGCGGTCAGCGGGTGGTTCTGGCTGGCAGTGGCCCGCTGGTCTGGCCGGTGGCGCGCGAGGCGGTCAGGGCCGGCGCGCGGGTCAGTCTGATCGCCGAGCAGGCGACCCTGACGAATCTGCTGGAGTTCGGGACCGGCCTGGTGCGCTCGCCGGCGACACTGCTGAGAGCCGTGGGGTATCGCGCGGCGACCTGGCGCGCGCCGTTCCGGACCGATAGCTGGGTGCTGCGGGCCGACGGCGAGGAGCGCCTCACCTCAGCGGTGATGCGGGTGGCGGGGGCGGAGCGGCGATTCGAGTGTGACTGGCTGGCCACGGCGGTGGGGCTGGTGCCGCGCACTGCGTTGGCCCGTTTGCTGGGCTGCGCGCTCGACGGCGACGCGATTGCCGTGGATCAACAGCAGAGCACCTCGGTGAGCGGGGTCTGGGCGGCAGGCGAGTGCACCGGGATCAGCGGAGACGAAGGTGCCCGGGTGGAGGGGGCCATCGCCGGTCGGGCCGCCAGCGGCGCGGCAGTGTCACAGCGCTTGCTGCGCCGACGGGAGTTGACCCGCCGCTTCGGTGCGCGTCTCACTGCGGCATTCGCTCCCCGGGCGGCGCTGCGGGAGCGGGTGGCGAGTCACTGCGTTGTCTGTCGCTGCGAGGATGTCACGGCCGGCGCGATCGATCCCAACTGGGATGCCCGTCAAGCAAAACTGTGGACCCGGATCGGCATGGGTCCCTGTCAGGGTGCTGTCTGCGGTCCGGCCTGCGCCATGCTCTACGGTTGGGATGTCAATGTGGTGCGGCCGCCGCTCGATCATCCGGCGATCGGTGAGTGGATCACGGCGCTTCGGGCGGCGGAGTCAACCGAGCCGCCACGGCCTGCGCGGCCCTGATGAACTCCGCTGTCTGCTCGTGGCCCAGCTCGGCACTCACCGCCTCGCCCAACTCACTCCAGCAGCGACGCACCGCGACCTCGAGCAGGCGGGAGCGCGGGGTGGGATACAGTTTGAAGCTGCGCCCGTCATCGGGATCGCGGCGGCGTTCCACCCACCCGGCCCGCTCGAGCCGGTGGACCATCCGGGTGACTGTGGGCGGTTCAATACCGAGCCGCGCCGCGAGTGTCGACGGGCTGGAGCCGGGTGTATCCCAGAGTTGCACCAGCAGCGCATCCTGACCGGGATGAACGCCGTAGCCCGCCAGCAGTGCTCCCTGTCGGGCCCGCAGCGCGCGGGCAAAGGCCAGCAGGGTGGCGGTGGTCGCATCGGGAGTGGATGTCATCCGGTCAGATCGATCGGCAGCGGTTGGCTCACCAGCAGGGCGGTGACAGCGACAATGGCGATCGCCAGCGCCAGCTCGATGACCACGCTGCGTCGCAACCGGGCAGCAGCGGCACGTTCCTCCTGTTCCAGCCGCGGGGTCACCACCCGCCAATTGTACCATCCCAGCGCCATGACCCCGAGCAGAATGGCCAGCTTGATCAGCAGCAGGCGACCCCAGGCGGCGTCGGGCAGATCGAGCAAGCGACCGGTGTACCGCCAGGTCGCGACCACGCCGCTGGCGACCAGCAGCAGGGCCCCGGCGCGGGCCGATCGGGAGAAGCGCGCGATGATCAGTGCCAACGCGCGCCGGGCGTCGTGGACCCAGAGGCTGGGGATCACGGTGAGCGCCAGCACGGTCAGAGTGCCGATCCAGAGCCCGCCGCCCAACAGATGGGTGGCATGGACCAGTCGACCGAGCCAGAGCGGCTGCCACAGCGCTTCGACGCCATGTCCCATGCCCGCTTCGGCCACCACCAGCACGGCCCCGGTGACAGCCACAGCCCGTCGTTGGGCGCGCGGTCGGCGGGCGAACAGCCACGCCAGAGCGAGCATGATGAACGCCGCAGCCAGTTCGGCCATCCAGGCCTTGCCCCAGGCGCCGGCGGTCAGGACTGCTGCGACGAGTTCGCTGTCGGGCGGCGCGCCGGGATCGCTGAACGCGAGCAGTTGCAGCGCGCCGCGGATCAGGGTCAGCATCAGGAGAAACCAGGCCAACAGCGACGGCAGCCGCTGCAACCAGCCGGCGATGGTCGCCTGGCTGGCCGGATCGAACTCGGCTGCGGCGTCGTCGACCAGCCGACCGGTGACGACCAATCCGATCACCATCATCATGGTGAACAGGATCAGGCCATGGACCAGCGGAGTGACAATGGGCAGCGGCATCTCTCACGTCGCGACGACGGGACCAGTCGGTCCCACCGAGCCGATATCGGCGTGGGTGGGATGTGATCGGATCGAGACAATACTATGCTTGATTGCTGCCTGACCCCAACCCTGCGAGTCACGATGTCGACTGGACCCCTCTCCCGTGCCGCGCTGTCGCTGATGGCTGTCCTGCCGCTGGCGGCGCAGACTCCCGCATCTCCGCCCGCGCTGGTGGTGCATCTGTCGGTCGATCAGCTCCGGGCCGACTATCTCGAACGGTGGCAGAACGAGTTCACCGGCGGCCTGGCGCGATTGATGGCTCATGGCGCGGTGATGCTGGCCGGCGAGCAGAATCATGCAGTGACACAGACGGCCCCGGGCCACGCATCAATGATGTCGGGGCGCTGGCCCTACAGCACCGGCATCGTCGTCAATGATCGCGGCGTGCCCGATGCCGACTATCCGTTGATCGGCACCGACGGGCCGGGCGCGTCGCCGCGTCGCTTCCGCGGTACCACGGTGTACGACTGGATGCGGGCTCACGATTCGACGGTCCGGGTACTGTCGGTGTCGCGCAAGGATCGGGGGGCGATCCTGCCGGTGGGTCGCGCTGCCGGCGAGGTGTTCTGGTTCGATCACGGCCGCTTCACCACCTCGCGATGGTACGGCAGTCGGCTGCCCGACTGGGTGACCCGCTGGAACGCGACGGATCCGGTGGCCGCGCTGATGGGACGGGTCTGGACTCCGCTGCCCGATGTCGACTATCCGGAGGTCGATGCCCGCGCCGTTGAGCGCGGCGGCCGCAACAATACCTTCCCCTATCCGTTGCCGAGCGATCCGGCGCGCGCCGCCAGCGAGATCACAAATCATCCGGTCATGGATTCGCTCACTCTCGATTTCGCCTGGACCGGCGTGCGGGCGATGCATCTGGGACAGCAGGGCCATCCGGATTTCCTGGCCGTGTCGTTGTCGACCACCGATGCCATCGGACATCGCTATGGTCCGGGCTCGCTCGAAGTGCACGACCAGGTGCGGCGGCTCGATCGGCAGTTGGGCTGGTTCCTCGATTCGTTGGCCAGTGTGATTCCGCTTGATCGGGTGATCATTTCTCTCACCGCCGACCACGGCTCGACCGAGTACCCCGAGGCGGGCGGTGGCGAACGATTCTCACTCAGCACCGAGGTGCGGGAACTGCGCGACTGGGCGCGGGACCGTTGGAACATCGGTCTCGACGTCGATGCCCAGAGCGGTCTCATGCTGGCCGACACTGCGGCGCTGGCCGCCCGCGGCGTCGCGATCGACTCCCTGGCCGAGGCGCTGCGGCAGCGGATTCTGCCGCGCCGCGGGGTGCGCGATGTGCTGACTCCGGCGCGGTTGCAGCAGCGGAGCGATGCGGAAGCCGAGCTGTGGCGCCATCAGATTCCGCCCGATGTCGGCTGGCTGGTCGGCGCGGCGATCGCCCCGGGGTGGGTCTATGGCAGCAGCAGCAGCTCGACCGGTCATGGCAGTACCAATCTGTCGGATCGCCGTGTCCCGATTCTGATCATGGCGGCGGGGGTTCCGGCGAAGCTGATTACCCGCCCGGTCGACGTGGTCGATCTGGCACCGACCATTGCCGCGTTGGCCGGCGTGACCCCCACCGAGCCACTTGATGGTCACATTATTCCTGAAGTCGTCTCATCCCGGAGGTAGGTCCCATGCGTCGTCTGCTCTGTTCATTGCTGTGTCTCATCGCACCGACCGTCCTGGCGGCCCAGGCCGACGAAGACGCCGCCCTGCGCCACGCCCGCGAGCTGCTGGCGAGCCGTCCGATCATCGATGGACACAACGACCTGCCGTGGGAAATTCGGGTCAACCCGATGTCGAAGATGGATGTCACCAAGTATCCGCTCCGGACCCCGGCCCCGGGGCAGACCGACTTTGCCCGGCTCAAGACCGGTGGGATCGGCGGGCAGTTCTGGTCGGTATACACCCCGGGCGATCAGCCGGATTCGGGCTTTGCCCGGGTGCAGCTCGAGCAGATCGATATCGCGCGCCGGTTGATCGCGCGCTACCCCGATCAGTTGCAGTTGGCGCTCAGCGCCGACGATGTGGTCGCGGCGCGCAAGGCCGGCCGGATCGCCTCGCTGCTGGGCCTCGAAGGCGGTCACGCGATTGAGAACTCGCTCGGTGCACTGCGGATGTACTATGCCCTGGGCGTTCGCTACATGACGCTGACCCACGACGTCACGCTCGATTGGGCCGACGCCGCCAATGGCGAGAAGGTCCACGGCGGTCTCACCGACTTCGGGCGCGATGTGGTGCGGGAGATGAACCGGCTCGGCATGGTGGTGGATCTCAGCCACGTGTCGGCCGGTACCATGTCCGATGCGCTCAGTGTCACCCAGGCGCCGGTGATGTTCTCCCACTCCTCAGCGCGCGCCATTACCGATGTGCCGCGCAACGTCCCCGATTCGATTCTGTTGCGGGTCAAGCAGAACGGTGGCGTGGTGATGGTGGCCTTTGTCGACGGCTTCGTGACGCACGGTCACGAGGATTGGGTCGCCGCCAACGACTCGGCCACGGCGGCCATCCGCGCCGCAGCCGGCAGCGAGGACGAACGGCGCACCGCGTTGCGCGAATGGCGCCGGGCACATCCGCGCCCCCGCGCCACGGCCGCCGATGTGGCCGATCACATCGAACACATTCGTGATCTGATCGGGGTGGATCACGTCGGGCTCGGCGCCGACTACGACGGCACCACCAGTCTGCCGGTCGGGATGGAGGATGTCACCGGGTATCCGCTCCTGTTCGCCGAACTGATCCGGCGCGGCTGGAGCGACGCCGACCTGCTCAAGCTGGCCGGCGAGAACATCCTCAGGGTGCTGCGGGAGGTGGAGCAGGTCCGCGACCGGTTGGCTGCCTGACAACCACCAGGCCGAAGGTCAGGATCGCGATCGCGATCCCGAACCACTGCAACGCGTAGGAGAGGTGCGGCCCCTCGTCGAGCGACGGGGGAGCGATGGTCGGGACGCCACCCAGGGTGGTGTCGGGTGCCTCGAGGTAGACGAACATCGCCAGCGCCCGGGGATCGCGGTGGGCGAGAAAGTCGGCATCGAGCCGCTGCCAGGTGGTGTCCGAGCCGATCACCAGCGGATGGCCGTGGTCGGACGTCTCACTCGCGGCGGCCGCGATCCCGCTGATGGTCACCGGCCCATGGCGATAGTCGGGCAGCGGCCACTCGGGCCGGACTCCGTCGGCGGCATTCACGAATCCGCGCAGCACCCAGGCCACAACCTCGCCGCCCTCGACTTCGAACGGGGTGACCACCTCGACGCCGGGGGCATCCCGATAGGCGCGGTTGCGCAGTAACAGAGTGCCCTGGTCGCGGAAGTGGCCCCGGGCGATGATCCGCCGGCCCACCAGGGCGGAATCGGCGACGCCCGCAACAGTGAGATCGACCGGCGGGAGATCCCGGGCCGCCAGCAGGACGGCATTGGCGGTCCGGCGCTGCTCCAATCGGTTGAGCTGCCAGATTCCCAGCCGGACTGCCACGATGGCGAGCAGGATGACAAGCACCTGGGTCAAACGGCGGCGCTGTCGGGACATGATCGACCCTCCGAGTGGACACTGCGACTGATCCCGGTGGCGTGAAAATGGGACAAGTCATTGACGTCACTGAAGATAGATGTATGGTACGCCGTCTGCTTACAGCCCAGGGGGGAGAATGACCCCGGTACGGCTGTTCACCGCTTCGCTGACTCAGGAGAGATGCGCCATGCGCGGTACACTATCAACGCTTGCTCTGATTGTGCTCACCCTCGGAGGAACCCATCAGGCTGTCGCACAGCATCGGCGTGACGCCGGTCGCGGGCTGATCGAACTGCCCCCCGAAGGCGTCCGCGGCGGCTTCTACATCGGCGGCGGCATCGGGGCCGGTCGCGAGTCATACAAGTTCTCCGACGAAGCCGATTTCACCGACCCGCTCACCAAGCCGAGCGTCACGCTCCGTCTCGGTGGAACGCCCGAATCGTCGATCCGTCTCGGCGGCGAATTGTTTGCCTGGGGCAACGAGGAGTTCGATCGGACCGAATACTTCTCAGCTCTGCTCGGCACTGTGCAGTTCTACCCGATCCGCGACGGCGGGCTCTGGCTCAAGGGCGGAGCCGGTTTGGCGTTCAGCGGCCAGGACTTCGATGATCCCAGTTTCTTCGATGCCAACGAGACAGGTTTTGGTTGGAGCGTCGGCGCCGGATACGAGGTTCAGGTCTCCCGGGCGGTGGGCATCGGGCCGTCGGTGGAGTTCTATCAGGGCAGTTTCACCCAGCGGGATGAGCCGACATTGACCGAGCGCGTTCTCAATATCGGCGTTCAGGTCACCTTTCAGACCGGGGGGCGTCGCCGTTGACCGATCCGGGCGGGGCGGGTATGTTTTCGCCCGCCACGCCCTGGTGGTGAAACTGGTAGACACGCTATCTTGAGGGGGTAGTGCCGCAAGGCGTCGCGGTTCGAATCCGCGCCAGGGCATGCTCCAGATCCCTCCCGCCACTGTAGCTCAGCGGTAGAGCACTCGATTCGTAATCGAGCGGTCGTCGGTTCGATCCCGACCAGTGGCTTTGCCACAGGCCAGTCAGGGCGCGGGGTTGCGGGAGGCCGTTATTCATCGGGTACGATTGCGGGTACGATGGCGCTCCCGCCGCGGCCCCGTCGCTCCCGTTCCGCGTGCCACCGCCGCTCCTCTCGCCAGGCAGGTTCCATGTTCCGTGCTCTCATGTCATCAGCTTTGCTGTTGGCTCCTTTGCTGCCCCTCACGGCGCAACAGGCTCATCCCCGCGACAGCTCCCGCACCGCCGAGTCTCCGACCCGGATCCACCGGACCAGTCATCACACCGCCACCATTGGTGGCCAATCGGTCAGCTACGACGCCACGGTCGGCAATATCGTGCTGCGCAATCGCGATGACGAACCGATCGGCGAGCTGATCTATACCGCCTATACCCGGACCGATGCCGGCGCCCCGGCCGATCGACCGCTGATTTTCGCCTACAACGGCGGCCCCGGATCGTCGTCGATCTGGGTGCATATGGGGCTGCTGGGCCCGCGCCGGGTGGATACTCCCGACGCTGAGCATGCTCCGCCGCCGCCGTATCACCTCGTCGACAATGAGTCGAGCATGCTCGACGTGGCCGACCTGGTGTTCATCGATCCGATCGGGACCGGCTATTCCAAGCCGATCGGCAAGGGCAAGGGCAGTGATTTCTGGGGCGTGGATCAGGATGCCTCGACACTGGCGCAGTTCATCAGCCGCTACCTCAGCGAGAGCGGGCGCTGGAACTCGCCCCGCTACCTGATCGGCGAGAGCTATGGCACCACCCGATCGGCGGTACTGGCCAACACTCTGGCCAACCGCTACAGCATTGATCTCAACGGTGTGGTGCTGCTGTCGGCGGTGCTCGATTTCCAGACCATTACGTTCAACGCCGGCAACGACATGCCTTTTGTGATGTATTTGCCGACCTACGCCGCTGTGGCGTGGTATCACAAGGCACTGCCCAATCGTCCGGCGGAGTTGCGGCCGTTCCTGACCGAAGTCGAACAGTTCGCAACCCATGAATACGCCACGGCTCTACTGGCCGGCAGCACGCTGGCTCCGGCCGAACGGGACCGGATTCTTGATCGATTGGTGCAGTATACCGGCCTCGACCGCGACTATCTCGACAAGGCCGATCTGCGGGTGACGGCGAGTCAGTTCGGCAAGGAGTTGCTGCGCGAACATGCCGAGGTTGTGGGCCGGCTCGATGCCCGTTTCGTGGGCGAATCGGGG
Organism: uncultured Gemmatimonadales bacterium; assembly: GCA_965651715.1. Lineage (GTDB taxonomy): Bacteria > Gemmatimonadota > Gemmatimonadetes > Gemmatimonadales > GWC2-71-9 > Palsa-1233. Next base: position 19,440 of record CBFGTB010000003.1, read on the forward strand.
GATCTGTTGGCCGAGAACAGCGGCTATGACCCCCAGTCGAGCGCGCTCAGTTCACCCTACGTGTCGCTGTTCAATCAATACATGCACCAGGACCTGGGCTTCGGGACTGACCGTCTCTATGCGGTGAGCGGCAGCGTCAATCCGTGGAACTGGTCGCATGGTCGGGGCGGCGGGTGGCCGGGGCACACCAATGTGGCGCCCGACCTGGCCGAGGTGCTGAGCACCAATCCCGGGCTCCATGTCCAGTTGCACAGTGGCTTCTTCGATCTGGCCACGCCGTACTTCGCAGCCGAGTGGACCATGGACCATCTGGGCGTGCGCCCGCCGGTGCGCGAGCGGATCGAAGAGATCGAGTACGAATCGGGCCACATGGCCTATGTCCATCCCGCCTCGCTCGCCAAGTGGAAGGCGAGCGTGGCGGCATTTATCGCTCGGACCTCAGCCGGGCACTGAGTCGCGCTGGGGTGGAGCGACCACCCGGCGGCTGAAGGTCGAGGCATGAGCCAGGGCGGCGCGGGAGATGGTATGGCCCGCGCCCTGGTCGACGAAGCTGGTCAGATCAGCGCCGGCCGCTGTGAGGGCCTGCCAGCCCGCCTCGGCCGTCGCGAACGGGATCGCCCCGTCGAGCGTGCCGTGGCCCCACCAGATCGGCGTGGCGCCCACCTGGACCGGGTCCAGCGCCACGTCGGGATGGTCGGCCAGGAAGCCGCTGAAGACCAGAATGCCGCGGGCCTCGCCGGGATGGCTGAGTCCCCAGGCCAGCGCCGAAGTGCCGCCCTGGGAGAAGCCGCCGACGACGAGCGGCGTGTCGGGCCGGCCCAGGTGCCCCGGCAGCCAGGAAATGAACTCGGCGAGCTGCCGCTGCCCGTCGCGGAACGACGTCGGCTCCGGGGTGGTGCCCTGGAGATAGCGATACCAGGCATAGCCGCCGCCGTAGCCCCAGGCGGCGCCGGGGAAGGGGGCGCGCACCGACACCGTCGTCGCACCGGGAATCAGCAGACCGCCCACTGAGGCGAGGTCGCCTTCGTCGGCGCCTCGTCCGTGCAGCAGAACAACAAGTGGGCCGTCGGAGTGACCCTCGGTCATCCGGTAGGTGAGTGGCGCAGTCGACATCTCAATCCTCATGGAGGGCGATGGTGTTGCCGGTCTTCGCGGTCCCGGCTACCTTCGTCTCGCGATAGTATTCGGGGCGTGGCGCAGCCTGGTAGCGCACCTGCTTGGGGTGCAGGGGGTCGTGGGTTCAAATCCCGCCGTCCCGATAACATAGCAACAGCCCCGTCGATCCCGAGGATCGGCGGGGCTGTTGTGCGTCACATCGCGCCGATCAGCCGCCGCGCTTCTTCAGTTCATTGATGGCATCGGCCTGCCCCAACTGGGCCGCGCGGCGCAGCAACGTCATTCCGGCGGCGGTGTCCTGGGGGACTCCGTCACCCGCGAGCAGCATCCGGGCAGCGGCCCAGGCACCGGCGCCCGAGCCGGCACGGGCCGCCTGGCTGTACCAATCGAGCGCCGCGGCGTCACTGCGCTCGACCCCGCGCCCGCGATGGGACCAGTCGGCCAGCTTGAGCATGGCGCTCACCGAGCCGCCTGTGGCGGCACGCTTGTACCATTGGGCCGCTTCGTCAAAATCCCGATCCATGCCGGCACCGGTCTCGAGGCGGGCGGCAAGGGTCAGCATCGCCTGGCGATGGCCCGCCTGGGCCGCACCGCGGAGGTTGCTGATGTTGGCCCGCCCGTCGCGGGTCGTGCCGCGTCCAATCTCGTACATTCGCGCCAGGCGGAACTGGGCCTCGGCGTCGCGAGGGGCGGCACGCTGGTAGAGTGCGAAGGCGCGGGCCGGATCGGCCGTCACACCCTTGCCCTCATCGTAGAGCGACGCCAGGATCCGGGTGGCGACCGGATCGCCCTGATCAGACGCGGTGGTGCAACTGGTCACCGCCCCGCGCCACTCGCCGCTGGAGGCCAGATCGGCGCAGTCGGGAGTGGTCGAGTCGCTGGCGGCCGATGTCGACGCCGCAGCCGGTCGGCGCGTCTGGCGATCGGGGGCGGGAGATGTACGTCGCGTCGGCGCTGCCGCACCGGTTGACCGGCTCCCGACTGTGGCCGGTGCCGGTGGCGGCGGTACTGCGACCTGGCTGAGCGAATCGCCGAGCGAATCGGCTCCGCCGAACAACGAGGTCGGCGTAAAGGCGTTGACGCCAGTCCCGCCGCCACCCAGGCGCATCGTCCCGACTGCAATGGCCACCACGCCCACGCCGCAGAGCAGCACCAGGGCGCCGCGGGTCCGCTTGGAGAGACCGGCTGCCGCTCCCCGTTGCCGCGGCGCTCCCGCGGCTGCCGGCGCCGCCTTGCTCGGCGGTACCGGCTTGGGGCTGGGCTTGGCCTTGGGTTTGGCTTTGGTCTTGGTCTGGGGCTTGGTCGGCAGAGCGGGCGACACACTCGTCGTTGCGGCGGCACCGAGCGCCGCGGCGAACTCGGCCATCGAGTCGAACCTGTCGCGCGGCTCCTTGGCCATCGCGCGGCTGATGGTTGCGGCGATGGCGGGCGGCAGGCCGGCGACCCGTTCGCTGATCGGGGTGGGTTCGGCCACGAGTTGCTGGTACAGCACGGCACGGGTTGAATCGCCTTCGAACGGCAGCGTGCCGGCCAGCATGCGATATCCGACCACCGCAAGCGAGTACTGATCGGTGCGGGCGTCGATGGTCTTGTCGCCGCAGGCCTGCTCCGGACTCATGTACTGCGGCGTGCCGACAATGATACCGGTCGAGGTCAGCGTCGGTGCCACGCCCTCGCTGGTGGCGGGAGTGTCCTCCTCGCCGCCGACCGCCTTGGCGATACCGAAGTCCATCAACAGCGCCCGCTGCTCCCGTCCTTCGAGCATGATGTTTTCGGGCTTGATGTCGCGGTGAATCACCCCGGCATCGTGGGCGGCACCGAGCCCATGCGCGGCCTCGGTCAGAATCCGCCGCACCATATCGGGATCCATCGGACCGCTGCGTTCCATCACCGCCCGCAACGATTCACCGGCAATGAACGGCATCAGAATGAAGGCGATGCCCTCGCCCTCACCGATGTCGTAAATCGGGACGATATGGGGATGGCGCAGTGCCGCCACCACCTCGGCTTCGCGGCGGAAGCGATCCAGCATCCCCGGAGTGAGCCCCAGATCGGGGCGGAGCACCTTGACGGCGACGCTGCGCTTGAGTCGCAGGTCCTGCGCCTTGAACACCTCGGCGAACCCGCCCGCCCCGATCCGCTCGCCCAGCTCATAGCCGGGCCCGAGGATGCGCTGAACCCGATGCCGCAGGTCGATGGTCGTCACCCCGCTCGGCGTCACGGCAACCCGCATGCCGGTGGCCATGTCGATCCCGGTCGGTGTGGCAGTTCCGCAGACATAACAGAACGAGGCCACGCCGGGGAGCGGCGTGTGGCAACTGGGACAGGTTCGGGTCGGGTGACTCATTGACGTCGCCGTGAACGGGACATAGCCAGAGAAGTCTAGCGCGAAAGGGGGTAAGGGCAAGCGCCCCCGGCGGGCCGCCTCAGGCCGGGTCGAGCCGCCGGGCCCCGGCCGCGGCAGGGCTGATGAAGAACTCGGCGCGGCTGGTGCGCTCGGCGTAGCGCTGCTGGTAGCCCGCCTGCCAGGCCTCCCGAAACGCCTCCGCCGCAGACCGGGTGACGACGGCATACACACTGCCGCCGAAGCCGGCCCCGAAGGCGCTTGCCGCCATCGCCCCCAGCTCGCGTGCACTGCGTGCCAGAAAGATGGTTTCGGCGACCTGATTGTGGAGCACGGTTTCGGCCAGGTGCTCCGAACGATCAACCATCAGTCCCAGTCGGGTCGCGTCCCGCTGTGCCAGGGCAGTGAACACACTCGGGATGATGACCCGGGTCTCCTCGTGAAACTGGTGCAGCCGGGCGATCAGATGGCTGCCGCCGGATTCGCTGGCCAGGTGATGTTCGAGGCGATCGAGTACATCGTCGGCGCCGTCGAGTGCGTCGAGCAGCGACGTGACGGGATTGTCGCCATGCCGGTTCCAGCAGGAGATGATCCGTGCCATATCGCTGGAGAGATCGTTGTACCGCGCCTTCGCCCCGGCGGTCTTGGGGGCGCTGACCCCGGAGGTGGCGATGACGAAGCACCAGTCGGACGGCATGGCCACGTCGCCTTCGCAGCCGACCGGGAGGAAGCGGTACTGCGCGATGCGATCGGCCCGACTGGCGAGGATGGCGGTGTGGTCCTGGCTGCCCCCCAGGGTGCCCACGCCGAAGTCAGCGGCGAAGGGACCGAAGGCGAGGCCGTTCTCGATCGCGCCGAGATAGCCGGGCAGGGCGCCTGGCGCTGTGAGATGGTCCTGCCAGGACGCCCGGCGGGCCAGGTCGTTGAAGTGCGCCAGCGGCAGGAAGGTGGCGATCACCACGGCGCTCGATGACGACAGGCCCGCCGCCGAAGGCAGCGAGGAGGCCAACACCGCATCCATACCGCACAGCCGGCCGCCGAAGTCGCGGCTCAACCGTCGCAGTACCGAGATGGGATAATCGGTCCAGCGCCCCGGTGTCGCGGCGAGATGCGGGTCCAGTGCTGTCGACAACGTCAGTCGGGACCGCGCGTCGGTGAGGTGAACCAGGTTGTCGTCACGGGGGCGGGCGATGATGTGAATCCCGCGATCGACAGCGGCCAGGAGCGACCGTCCGCCGCCGTAATCGACGTGTTTGCCCAGCATTTCAATCCGGCCGGGCACCCACCATTCGATGGCAGTTGCCGCGTCGCCGAAGCGGGAGGCGAAGTGGTGCCGGGCGCGGTCGCGCGGCGATGGTCGGGTCACAGGGCGAGACGGCGGCGCCCGAGCCGGGCCGCGACGGGGGCCACATCGGCCCGATGGGAGAGGTCGAGCACCGGTGCGTCGATCGGAACCACCCGGAGCCGCAATCCCTTATCCAGCGCGTGGGCGACAGCCTCCGGCAGCTCATACTCTCCCCGGGACGACAGTGGCACCCGACGGCAGGCGGCGAGGAGTTTGGCGTCGCCGCGCCAGAGATTCATGCTGATCAGCACCTCGGGTTGGGCGGCGAGACGCGCCGGATGCGGCTTCTCGACCAGCGAGCGGAGATAACCGTCAGGCCCGACCTCAAGCAGCGCGAAGGCCGCGAGTCGCGATGCGGGAATGGTCTCGCCCTCAAGCAGTCCCGCGCGGGTGAAGCCCGCCACGCCGGGCTCATCCAAACCGATCAGGGCCTCGAGTGCCGCGGCGGGATAGAGGTTGTCGCCATTGAGGATCAGGAAGGGCTCATCGGCCAGTGCGGCCGCCGCGCTGACGACGGCATCGGCTGTACCGCGCGGCTCGGCCTGCACGACGTAGTCGAGTCGCAGTCGGCTCGGCTGATGATCCTGATAGTAGTGACGAATGATGGCGTGATCGGGCGGTACGACGAGGACCACCCGTTCGATGCCGACGTCGGCCAGTCCGGCGAGGATATGGCTCAGGAAGGGCCGACCCGCGGCATCGGGCACCATCGTCTTGAGTCCGCGCGCGGCGCGATCGGCCTGCACCGACGTCAGTCTGGCGGTCGGGTCGGCGCGTTGCATCCGACTGCCGCGTCCGCCGGCCAGCAGCAGCGCGGTAGTGAGCGGAATGGGCCTCATGTCTCCGGAGCGGCCTGCCAGAGCCTCGGAATCAACCGGATCAGCCACCAACTCGCGCCGATGGTCACCACGGTCCAGAACAGCGCCGGCCCGGTGTGGCCGTACAGCCACGATCCCGACCCGAACAGTGCGCCGTACACCGCCAAACAGCCGAGGGTCCATCCCAGGAACGCCTGCGACAACGAGTCGGGCGACGGCCCCAGGCCGACTTCGTCGCGGATTGCGCGCCAGCCCGGTCCGGCCGGGCGTACCTGGCGATAGAACCGCACCAGCGTCTCGTGGGGCTCCGGCGGTGTCAGCAATGCGACAAGCACCCAGGCCGCCGTGGTAATCGCGACAGTGCTGAGCAGCACCACGTGCGAGGGGATGTCGTGCCCTTGCTTCTGGAGAACGAAGAACACCGTCGCGACAATGAACGACACCGCCATCGCCGCGATTTCGCACCAGGCATTGATCCGCCACCAGAACCAGCGCAGCAGATACAGCAACCCCGTCCCGGCACCGATGGACAGCAGCAGTTGGAAGGCCTGACTGGCGGTGTCGAGGACGAACGTCAGTGCGCCCGCGACCACCATCAGCAGCACTGTGGTGAGTCGGCCCGCACTGACGTAGTGGGACTCGGGAGCATCGGGCTTGACGAATCGGCGCCAGAAATCGTGGACCAGGTAGGAGGAGCCCCAGTTGAGGTGGGTCACGATCGTTGAGATGTAGGCGGCCAGCAGGCCGGCAATCATCACCCCCAGAAACCCGTGCGGCAGGAATTTCAGCATCGCGGGATAGGCCATATCGTGACCCACCAGCCGCGGGTCGACGTGGGGGAAGGCCACCTGGATCGACTCCAGCGTCGGGAACACCAGGATCGACGCCAGGGCCACCAGGATCCAGGGCCAGGAGCGCACCGCGTAGTGGGTGATATTGAAGAACAGCGTGCCGCCCAGGGCATCGCGTTCCGAGCGGGCCGCCAGCATGCGTTGGGCGATGTAGCTGCCGCCGCCCGGTTCGGCTCCGGGGTACCAGACCGACCACCACTGAATGGTGAGCGGGATGATGAAGATCGACAGCGTCAGGCCCCAGTTGCCGAAGTCGGGCAGCAGCGCGATGGTGTCGGCCGGCAACCGCTCCACCAAGCCACTCAGGCCGCCGACCTCGGGCTGCTTGAGGGCGAACCATGCCGCGGCGACCGCGCCGGCCATCGCGATACCGAACTGGATCATATCGACAAGCATCACGCCCCACAGACCGGCCGTGGCGGCGAAGATGACATTGAGCACGGCACAGATGACCAGCGTCTGCATCATCGGCCAGCCGAGAACGACATTGGCGATCTTGGCGGCGGCCAGATTGACTGTGGCCATGATGAAGCCGTTGAAGATCAGGCCGAGATACACCGCCCGGAATCCGCGGACCAGCGAGGCGGCGCGTCCGGTGTAGCGCAGCTCGTAGAACTCGAGATCGGTGAGCACACCGCTGCGACGCCACAGCCGCGCGAAGAAGAACACCGTGAGCATGCCGGTGAGCAGGAAGGCCCACCACTGCCAGTTGTTGGCGACCCCGCCGGTGCGCACCAGGTCGGTGACCAGGTTGGGTGTGTCGGTGCTGAAGGTCGTGGCGACCATCGAGACACCGATCAGCCACCACGGAGCCGCGCGACCGGAGGTGAAGAACTCGGTGGTGTTCTGACCGGCACGGCGCGCCATCCACAGCGCCGGGATGAAGCAGACCACGATCGAGGCCACGACGATGGTCCAATCCAGGGCGCTGGGGTTCATCGGGTCGCCCGCCGATTCCAATCGCCCCGGGTGAAGTCGGGAAAGCGGACCGGCGCACTGGACAGCGCCAGCGAGGCCTCGCTCAGCGGTCCCGGGGCGCTCCAGGCGGCGGCATCGTAGACATCAAAATCGGGTGGCAACCCCTCGCGCATGGTCTCGATCAGGCGGTAGGCCATGATGTAGTCCATGCCGCCGTGACCTCCCTTGGCGCGGGCGATGGCGCCGACCCGACGCCACAGTTCATGAGTGTACTGCGCCTTGATCTCATCGCTGAGTGGACGCCAGGTCTCGCCTCCCTCCTGACCCTCAAGGAACAGACGGGGAGGATAGTCGAGAAAGCCGCCGCGGGTTCCCCGGACCGAGTTGAGTCGCGAATAGGGCGTCGGCAGCGTGACGGCATGCTGCAGCAGAATGGTGCGGCCCAGCGCAGTCTTGATCAGCGAGCTGTTGAGATCGCCTTCGACGTACACCTCCTGCCACTTCGGTGAATCGTCGGGCACGTGGGCGGCACGCCACTCGCTCAGACCATATTCGGGAGTCGACATCGAGACCAGATAGTCAAACCGGTCGCCCTTATGGATGTCGAGATACCACGCGACCGGCCCGAGTCCATGGGTGGGATAGAAGTTGCCGTTGCGCTGGGTATGGGGCAGCCGCCGCCAGAGGCCCTCGTCGCGATCCTCAAACAGGATCTCGCGCAGATCATGGATGTAGGCGGCTTCGGCGTAGACGATGGTGCCGAAGGCGCCGGCTTTGACCATCGTGTCGACCAGCATCTCGTTGAAGTCGTAGCAACAGTTCTCCATCATCAGGCAGTGGCGCCGGGTGGCCTCGGAGGTGCGCACCAGCGCCCAGCAATCTTCGATCGTTGTTGCGATCGGCACTTCGCTGGCGGCGTGCTTGCCGGCGGTCATCGCGGCGAGACACACCGGGACATGCCACGGCCAGGGCGTGGCGGTGTAGACGATGTCGATGTCGTCGCGCTGGACCAGCCGCTCGAAGTCGCGCTCGCCGGCGGTATAGAGCGCCGGTGCCGGCTGACCGGCATCGGTGACCATCTTCGCGGCCCGGGCGGCCTTCTCCGGGACGATGTCGGCCAGGGCGGTGATCCGCACCCCGTCGACGGCGAGCAGCTCGTTCAGCACCGAGCGGCCGCGCAGGCCGGTGCCGACGATCGCCAGCCGCACCGTCTCGTGCCGGGCGAAGGGCACGCCCATCATCGACGCCTCGCGCGCGCCGCGCGGTGGAGTCGCCGGCATCAGCGGGGCGGTGGGGAGCAGGGTCGCGGCGCCGGACAGCCCGGCGGCCTTGAGAAGATCCCGTCGACTGACGGAGCGGTCACGGCGGAAGCTGGACATGATCGGATCCATGAGGGGAGCGGAGATGTGGTGTGGAGAATGCCCCTCACGCTAGGCGCTCGCTGGCCGCTTCACAAGACCCCGCCCTATGTTTGAACCGATGACCCATTCCTCCTCACGTCGGCGGCTGGGGTTCGCGGCGGCCCTGGCGACAGTGATCGCCAATATCGTCGGGACCGGGGTGTTCACCACCCTGGGCTATCAGGTGAGCGAGACCCGCGACGGTTTCGCCTTGCTGATGCTCTGGGCCGTTGGTGGGGTGATCGCACTCACCGGCGCCTTGTCCTACGGCGAACTGGCGGCCGCGATCCGCGGCTCGGGCGGCGAGTACCGCTTTCTGGGGCGGATCTACGCGCCCGGGCTGGGGGTGATCGCCGGGTGGGTCTCGATCGCGGTCGGCTTTGCGGCGCCGGTGGCGCTGGCCGCGATGGCGTTGGGCCGCTACGCCGGGCCGTTGATCGGCGTCCCCGACCGCTATCTGGCCATCATCGTGATCCTGGCGATGTCGGGGATTCACCTGCTGGCCCCCGAGACCGGCGGACGGGTCCAGGTCGCGGTGACGGCCGTCAAGGTGCTGCTGATCGCGGCGTTCATTGCGGCCGGTCTGATCAGTGGGCAGCAGACCGCGATCAGCTTTGCGCCCAGCGCGGAGTCGTGGCAGCAGATTGCCAGCGGCCCCTTCGCCATCGCGCTGGTGTTGGTGTCGTATGCCTATTCCGGTTTCAACGCGGCGGCCTACTTCCAGGGCGAGGTGGTCGCGGCCGAGCGCAATGTGCCGCGGGCACTGATTCTGGGCACGCTGCTGGTGACCGGGCTGTACCTGGCGCTCAACTGGGTGTTCCTGCGTGCGGCACCGATCGCCGACCTGACCGGTCAGCTCGAAGTGGGCGCGATCGCGGCCGAGCGGATCTTCGGTCCCGAGGGTGCGCGGGTGATGAGTGCCATCATCTCGCTGCTGCTGGTGTCAACAGTGAGTGCGATGACGTTGGCCGGCCCGCGAGTGATCGAGGCGATGGCGGAGGACCTGCCGCCGCTCAGGCCGCTGGCCGAGCGGACCGGGACCGGAGCGCCGGCTCGGGCCGTGCTGTTGCAGGGCGTGCTGGCGCTGGCCTTCGTGCTGACGAACTCCTTCGATGGGGTGTTGACCTACGCCGGGTTCACTCTGACGCTGTTTGCCCTGCTGGCGGTGGGGGGCGTGATGGTGTTGCGTCGGCGCGAGCCCCAGTTGCCGCGCCCCTATCACACCTGGGGCTATCCCTGGACGCCGCTGTTCTTCGTGGCGTTCTCGCTCTGGACCGTGGTGGTGGTGGTGCGGGACCGGCCGTTGCAGGCGGTTGGGGGAGCTGTGACGCTGGGGTTGGCGGCGCTGCTGACGTGGGTGGTCGGCGACGGCGATGGCCGCCGCGGTTCAGACGCCGGTGGGAGCCGCGACGACGATCGGTGAACGCAGCAGGCGGGCCAGATCGTGGGGCAGTTCCTCTTCGTTGGTGAACAGGCGCCGCGCCGCTTTCCACCACGTGCTGCTGGAGCGGGGGACCGTCGATTCGATCACGCCCTTGCGCGAGTTTGAGGCGTGGATGTAGTGCCCATCGCCGATATAAATCCCGACGTGATCGACCACCCGGCCGGTGCCGAAGAAGAGCAGATCGCCGGGAAGAAGCGCGGCAGTGTCCCGGGCGACCGGCCGTCCGACCCGCGACTGTTCGCGCGAGGTGCGCGGCAGGCTGATATCGAAGTTGGCCATCAGCCACTGGACCAGACCACTGCAATCGAACGCCTTGCCCGGCGACGAGGCGCCCCAGCGGTAGCGGGTGCCGAGCTGCTCCCGGGCGAGGTCGACCAGCGAGTCGCGCTCGGCAGTCGGCATGAAGATGTGGGAAATGGCGGCGAACGGCTTGTCACCCCGAACGAATCGGCTCTGGCCGGCGGCGGCGGAGGGCAGTGTTGCTGCCCCCAGCAGGGCAATGCCGAGCGACAGATGCGAAAGCCGAATTGTCACAGTAGCCGGGGTGAAGGTCAGGGTTCGAGGTGATGCGCGGCGAATGTCGCTCGGACAGGATAGCGCCTCGGCGGGGAGGCGTCCAGTCCCCGCCGCTCACTCGATGGCGAAAGTCACCCGGATGACCCCCGTGACATCCTTGTCCCGGTCGCTGGTGTCGTACATGCCGTAGTCGCTCACATCGGTCGACTGGCGCTTGCGCACCTGGAAGACCCCCACCCGGACGGCCTTGATTCGGCCCACCGCCGCCCCGGCGGCGTTGACGATCTCCTCGGCCCGGGCCCGGGCGTCGCGGGTGGCGTCGGCCAGCAGCGGGCCGCGGATGCTGGGGAGCTGGGCATAGAGATACTCGGGGGCCTGGGCCACCGCCGGTACCCCCTGATCGAGCAGCGGCGTGAGATCGGACGCCAGCTCGGCGATCCGGTCCACGTCAGGGCTGCGCACTTCGACCTGGATGGTCACCTGATAGCCCAGCACCCGCCCGGTGCGATTGCCGTTGATCCACTCATCCTGGGCAAAGGTGGAGGGTGCCCGGGTGGTGATCGCGCTGTCGGGGAAGCCGGCCCGCTGGAGCCAGGCGCGCGTGGCCGCGGCGCCCGACCGGGCCTGATTTGTGGCGGCGATCTGCTCAGGCCGCTGAGCCACGATATCGATCCGCCAGACCGCCAGATCCGAGCGAATCGGCCGGGTGGCCGAGCCGGTGACTGTGATCTCATCGCCGGCGCGCTTGATACTCCGGACCGCCAGTGCACCGATCGCGGCCGCGATCACCACGGCGGCGGCAAGGATGGTGGCCGGGACGACATAGGGAGAGCGATTCACAGAATCCTCTGGCCGAAGCCACTGGCGACCAGCCCTACCGCAAGCTCGGCCGTGTGATTGAAGCGATCGAGGACGGGATTGACCTCCACCAGGTCCATCGAAACGACCCGTCGGGTGTCTGCGAGCATTTCCATCGCCAGATGAGCCTCCCGGTAGGTCGCGCCGCCGCGAACCGGCGTGCCCACGCCGGGTGCCTCCTGCGGATCGACGAAGTCGAGGTCAAGGGAGACGTGCAGGCCGGCCGTGCCCGCACTGATGCGCTCGATGGCATCCTGCATCACGGCCCGCATCCCGCGTTCGTCGATCTCGCGCATGGTGTAGATCCTGACGCCCCACGCCGCGGCATGCTCGCGTTCCTGAGGATCGACCGAGCGGGCTCCGACGATGGCGACGTGCTCGGGCTGCACCGCCGGCTGATCGCCGGCGAGCTGAGTGATCGGGCTACCGCCGCGGCCGAGCAGTTGAGCCACCGGCATGCCGTGGACATTGCCGGTGTCGCTGCTGGTGGGAAGATCAGGCCGAGCCGCTTGCCTCGGGCGGCCAGGGCGCGAGCGACCCCGGCGGCTGACCCGGCGGCGATCGAGTGGTCGCCGCCGACCACCAGCGGGATCTTCCCCTCGGTGACGACCGCCGCTGTGCGCGAGGCCAGCTCGCGGCAGACGTCGGTGATCGTGGGCAGGAAGTCGAGTCCGTGTCCGGCGCCCAGCGTTTCCCGGGTGGGGACCGGCACGTCGCCGGCGTCCTCGACCACGTGGCCGAGGGCTTCGAGCCGGTCCTCGAGTCGGGCCAGCCTGACCGCCGAGGGCCCCATCTCGACTCCTCGGCGCGATGCGCCGAGATCCATGGCGACGCCGAGGATGGTGATGGCAGGACGTGACGGAACGGCGGGGACACCAGGGTGGGACATTGGGCACTCCTCCGGCGGGATGCATAGAATACAGCGAGCCTCCTGGTAGGATAGCCCGAGTGACCACGCGGGTCATCCCCCGCAACGCCCACCTGGTATGGAGACGAGTCATGTCATTGCGTTTTGCTTCCGCGCTGCTGTGCACAGTTCTGGCTGCCGCGCTGCCCCTGTCGGCCCAGCAGGGCTACCGCCAGCCGCCTCCGGTGATTCAGGCGATGCTCGATGCGCCGCCGACGCCCGGTCTGTCGCTCTCGCCCGGGCGGGACTGGTTCATCCTGACCGAGCGCGCCGGGCTGCCCTCGATCGCCGAGGTGGCCGAACCCCATCTCAAGCTGGCGGGGACGCGCCTCAACCCCCGCACCAACGGCGCGGTGTCCACCGGCGGCAATCGGGCCATGCGGCTGCGGCATGTCAGCGACGGTCGCGAGATTCCGGTCGCGGTGCCGGAGGGGGGCCGCCTGTCGGGGCCGAGTTGGGCGCCTGATGGCGGTCACTTTTTCTTCACCCAGACCACCGATCAGGGGATTGCGCTGTATCTCGGCGGTCTCGACGGCGCGGTGCGGCAATTGACGGAGCCGGTTCTCAACGGCGCGCATGGTTCGCCGTGCAGTTGGCTCGACGGCGGCAGCGAGATCCTCTGTGCCCGCGTCCCGGCTGGCCGGGGCGAGGCGCCCCGCCCGCCGGCAGCGCCGAGCGGTCCGGTCACCCAGGAAACCAGCGGCCGCACCGCGCCGGAGCGGACCTACCAGGACCTGCTCGAGTCGCCCTATGATGAGGCCCTTTTCGCCTACTACTTCGCCACCCAGTATGTCATCATCGGCCTCGATGGTGCTGCGACGCCGCTGGGGCAGCCCGGGCTGACCGTCTCGCTCAACCCGTCGCCCGATGGCCGCTACTTCATCGCGGAGACGCTGCATCGGCCCTTCTCCTACCAGGTCACCTGGAGCCGGTTCCCGTCCCGGACGGCGATCTGGGATCGTCAGGGCCGCGAGGTCCGGCTGCTGCGGGACCATCCCCAGGTCGATCCGCAGTCGTCGGCCCGCGGCTCGGCTCGACCGGGACCGCGGAGCTGGCGCTGGCGGGGCGACGCGCCGGCAACCCTGGTCTGGATCGAGGCGCTCGATGGCGGCGATCCTGAGGTCGCGGCGGACCACCGGGATCGGATTGTCATGCTTGACGCCCCGTTCGCCGCCGAGCCGACGACCTGGTTCGAGACCGAATGGCGGGCCGGCGGCATCACCTGGGGCCGCGACGATCTGGCTTTGGTCAGTGAGAGCTGGTCGCCCGAGCGGCGGGTCCGCACCTGGATCGTTGATCCGCGCGATCCGAGCGGATCGGCCCGGGTACTGTGGGACCGGACCAGCGACGATCGCTACGGCGATCCCGGTTCGCCGCTGATGCACACCGACAGCGCCGGACGCACCACGCTGTATGTCTCGCGCGATGGATCGGCGCTGTGGCTGCTCGGATCCGGCGCCAGTCCCGAAGGCGATCGCCCGTTCATCGATCGGCTCGACCTGGCCAGCTTGAAGACCACCCGGCTGTGGCGCTCCGAGGCGCCCTATTACGAGAGCGTCGTGGCGGCAGTGGACGCCGATCGGGGCAGCTTCATTACCCGGCGGGAGTCGGTGACCGAACCGGCAAACTACTGGCAGCGTGAGCTGATCCTGCGGCGCGCACCCCGCCAGTTGACCCGCTTCGCCGATCCGGCACCGGCCTTTGCCGGTGTGACCAAGCAGTTCCTGCAGTACACCCGCGACGACGGCGTGTCGCTCACCGCGACGATGTATCTGCCCGAGGGGTACGAGCGCGATCGCGACGGCCGGTTGCCGTTTGTGTTCTGGGTCTACCCCGCGGAATTCGAATCGGCGGCTGCCGCCTCGCAGGTCCGGGGCTCGCCCTATCGCTTCACTCGGCCGAGCGGTGCCTCCCATCTGTATCTGCTGACCCAGGGGTACGGCATTCTTGATAATCCGTCGTTCCCGGTGGTCAGCGTCGACGGCGGACTGCCAAACGACCACTATGTGGCCCAGTTGACCAGCTCCGCTCAGGCCGCGATCGACACCATCGTGGCGATGGGAGTGGCCGACCGTGAGCGGATCGCGGTGGGCGGCCACTCCTACGGTGCCTTCACCACGGCCAATCTGCTGGCACACACCGAGTTGTTCCGAACCGGCATTGCACGCAGTGGTGCCTACAACCGCACCCTCACGCCGTTCGGTTTTCAGAATGAGCGCCGGACGTATTGGCAGGCGGAGCCGGTGTACCGCCGGATGTCGCCGTTCAGTTATGCCGACAGTCTCAACGAGCCGATTCTGTTCATTCACGGCCTCGACGACAACAACTCGGGCACCTTCCCGGTGCAGTCGGAGCGGATGTATGCCGCCGTGAAGGGGCACGGGGGCACTGCCCGGCTGGTGATGCTGCCGGGGGAGGCGCACGGCTACAGTGCGCGCGAGTCGGTCGGTACTGTGCTTGCCGAGATGACCGAATGGCTGGACCGCTACCTCAAACCCGCTCAGGCGATGGTCCCCTGAGTCGCTGACGACAATGCGCCATGCCGGAGACCGGCATGGCGCATTGTTTCAGTCGCTGGCAGGCGCTGTGCTAGTTGATCAGCGCATTGAAGACGAAGCGATAGGTGCCATTGGGCTGGGCGCGGAACAGCACCTCCGGCCCGTAGGCGTAGAGGCGGCCCTTGCCGATGTCGGCTTCGAACATGGTCACGCCACCCTGCAGATACCCCTCGCCGTAGGCCCAGCCCGACCGCAGCGGCGTGGCCGAGCCGAACCAGGCCACCGGACGGATGCCGTGGGCCGCGGCATCGGGCGGCAGGGTGAACACCGGCGAATTGTCGAACATGACGGTGGCCACCGAGTCGGCGCCGGCACTCACCGCAACGTTCTGATTGACATTCACCTCCAGCAGTGAGCCGGGGACGTAGTACTTGTCCCGCGGCAGCCGCTGATCGGTACCATCGGGCTGGCGCTCCACCAGGTGGTTGGTCACCGGCAGACCGAAGTGCTCGGCCAGCGCGGTCGCCGACCCGATCGTCACGATCCGACCTCCGGCACGGACAAACTCCTCAAGCGCCGGAATGGTCGTCGCCGCCGTCACGCTACCGGTGCGGTCACGATATTCGGCCGGGATATCGTCGTCGTTGCCGCCGCCGCCGAAGCCGCGACTGCGGGCATTCACCGACGGGATGGCGCCATCGACGAACACCAGCACATCGAAGTCGCGCCGGAGATCACCGGCGTCGAGCCGCTGAGGATAGACCACCTCGAACGGCACCTGGTACTGTTCGAAGATCCAGCGGGTCCAGCCCGACGGCATGGAGCCACCGTAGCGATCCCAGAGACCGACCCGGAGCGGCTTGACAGCGGTCCCGCGGGCGGAGCCCGCCGGCGCCGTGGGCAGAGCCCGATCGTGAGCCAGCTCGGCCAGCACCTTGGCTGCTACTGAGCCGCGGACGATGAAATCGCCCTCGGCGGTGCGCTCGATGCGCCCTCCGGCCTTGCTGATCCGGTTGACAGCGAGGAAGGCATCGGTCGCCGATGGCGACAGCCGCCACGCGCCGGCCTTGGCATCGAACGGGGCCGGACGCGGCGTGACATCGAGCGAAGTCACCTCCTCCAGCGGTCCGGTCACCGGGGCCATCGCCCGGACGTAGTCGAAGCCCATCTGCATAGCCAGGGTCCAGCCGGCATTGTCGTAGGGCGGGATCGGCGGACCACCGGGGTATTGCAGGTCAGTCGGATGGTGCTGCGGCTCAAACATGTCGAGCACCATCGGGCGGAAGGGTTGCGCCGCCGGAATCACGAACGTTCCCGCCGGATAGCTGACGCCCTGGAAGGTGAACGGCTCGCTGGCGCGCTGCATCTCGATTCCCGAAATGCGCATCGCGTTCAGGAAATCGAGTGCCGAGCCCATCTCGGCCTGGTTGGCCGGAATGATGTAGGCGTAGGGGTCACGCCGGGCCGGATCCTGCAACACCGCTTCCATCGCCTCGGTCGCTGCGGCGCCGGTCTTCCCCTCGGCGGCGGCGCGGGCGGCATCGATCAGAGCGGGAGTGTGAGTCCAGGTATCGTGACTGCCGCGCGCGATCGAGTTGGCTCCCATGCGCCAGATGTTGAACAACAGCGACTCGCGATAGCGGCTCGCCAGATCGAGCACCGCCATGTTGGCCGTCATCTCGTAGTCGAGCGACTGCCGGAAGTGCCACGGCCCCCACTGGACCGGCAGCGCCTGGCCGCCGGCGGGCAGTTGACGCTCGAGCCGGAGCGGGATGGTCATCGGCGTGGGCGAACCGATCGCCTCGGTCAGCAAGCCGATGATGTTGTGGAAATAGGCAGTGGTCCGCAGGCCGCCATTCCACCAGGTGGAGTAGTTGGCGGCGTTGCGGGACACCGTGCCGCCCTTGCCTTCGGTGGTAAAGCGGCGATGCATCGCGTCGCCCACGAAGTCGAGTCCGGTCGGGATCATCGGATCGTAGACGTAGTTGAAAGGATCGCGGAACGGCGGCGCGAACATCACAGTGCCGGAGGGCCCGGTCTGGTGATGGTTGTACATGATCTCGGGGTACCACTCGGTGTACATCACCCGACTCATGTTGCGCGACTCGGGCTGGGCATTGCGGTAGAAGTCGCGGTTGTTGTCGTGGCCGACGTACTTCTGGTACAGCACCGGCAGGCCGCGCAGGCTGCGCTCCAGCGTATCGGCGTGACGCATGTACCACGACGACACCAACTCCATCCCGTCGGGGTTGGCCTGCACCGCCAGAATGATCACGTCGTCGAGAATCCGCAGTGTCTCGGGATCATTTGCCGATACGAAGCGCCAGACCAGATCGAGCAGTTGCTGCGCGCCGAGCACCTCGGTGGCATGCAGACCGCCGTCGATCCAGATCACCGCCTTGCCGGAGTCGGCCATCGCTCGCGCTGTCGCTTCGTCGACGCGCCCGCGGGCCAGGGTGGCGTTGATGCGGCGGTAGTCATCGCGACGGGCGATGTTGGCCGGCGACGAGATGATGGCCATCAACTGCGGCCGCCCCTCGGCCGTCAGCCCGATGGTGTCGAGCACCATGCGGGGGGAGGCGCTGGCCAATTGTTCCCAGTAGCGCTGCTGCTGGGTGTAGGTCACCAGGTTGTAGTCGGACCCGATCGCAAAGCCGAAGGCCTGCTCGGGAGTCGGGAGCTGTTGCTGGGCCGCCAACGGAGCGGCGGCCAGAAGAACGAGCGCGAGACGACGATACATGGGCACATCCGGAAAGGAGACGAGAAATGGCGGGGATGAGGCCGCGTCAATCAGGGCGCGGCAGCGGCTCGCCCGGCCAGCCGCCCGGTGATCCACGCCCACGTGAAATTGTAGCCACCGATCGGACCGAAGGCATCCAGCAATTCACCAGCGAGGTGGAGCCCGGGATGAATACGACTCTCCAACGTGGCGGGTTGAACTTCTTCGAGCGCGATCCCGCCGCCGGTGACCTCCGCCTTGTGATATCCCTGGTCCGAGGTCCACGGCAGCGGAAAGGCGGTGAGGGCCCGCATCAGCCGCTGGCGTGCGGCCCGGTCGAGTTGCGCCAGCGGGGTGCCGGCCTCGACTGCCGCCTCGGTCAGCAGGCGATCGGCCAGCCGGGTGGGGAGCTGGTGGCGCAGGGCGGGCCCGACCTGGCCCGCCGCCGGCGCCAGCACCTGCTGCCAGACCTGATCACTCAGCTCGCCCCAGCGCACGCGCAGCTCGGCGTGTCCGGCGCGGGTCAGCCGACCGCGCACCGCCACATCCGAGACGTCAAGCAGCGCCGGGCCGGAGTAGCCGCGATGAGTAAACAGGAAGCCGCCGCGGGCCTGGCGCCGGTCACGTCCGAGCTGGGCGGTGATCTCCACCGGCAGCGACAGGCCGGCCAGGTCGGCGAAGCGGGGGGGATCGAGCGTCAGCGGAGTGAGGGCGGGATAGGTCGGACGGACGGTGTGCCCCAGCGCGGCCAGCGCCCGGAACGCGAAGCCGTCGGAGCCGGTGGCCGGCACCGAGAGTCCGCCGGTCGCCACGACCACCCGTCGGGCGGTGTAGCTGTCGCCCGCGGCCGTCAGCACCTCCCAGCCATCGGCGACCGGCTGGATCGTGCTCACCAGGACTCCGCCGCGAAAGGTCACGCCCCGCTGAGTGGCTAGGTGACGCAGAGCGTCGCGCACCGCCCGCGAGCGATCGGCGACGGGGAAGAGCTTGCCGGTCGCCGGCTCGACCCGGAGCGGCAATGCCGCGTCCTGCTCGAAGAAGCGCCGCATTTCGGCGTGGGGCCAGCCGGAGAGGATCCGCCGCAGGGAATGGCGCGACGAGGCGGTGACGAAGCGGGAGATGTCGAGCGTGGCCGGCAGCACATTGCAGCGACCGCCGCCCGAGATGAGGATCTTGCGACCGCCGTCGGCCATTCGATCGAGCAGCAGCACCTGGGCTCCGGCTGCGGCCGCGTGGACCGCTGCCATCAGCCCGGCGGCTCCGGCTCCGATGACGATGATCCGGTTTCCGGTGGAGGACATGGCGGGAATCTACCCGCCGCCCTGCTATTCTTCGGCATCACCGTCGATGGAGAATCGACACCGCATTCGCGACGCTCCGGGAACTGTAACCGCCATGTCCGAGCCGACGACCGCCCGCCGCCCTGATCCCGCTCCCCCGCGACCCTCGCCTCCGGTCGATCCGGCGGCGCTGCGCCGATTGCTGGATGGCGCCGAGGCCGCCACCCGCGATCGAATGCGGGAGCGGCTCACCGATCCGACGTTCAGCTATCAGTACGGCCTGAGCACTGCCGACTACCGGGAGCAGGTGGTGCAATGGTTGGCCCAGCTCTCTGCCGACGGCTTCGGTGCCCTGGCGGTCCCGACCGAGTACGGCGGTCAGGGCGATGCCCAGGCCTTCATGGCCGCGTTCGAGACCTTGGCCTTTCATGACCTGTCGCTGACCATCAAGTTCGGCGTCCAGTTCGGGCTGTTCCAGGGATCGATTCTGGCGCTGGGCACCGAGTGGCATCATCAGGAGTTTCTGCCGGCCATTGCGCGCGGCGAACTGCTGGGCATGTTCGCCATGACCGAACGTGGCAGCGGATCCAACGTGCGCGACCTCGAAACCACGGCCCGCTACGATCCCGCCACCGAGGAGTTCGTGATCGAGACGCCCCACCCGGGGGCGCACAAGGAGTGGATCGGCAATGCCGCCTGTCATGGGCGGATGGCCACAGTCTTCGCGCAGTTGATCACCGGCGGCACCAACCACGGCGTGCACGCCTTCCTGGTGCGCGTCCGCGATGATGCGGGCGCTGCCATGCCGGGGATCCGACTGGCCGACAGCGGCGAGAAGGAGGGCCTCAACGGGGTCGACAATGGCCGGATCTGGTTCGACGGTGTTCGGGTCCCGCGCCGTCATCTGCTGAACCGCTTCGGTGACGTCGATCGCGACGGGAACTATCGGTCCTCGATCGAGAGTCCCAGTCGACGCTTCTTCACCATGATCGGCACGCTGGTGGGCGGACGGATCACCATCGGTCTGTCGGCGCTGTCGGCGGCCAAGAGTGCTCTCACTGTGGCCATCCGTTACGGCAATCGACGGCGCCAATTCGGGCCCGAGGGTGGGAACGAGACCTTACTGCTCGATTATCGCACCCATCAGCAGCGGCTGCTGCCGGCCCTGGCCGCCAGCATCGTGCTCGACCTGGCGCTCAGTCGGCTGGTCGATCGTTATGTCGCGCTGGCCGGGACATCCGACCGGGAACTCGAGGGGTTGGCGGCGGGGCTCAAGAGCTACACCGCCTGGTTCGCCCAGCACGCCATCACCGATGCGCGCGAGTGTTGTGGCGGCCAGGGATACCTGCTGGAAAATCGGATCGCCCAACTGCGTCGCGACATCGACGTGTGGACCACCTTCGAGGGCGACAACACTGTGCTGTATCAGTTGCTCGCCAAGGCGCTGCTGACCGAGTACCGTCAGGAGTTCAGCGAGATGGGGTTGATCCGCCTGCTCACCCGCCGGGCGCGATCGGCGTTGCAGGGTCTCAACCCGGTGGCCTCGCGTCGCGACGACGAGGATCATCTGCGCGATCCGGCGGCGCAGCTTGAGCTGCTTCGCTATCGCGAGTGGCGGATCCTCGATGCGGCGGCGCGCCGCCTCCGCCACGCTCTCAAAGTGAATCCGGAACGGGCGATGATCGACGTTCAGGGGCATCTGATGCACCTCGCGACGGCGCATGTGGAGCGGGTGGCATTCGAGGCGGTGCAGGCCGAAGTCGAGCGGGCCGACGCCGGCCTGGCTCCGCTGCTCGGGTTGATTCGCGATACCTTCTGGGCCGACCGCGTGGCGGCCGATCTGGGTTGGTTCCTGATGAGCGGTGTCGTCGAAACGCCCAAGGCCAAGGCGATCCGCTACCTGGCGGGCAAGTGCTGTCAGGAACTGCGTCCGATCGCCGAGCAGATCACCGAGGGATTCGGCATTCCCGACGCCGTGCTGGCGGCGCCGATCGCCTTCTGAACCCGCGGCTCAGTCGCCCGGTCCGGCGCTCCTCAGCAGCGCGGTGGCCGCTGCCACATGCGGGAGTAACCGGAACAGCGAGCCGCGAATCAGGCGCAGGTCACCGGTCAGGGCGGTCCGGGTGAGATCGGCCTCGCCCCGCACCAGCCGGTGCCAGGTCGCGTGCGCCGCCTCCAACACAAACTCGGCGGCGGCGGCGTCGTCGTCGGTCGCAACCCGACAGGCGCTGACGTCGCCCTGATCGAGCGCGACGAACACGGCGCGCCGATCAGTATCGGTTTCGCGCAGCAGCAGCGTCCCGGTCCAATCGGCTGCGGCACGATGAAAATCGGGCGAGGCCTCGAGCCGCCGGCGCCAGGCCAGCAGGCCGGCGGTGGAAAAGAGATCGGCCTCGGCCTCAGACATGGGCGTCGACAGCCGCCGGACGCGGCAGCACGATCAGCGTGCCATCGTCATCGGTGAGGATGGTCATGGCCACGCCATAGGCCTGTTCCAGGACCGGGCTGCGCAGCACGCTGGCGGCGCTGCCGCAGGCGGCGACCGCGCCGCCGTCGAGCAGCACCAGGCGGTCGGTGTACCGCGCCGCCAGCGTCAGATCATGCAGCACCACAATCACCGCAATGCCGCGATCGGCCAGCGCGCGGGCACAGCGCAGCACCTCATGTTGATGGCGCGGATCGAGCGCGGCCACCGGCTCATCGAGCAGGCAGACGGCCGGGCGCTCCGGCGTCGCATCGGCGAGTTGGGCCAGCACCCGGGCAAAATGAACCCGTTGGCGTTCGCCGCCCGAGAGCACTGTGAACTGGCGCTCAGCCAGCTCGGTCAGCCCGACGGTGTCGAGGGCCTCGGCCACCCGACGATCGATCTCACTGGCCGCCGCGCCGCCCGGGACACCCAGGGCGACCACCTCATGGACCTGAAAGGGAAATGACAGCGTGGAGGCCTGGGGCAGCACGGCCCGGGCGCGCGCCAGGTGTTCGGGCCGCCAGCGGGCCAGCGGGGTGTCCTGCAGCAGCACCGTGCCACTGTTGGGAATCAACTCGCCCGAGAGCACCCGGAGCAGGGTGCTCTTGCCGGCGCCGTTGGGGCCGATCAGGCCGACCACCTCGCCGGCAGTGGCAGTCAGCGAGACGCCGGCCAGCAGTTCGCGGGCGCCGCGGCGGACCCGGATATCGCGTGCGTCGATCATGCCAGTGCCATGCTGCGGCGCGTGCGC
>CBFGTB010000004.1:0-37946 GCA_965651715.1 uncultured Gemmatimonadales bacterium
GTCGACGTAATCCCGCCCCAGGGTCAGCCGCTTCGAGGATCCGTGGGGTCGCCAGCGTCCGGATAGTGCATCGCGGAGGGGGCTCTGGTCGGGGACGTAGCGCAGGTCGGCCACATCCCAGCCGGTGAGGTGTCGGGTGGCTGTCTGCCACATTGCGGCAGCCACAGCAGTCGATGCAGCGACGACATCGAATGAGCTGGCGTGCCATTCGGTCAGTGGCACAAGGCGCCGTCGGGGGTGGTCGGCGTCGGGCGCACGCTGCCCCAGCGGCAGGACGCCCAGCAGCTCTCTTGCGGGACCGCGTGCCGTGATGACGGCGGGTGTGAGCCCCGGGTCGTGGCGGGTTGCCAGGGTGAGTGTGGCACTTGCCGTTTGAAACCAGGAGGAGGTGCGTTGCTGTCGCGCCAGCGCGTCCCATTCGCTGTGGAGTGTGTCGAGCGCCGCCCAGGTCCGATGGACGTCGCAGCTCAGCTCAGCCACGGCGCCGTCGGCTCCGAAGATATCGGCGCAACCGTCCGCCGGTGAGCAGATAGTCAATATCGCGACCCACCTTGCGCCAGCGATATCGCCGAATCAGCCGATCGAGTTGGCGGTGGAGATCGGGGTCGCGCTCGGCCAGGTCTGGCAGCAGCAGTTCGACCCAGTCCACCAGATCGCCGTCGTGCTCCACCGCGGCCCGCCGCAGCAACAGTGGGTCGGTGAGTGGTGGCACTGACGCCGATGTCAGTTCCAGAGCGCGAAATCCGGCTGCGGTCTGGAGACACTTCTGGCAGGTACCGCAGTTGTAGTCGGTACCCTGAAAGCAGACTCTGATCCGCTCGAGCAAATCCGGGACGCCGCCCAGGTAGCGGATCTTCTCGATTCGACGAAGTTCGGCGCCGTGGTGACCGATGCGTACGGCGGCCGATGACCAGAGCGGGTCGGTCAGCGGATGAGAGCCATAGGGACGGAGATTCTCCCAGCTATTGCTGGCGGCGATCTGATAGCTCTGAAAGCCCGCCACGTGGACGCAGCTCGCAATGGCACCGCCGATTGCTTCGGGCCAGTGCGCGCCGAGAGCCCGCTGCACCGATTTCACGTTGGTGTTGAGACGCAGCAGGCCGATGTTCCGCCGAGCCATGACGGCGGTCAGCGTCTCAGCGACCTGGTCGGCCAGAGTCGCGCTGCGCTCGGGATACTCGATCCCATCCACCAGCAGGACTGTGTCGATCCGCCCGGTGAGCGTGTCGACCGTATAACTCGAGTCGATGCCGCCGGAATAGCCGGTGGCGATGCCGGCGGTCGTGACCTGGCGTGGAGCGGTGCGTGCGCGGATCGCGACGATGTTGAGACCGTCGAACCACCGTGCCATGATGGTCTGGAGGCGATCGATGTTCTCGCGGAAGGAGGCATCGAGCGGGAGCTGGTCGGGCAGCTCGATGGTGGCTCCGACGCGCATGGCGGCGGGGAGCAGCGCCGCCACGAAGGGTTCGCCGCGGAGTTCGATGCCGGGAGTGCGCGGCAGGCTCCAATAGAGTTCCTGCCCGCCGACGGTGCCAGCGATACGGACGGCGCCTTCGCGCACAGTCATCTCCGCCTGCTCCACCCGCATCATGTCAGTTCCGGTGCCTCCTGCCCGTATTATGCATCGTGATCAATCGCTGCCAGCGGCGGCCCGCCGGCGATCAGAGCTTCGATCCCGCGGACCACGTCCCATGCCGTGGCGTGAACCACCTGCCAGCCCCGCTCGGCCGCCTGCTGATGCACCAGCGTGAAGACGCGGTCCAGGTCACGCTCCAACAGTGGGCCGGCGTTTTTCTCCGGCGCACCATGGGTGTGCAGCTTCACGAAGACATGGCCGCCGAGCCGGGGGGCGCAATCGAGCCAACTGGCGACCCGGCCGGGGGTGACCGGGTTATTTCCTGCCAACTCGCCCACCTCCAGGGCCGGGCGAGGCCAGCGTTCGCGTGGCCAGCGCACGCCGAGCGGGCCCTGAACCATCAGCAAGGCCTCGGGCGGAGCCGTCCCGCCCGGGGTCACCGGGATGCCGTCGTCATGCGACTTGGGCGCCTCTGGATTATCGACAGCCCAGTAGATCGAATTGACGCGGCGGGTCTGGCAGGGGTCGGGTGCTGCGGGAAGAGTAAAGTCGGCGTAGCATCCCAGCTCGCGCAGCAGGGTCAGCTCGTTGTTGAGGCCGCACCAACGTCCATCGGGTCGAGAGTTGTCGAGCGACCAGTTGCCGTGGATGAAGCCGAACGTCGGTCGGCCATCGCGATCTCGCAGCAGGCCATGGTCCTGCCGCAGCGCGGTGATGAAACCACGCATCCGGCTCAGGAAATCGGCTTCACCTTCGCCGTCGTGATGGATGTGGACTTCGACGTCGGCCACCCCGGAGCGGGTCAGGTCGGCCAGCGGTGCGAGCAATTCGGCGCGGTACTCTTCCTGGGCGTAGAAGAAGGTGTAGCGAGCTGGAGCGTCACGGCAGTCGCGGAACCGCGATGCGATCCGCGGCCAGCCGTCGAACCATGCAGCGACTCGGGCCTGCGCGGTGGAGTCGTCGGGCCGCTGCCAGTAGGGCTCATAGTGATCGGCGATGGTCAACCAGACGTGACTCACCGGCGGCCCGGCGTCGCGCCAGCGGTTCCACCGGTCCCGTATCAGGCCGGGGAGCCACTGTTCGGCACCGCGGGTCCATTCACTCATCGGGCCTCTCCAGGATCGCGTCCAGGCTCATGCGCCATGGTACGCAGGAAATCAGTCACGGCGTTGAACTGGCGGGAACTGGCCAGTGCGGCAATGGCTGCCGGATCCCCGACCTGTTGATCGGATCGCGCCAGCGCAATGGCGCGGGCCAGTGCCCGCTCAATCTCGTCGGGTGATGATGTCGGATACACCAGTGTCTCGGCGTGCCCGGTGACGCGCAGCAGCCGGGCCGTCGCACCGTCAGGATCGGCGATGGTGAAGATCGGGCGACGAAAGGCCAGATACTCATAGAGCTTGTTCGGGACCTGACGCGGCTGTTGCTGCGCCAGCAGGAAGAAGAGATCGGCTTCGGCGAGCAACTCGCGGGCACGATCGTAACCGACCCGAGCCGAGCGGTGAGTCGTCTCCAGCAATCCGTGGGCAGCCAGCAGGTCGACCAATGGCCCACCGGGTGTATCCTCGACCTCGCCGACCAGGTCGAGATGCACCATGCCGGTTGCCTCGGCGGCATGCTGCTGCAATCGGGCCAGGGCACTGAAGCAGGCAGTGGGGTCGCGACTGAGGTAGAACTCACCCAGATAGAGCATGCGGAGGGCCCGATCGGGTCGCCGCGGCGCGGTGGCGGGGCGCTCGAGCAGCTCATCGGGAATCCCGTTGATCGCGACCACCGGCGGACGGCGGCTGCCGTGTTCAGTCATCCGTGCAGCAATGCCGTCGGTCACGGCCACGATGCCATCGGCCTGCTGCAGCGTCGCGATTCGGCGCTGCTCATAGCGACGGCGCAGCCAGCCCAGGCGCGGACCGACAGTCGCAGCGTTCCAGGGATCGCGGAACTCCAGCACCACTCGCTGTCCCGGACGATGACGCCGGGCCGCGTGCACCGCCAGGGCGGCGAGGCCGGCCGGCGGCGCCGAGACATAGAGGATGGCATCGCGACGCGACAGGGTGGCGTCGAGTAGGCGTCGAAGGGGGCGCCGCACATCGACAGCGGGATCGAACTCGCTCACGAAGGTTCGCAGCCACTTGATGCGGACCCGCCGGAGGATGCGCTGCCAGAGCGAACGGGACCGGGGCCGGTGTGGAACGACGTGGACGATCGTCTCGCCATGATCACCCGTCACGGGCGCCGTCTCTCCCGGGGCCGCAACCAGCACGTCGACGCTGAATCCGGCGGCCCGCAGTTCGCGCACCAGGTTGTACGGCCGCCGCGCTCCCGATTCCGCAGCGGGCGGGTAGTACGCAACGAGCAGGCAGATCCGATCGAGTGTCGTCATGCGGCTCCCCGCCGACCGAAGGGGTTGCGGCTGCGGGCGAGCGCCATCATCTCCCGCGCCAGTGTCCGCTCACTGGATGTGAGCCAGGGGCTGAGCCAGAGGGCGCCGGCAAACAGCAGAGTACCCAGCACCATCAGCAGCGGGGTGAGCAGCCAGGGCGTGACCGGCCCCAGCAGAAGCGCCGGCACAGCCATGGTCGCGGTGGCGAGCAGGATGAAGCGCCAGCGCGGCGCGTGGGGCGGATGGTCGGGGAAGGCCTTGTCGGCGATTCGCTGTACCCCGATGAAGTGAACATAGCGCGCAACCGAATAGGCGATCGCCGCGCCCAGGGCTCCCCAAGGGCGAATCAGCAGCCAATCGAAGACCAGGGTGAGGACCATTGTGAACGATGTCCACCGAACCAACGCACCTTGACGATCGGCGGCCCGAATCAGCACCGCCAGCTCGCCCAATCCCAGCGTCGGCAGGCTGGCCAGGGCGATGATCGCCAGAGGCAGCACCACCGATGCGTACTTATCGCCATACAGAAACATGACGATCCATGCGCCGAACACCGTTGCGGCAGCATAGAGCGGCGCGGAAAGGATGGCCTGAATCCGAATTGAGCGCAGCGCCAGTGACGACCCACCGCTGACATTCTGAGCATGCGCCTTGTAAATCCGGGGTGTCAAACCCTTCAGCAGGGCGGTGGGTCCCATGCTCAGATAGCGGGTAATTCCCAGGCCCAGCGAGAAGAAGGCGATCTGTTCCGAGGGGCTGAACTGCTTGAGAAAGAACATCTCGCTGCGGTTGAGCACCACCACATTGAGCGCCTGAAGCGCGAAGCCCTGCAGAGCCATCTCGCGGAAGCCTCGAGCGATCACCGGATCGGCTGGATGTCGCGCCGCAGCCAGGTAGCGGCGCATGCTGCGCGCCGCGGTGAGGTAGCGGATGGCGCAGTCCACCGCACGACTGACGGCCAGCGAGGCCGCGAGACCGACCAGCCCACCGCCGGTTATCAGTACCGCCACCACGATCGCGAGTTCGACTACGGCTGCGATCAGCGAACTGATCACGTTGCGATCGAACCGTTCCTCAACCCCATTCACGGCGGTCGGAATCGACATCAGCAGGCCGAGCGGGACTGTCGACCAGGCCAGCAGGGCCACCAGCCGTTCCGGTCGGGACACGGCCACGGCGATCAGTGTACCGAGTGCTGCGATCGATACGGCGACGACGAGGGTCTGAATCCAGAATGCGACGGCGATCGAATCGCCGGCTTCGGCGTCGTCATGGCGCCCCAGGGCAATTCCCATATAGCGGAGCAGGGCCGACGACACACCGAAGGTGGTCATGCCCGCCACGATGCTGCCAATCCAGAGGATGTACTGGTACCGTCCCAGGATTTCGGGGCCCAGGGCGCGGGCCACCAGGATTGAACCGACAGCGCCGGCAATGATGTCGGCGGCGAGATCGGCGATGTTCCAGGCGGTATTGACACCGAGCTGGCGCCGACTCGAGGGCTGACGCGGGGCGGTGTCAGCGGCCATGATCGAGCAGCTCGCGCAACTGGTCGGAGAACCGGGCCGATGCGGCCTCAAGTGTGGGGATGCGGGCGTCGGCGTCTGGCTGCTGGGTTATCCGATGGCCCAGCACCTGATCGAGAGCGTCGCCCAGGCTGCGATGATCGTTGATCGGGACGACCGGTGCGCCGATGTCGCGACCGAGTTGCCCTGCGCCGCCGGCGTCGGTGGTCACGATCGGCCGTCCGGAGGCGAGCGCTTCGAGCAGCACGTTGGGGGTTCCTTCTGATCGACTGGAGAGCGCCACGACGTCGGCGGCGCGGTACCAATCACCCAGCGCCGCGGGTGTCTGAGCGCCGGGCAGCCGCAGTTCGACTCGATATTGCCGGGCCAGATCAACGGCCCGGCGCTGCTGGCTCCCCTCGCCCACCAGTACCAGCAGCGGGCCGGAGGGAATCGTGGCGACGGCCTGAATCAGCGTCGGCAGATCCTTGACCGGCTCCATCCGGCCGACCCACAGGATCACCTGGCGATCGGTGGCGAGACCGGTGATCGCGCGAGCCGCCGCCTGGTCACCGGGGAAGAAATGGCGGCGATCAACACCCCGCTGGAGCAGGCGAATCTTTTCGGCTGGTACACCGGCCTCGGTCAAGGCGCGTTGCAGATCGGTGCCGACGGCGAAGATCAATTGGTGGCGGGCCAGGGCGCGCTGCACCCGTAGGCGGTGGGCCGGATGCTGTGCCTGAATCAGCAGGTCACTGCCACCGACAATCAGGGCCGAGGGCCGCCGCAGGTCGTCGGCAAGACGACCGGCGGCGTCGCCGTCGGGATAGGCCCAGTAGCTGAGTATCAGGTCGGGAGCCGGGCGACCGTCGGCTGCGAGAATCCGCCGGAGCGAGCGCAGCAGGCTGTTGCTCTGTCCCGCGCGGCCCCATTCGCCCGGCAGATACCAGAAGCGAAAGGCATCGACCGGATAGTCGGCAGTGAATGCCGCCTGCGATGGGCGCGAGAGTCGATGGCCGGGAATGGCGACCGCGGCCGAAACATCCCAGTCGGATTGAAGGCCGCGCAACATCGCCGCGTTGAACCGTCCGGTGCCCGGAAAGGCGGGGGACGGGTGAACTGTGGAGATGAAGGCGAGCGTCGGTCGCCGACCCGGCGCGGGTGGGTGACTCACCCCCGCTGTCTCCATGGCTGAGCGACGGCTCCTCGGCGCAGCGTAGCCGCAATGTTGGGAGCGGGTTCCGGCGGGGCCGTCGGCGGGGGAGGCTGACGGTCGGCCTGGGTTGCCCGGTGATGGAACAGCACGGCTGCGGCGATGCCCCAACCCATGTAGGTGAGCGGGTAATAGGCGTTGGACAGGAATGAGCCGGTGATTGACATGCCCACCAGCATGGCCAGGACGTGACCGGCCAGGGTGCCGTCGGCCCGGGCGTCGGGACTGCCGCGCTTGCGCCGCAGGATGGCGTCGGCGCGCATCGCCTTGAGTCGCTTGAAGAACACGAATGTCAGGCCGAGTGCCGTGACCAGGCCCACCACGCCGAGTTCTGAGCCATACTGCACCCACATCGAGTGGGCGGCGCGTTCGGGGCCATTCATCCAGCCGAAGTAGGTGGTGAAGTTACCGATCCCCAGACCCCACGGTCGTTTGATCATCCAGATCATGCCCTGGGTCCAAAAAAACAAGCGTCCTTCATTGCCCGCCACGTTGTAATCATCTGCGCTGAAGGCGAAAAAGCGGGCCATCTGCCCCTGGGTCGCCACGGCGGCGAAGAGCATGCCGCTCACCACGATCAGGACCAGGAAGAATGATCGTCGCCAGCCGGTGGCGCCGAAGGCCACCAGGGTGAGTGCCACCCCGATGATTCCGAGCAGGGCGCCGCGCGATGCCGTCGGAATCATTGCGGCGACCATGGTGAGCGTGGCGCCGCCCCAGATGATCCGCCTGAGGAAGGAGCCCGCCCCCAGCCAGAGCGCCAGCGGGATAGTGGTGGCGATGACGGCGCCGAAGTCGTTGGGGTCGAGCGACACCGAGACCACCAGCCGCTGCTGGTCGACCGGCAAGTCGCGCAGGGCGACAAAGTCGCCGTCTTCGGTCTCGACGATCTGATTCGGATCGTAGGACCTCACAGTTTTGATCGATATCGCCGCAACGGCCAGCACATAGATTGCCACCGCCCGGCGCAGGTTCTTGCGGTCGCGCAGGAACATCAGGCAGGCGAGGAACATCACGAACGGGATGCTGTAGCGGTTGATGGCGTAATCGAGCGAACCACTGGGCCAGATACCGATCGGGATGGTGATCACCACCAATGTGCCGAGCAGGCAGACCAGCTTGAGCGGCAGCGACAGCCGCCAGGCGCCGCGCCAGACAGCCACGGGAACCCCCACCGCCAGGCTCAGGGCGAAGATGATCAGCAGGATCATCGGCAGCCGCGGGACGAAGAGCGACGGAAAGATCTCGGGAACCCGGGCCACCACCCAGCCGAGGTACAGCCCGAGGAACGGCGCCATCACCCGGTCGATGCCGCTGGGGCTGATCAGGTTCGCACCGGCTCCCCGGCGCCGCTTGTCCTTGCCCAATTCTGCGGTTGCACTGCGCACCAGGTCGGCGCTGTTCAGCGCGGCGGACTGCGCGGTTGTGGACTGGTCCATTATGCGCCGTTCCGGGGTGGCGGCGCCGCGGCGAGGCGATTGTCGACCACCTTCCGCTTACCCGCGGCAGTGAGCGGGATGTCGTCGACCAGCCGGACCTCGACGGCCAGGCTCGCGCCGACCGCGGCCGCAACCTCGCGCCGCAGGTGGTCGGTGTCCTCGTCGCTCCACTCGGGCGCGACCAGCAGCACCTCGACGCCTTCGGGCCGCTCCTGGACCACCTGAAAGCGACGGACCGCAGCAAAATCCTTGAGAATGTGCGGGAAGAACTCGCCCGGCAGGCGCTGCCCGTCGGGAGTGGTGAGTACATCGAGAACTCTGCCGGTGACCCGCGCCAGCCGCGGCAGGGTCCGGCCGCAGGCGCAGTGATCATCGGCCATCATCACGCCGCGGTCGCCGTTGAGGTACCTGATGAAGGGCATCCCGAAATTCGTCAGGTCGGTGACTGCGATGTTGCCCTCCACTCCGGGCGGCACCGGCTGGCCGTCGTCATCGAGGATTTCGAGAATGTGATTCTCCGCCGTCAGGTGCAGTCCCTCATGCCTCTCACATTCGGCAGCCATGAGCATGAACTCGCGCGAGCCGTAGGTCTCGAACACCGGCGCATCGAAGACCCGCTCAATAGTCTGCCGTTGGAAGTCGTGAAGCGCCTCGGCTCCCACGACGATGCTGGCGGGGCGATAGGGGGTGATGCCGTGGGCGTCGAGCATCAGCGCGAACTCATACAGCGCGCCGGTATACGACACAATGGCCTGAGGGCGCGTCCGCGCCAATGAGTCGACAAATCGCGGCAGCTCGGCTTCGCTCAGCTCAAAACAGTTAGCAACGGTGCGACCGTAGAAGGCGTCGTACAGGCGCAGCTTGCGATGGGCCGCCGTACCGGCGCTGGCCGGAGGAACGCCCCAGAGGTACCACTGCCGGGTGCCCGGGCCGGCACCGGCCCAGTGGTAGCCGCGGTGCCATGCGGCCATGCGTCGCTCGTTGCCGGCGGCGTCGAGGTCGAACAGCAGCGGCACGCCACTGGAACCGCCGGTCCGCTTGGTGAGCAGGCGCACCGATGGATCGGCGCTCTGCATGGCGAGGCGATGTTCCCGGATCACGCCGCGATCGATGGTCGGCCACGCCGCCAAATCCGCGACCCGACCGAGTTGCGCCGGATCAAGACCCAGGAGGCGCCACTGTTCGCCGTACCACTGACAGGTTGCCGCCGCGTGACGCAGCAGAGAGCGAAGACGCTCGAGGCGCAGGGCATCGAGACGCTCGGTCGAAAAATATTGACTGGCTTCCAGCTCATCGAGGTAGCTGAAAACACGACGTCGCTTGATCCGGGTTTCGTAGAAGCGAATCGCGGCCCGTCGAAGCGGATGCGGCGCAGTGGCTGTCATGCCGCCTCCCGACCCAGCAACTCGAGATAGGCTGCCTCATAGCGGGATACTGTGGTGGTGATGTTGAAGTGGCTCAGCACCCGCTCGCGGGCGGCACTTCCCCAGCGCCGCGCACGCTCCGGATCCGCCACCAGGTCGCACACCGCGTCGGCCAGCGCCCGGCTGTCGCCAACCGGGATCATCGTCCCGGTCTCACCGGGGATTACCACCTCACGGTTGCCGCCGACATCGGTCACGATGGCCGGCAGGCCGCAGCCCATGGCTTCGAGCAGTGTCAGAGCGATCCCCTCGGACAGCGAGGTCAGCAGGAACAGGTCGGCGCGCGCCAGGTAGGATGCGACGTCGTCGCGCATGCCATGAAATCGGACCACATCGCCCAGTCCAAGCGATATCGCTTCGGCGCGGAGGTACTCGCCATTGGGGCCATCACCCACGACGTCGAGCGTAAAGCCAGGGATCCGTTCCGCGATGATCTTCACGCCGGCCAGCATGGTGGACTGGTCCTTGATCCGGTGCAATCGGGCGACATGCACGGCCCGGGGGGGACGACCGGGCTCAAGCACCGGCGCAACCGGCAAGGTGTCGACCTGGATGCCGTTGTGGATCACCCGCAGCTTGCGCTCGGGGACTCGGTCGTCATGCCGCGCCACCTCGGCCGCGTCGGCCGAAACAGGCACCACCAGATCGGTCAGCCAACCCGCGACCCGCTCGGCGAACTGACGGGTGCGCTTGGTGATGTTGTTGCGACCATGCTTGGTGTGAAGCAGGGCCGGAACCCGCGCGAGGTGACGGGCCAGTGCGCCGTGCTGGTGCGGAGCGGGGTTGTGGGTGTGGAGCAACTGCGGGCGCCAATATCGCAACCGACGGGCCAGTTGACGGGTGAGGGCCAGGCCACTGAGCCCGTCGCCACCGATGACCTCGACCGGAACATCGAGCGCGCGCAAGCGGTCGGCCAGTGGGCCGCCTTCGTGCAGGGCCAACACCACGGGATCGAACCGGCTGCGGTCCATGTGCTGCACCAGCGACAGGATGACCATCTCCTGTCCGCCGATTCCCAGCGTGGTTACCAGGTGTGCGATCCGGATCGTCATGCGGCGGCGCGATCGAGTCGGCACCGGAAGCCGACATAGCTCACTCGCGACTGTCGGCGCAGCAGGTGCCCAATCAGATTGAGGAGGGCCAGGGCGACGTCGCCGGCATTGCGGAGGCGATCAAATGGCGGATCGTAGAAGCCGTCGCGGCACTCCACAGCCAGGTGGTGGCGAGCCAGCGTCGCCCGGAAGTCCTGCTCACTGCCGATGCGTCGGTTTTCCTGGTAGATCCGACCAAACCAGCCATAAAGCAGCGGCTTGTTGGAATGCGGATTGGGCAATGCCACGATCAGGTGGCCACCGGATCGGAGGATCCGGCCACACTCGGCGATGTAGCGCTCGGGGTCATCGACAAAGGGGAGCACCACGATCGACAGCACCACGTCGACGCTGGCGTCGCTCACGGTCGGGAGCCCGCTGGTGTCGCAGACCGCAAACGGGATCGGGGCATACTCCCGCGCGGCGAACGCCACCCGCGCGGGGGACACATCAAAGCCGCGCATGGTGCGAAACTGGGGCGCGACCCGCCAGGCGATGTCTCCCCAGCCGGCGCCATAGTCCACGGCATCGCCGCCCAGTCCCGCAACCAGTCGCTGGACCATGGCGTGACGGCGTCGTTGATGCCAGGTGCGCCGAGCGCCGCGGCGGTACCACGCCGGCGGCTGCTCAAGCTCCGCGGTGGGCGCTGACGCGACGCTCACGTCAGTGCGAAACGCTCTGCGGCGCCGGCTGCTCGAATACCCGGACCGACTCGGCCGTGGGATCGTGCTGGAGCGCCGCCGGAATCGGCGCCCTGAAGATCTTGACAAGGACTCGTGAGAGCAGATCGGCCGGCTTGTGCGGCAGGTACAGGAAACGCGCCACCGAGAACACCCGGCGCCGGAACGCCCAGCGCTTCATGAACTGCTCGTTGTAGAAGCGCCAGCCATGACGCTCCTCGAACAGCGCATGACTCTTGTCGATCAACGGATCGGACCAGCGATAGAAGAAGAAGCGAATGTCTTCCCAGGTCGGGCGCGAGTGGATGTTGTCGAAAATCACCTCCGCCCGGGGCTCGCACCAGATCGGTACGCCCAGTCGGTGGAACTGAATGCCGATATCGACATGCTCACGGACCACCATCGAGGGGAAGTCGATCTGACGCAGCAAGGCCGTTTCGGCGAAGAAGGTGTGCAGCTCGAAGAAGTCGATAGTCCACGGCCCTGGCGGTACCTCTTCCTTGCTGGCCCGGCGATAGGGCTTGTAGTCGAACACGTATTCCCGACCGTCGACACTCACCTTGCGCAGTTCCGAATGGGAGATGTGCACCCGCTTCTCGAGTCGCCGAGCATCGACGTCGAGGCCCTCGCGCTCAAAGGTGAGCGGCAGGATGGCGCGCATGCCTTCCTCTTCCGCGCTCTGCACCAGCCGAGCAATGCAGCCCTCGGTCACGAAGGTGTCATTGTCGACCCAGCAGGTGTACGGCGTCGTGATCCGCGGCAGATAGTCGCGGAAGCCGTCCATCGGAATGCTGCGGCCGCAGTCGACCAGTTCCATCTCGATGCCGGTGCACAGTTGGCGCAGGGCAGCCCGGGTCGACTCGGCGTAGCCGAAATCGAGGAAGGCCAGCCGATAGCTGACGTCGCGGGTGTTGGCGATGATCGACCGGGTACAGGCCTCGACGCTGCTGAAGCGGTCGCGCGGCACCACCACAATGGTTACTGTCGGTTCCGACATGATCACAATCCCCACTGAGAGAAAACAAACGCCGTCATGGGCAGCGGAAGCAGCAAAGAGCAGGCCATTAGACGGCGTGCTCGCTGTGCCCGGATTTCGCGAGAATGCGACTGTAAATCGCGCGGTGCCGCTCGGCGTAGAGGGCGGCGTCATAGGCCGAACGTGCCCGAGCCAGGGCGCCATCCGCCAGGCGCTGGCGCAGCGGGTCGTCGCTGAGCAGCCGCGTGACCGCGGCGGCGGCGCTCGCGGGATCCTCGGGGGCGACAAGGAGGCCAACCTCGCCATCAATGACGATGTCGGGAATGCCGCCCACCCGGCTCGCCACCACCGGAATTCCGGCGGCCATCGCCTGAATCAGGACCAGGCCGAAGGCCTCGTTGCGTGGGGCATGCAGCAACAGCCGGGCGGCGGCGAGGAATCGTTCCGGATCGGAACGTTGTCCCATGATCGAAATCAGGCCGGGTGGCGCCTGGCGGGCCAGATTCTCGATCAGCGCGATCCGGTCGGGGCTGCCGGTGCCGAGCACCACAAGATGGGGTTGCCGATCAGTCGGGAACTGCCGGGCCGCCGTGATCATGGCCTCGATGGCGAGGTCGACGCCCTTGACCTCGCCGAAGTGTCCCACCGTCGCCACCAGCGGCCGTTCGGCCGCGATGCCCAGCTCGGCCCTGACGCTGGCCTCGGCCGCGGGATCGGGGTGGAATCGGTTCAGGTCCACGCCGAGCGGGACCACTTCGACCGTCGGTCGGCGCAGGAACCACGACCTGAGGAAGTAGTCGCGACGCTCGGATGAGGCAGTCAGGACCCCACCCACGGCCGGGACTGTGACCGCGTTGCGGATACCATTGCGCCAGCCGGCCGAGTCGGCAGCCGAGGTGCGGTGGAAGGTCATCACCACCTGTGGCGTCTTCCCCATAAAGCGTAGCATGGATGCAACATATTGGGATGCGGCGTCGTGGGCATGCACTAAATCATAGTGGTGTGCGTTGACCGAACGCCGCAGCTTCCAGAGCTGGCGCAGGGTCGGTCGGCCGTCGAATCCGTGCAGCGTGACCTGGGCGAAGTTGGACAACCAGGGGGCGATATCGTCATGTTGTCCGCGAAGCACCGCCAGCGACGACACCACGCCGGCGCGCTCACCCGAGCGGGCGAGAGTCAGGATGGCGTCACGCCTCCCTCCGGGTTCGAAGCCCACCGTGAGATGGAGCACTCGGATGGTTGGACGTGACAGATGGGGGTCCGACTTGGTATGCATTCTGCCCGGCACGCTCGAGTTCACTCTCTCGATCCTCCCCGACCCTTGCCCAGGTGGAATTGATGGCCGAGTTCACGAATCGTCAGCGTTCGCTCCTCGCCGCGCTCTATCCGGTAATCGCAGTTCTGGTGATCAACCAGCTCATCGATGTTGCGATTTCCATTACGCCCATGGACTTCAGTGCCATCACCTGGAAGTATGGTGCCGCCGGGTTCCTGATCGGTGCCATGCCGACTGTGGCGCTCGGTACCATGCTGGCGCTGGCGCTGAACGCCCTGCTCGATCACAAGCTGGCGGCACGGGTGCTGGGCATCTGGGCGATTCTTTTCGCGGTGATCGTCGCGCTGGCCGTGTTGTCGTTCGGTCTCGACGCGCTCCAGGTGCGTCGATTGGTGCGGGAGGAGCAAAAGCCGGGCTTCGATGACGCGTCGTACAAGTCGATTGTCATTGCTGCATTGTTTGTCCCGACCATGCTGTGGGCCGGCTGGCAGGCGCTGGGCTTCTCGCGCGGTGCGTTGCAGAAGCGGGAGGAGGGCGGGCCGCCGATCATGGTCGGCAACTGAGGTCAGGCCGACCGGACTGCCGGTGCGACGGGCGGTACGCCGTGGCGCCGGCCGCAGTTCAGCGCGGTTCATCATCGCCTCTCTCGCGGTGAGGCCAGTCGGCTAACCGGTGCGGCTGCCAGCCCAGGTCGCTGGCGGCCGAGCAGCGCCAGGAGGCGCGACTCGCCATGGCGCCGATCCGTTCGGCGGCCCGCCCCAGCGGGGTTGCTGCCAGCGGTGGGATCCGCCGCAGCATCGCGGCCAGTGTCTGGACCGCCGGCCCGAACGGCAGCAGTGGCTTTGACGCGCCGGGTACACCGGCACGCGCGAATCGGCGGAGCAGGGTGCCACGCGGCGGTGAGCCGGGATCCACAAGGGTGACCACTGATGGCAGATGTGCTGCGTCGAGCACGCTGAGGATGCCATCGGCGGCATCGTCGACGTGGACCGCCGCCAGGGGCAGATCGCATGACACCAAGGCGATGCGCCATGGTCCGAGCGGGACGCCCAGCGAGGGCGGGACAGCCCGCAGTTGTTCACTGACCAACTGGCCCGGTCGGATCATGACGGCGCGGAGACCCGCTGCGACGAGTTGCTCGACAGCAGCTTCGGCGGCCACCTTACCGCGCGTGTACCCTCCCCGGACCGCCGATGCCGGATCGCGGGGGGCATCGTCGTCAAGGACAATCGGCCGGGCGGCGGCGCGCGGGTCGATCACCGCCAGCGACGAGATATGAATCAGCGGAACCCCGGCTCCGTGGGCCGCAGCGGCGACAACTGCCGTTCCGGTCACAATCGAGTCGTGGATGACATCGGCAGTGCCCTGCAGGCTGGCCGCGGCATGGATGACGGCGGCGCTGCCATCGATCAGGCGACTGACGGCCTCGGGATCACGTACGTCGCCGATCAGCCATTCGACGCCCTCGCGGGCCGGCTGCGGCGATCGACTGAGCGCCCGTACCCGATGGTATGACCGCTGGAGCAGCCGATCGAGCAGCGACCGCCCGAGCAGACCGGTGGCACCGGTGATCGCGATCTGACGCGCGGCGCCGCTCATGAAGTGCGATCCATCGCCGCGCGGACCCGTCCTTCCACGGCGGCAATTCTGCTGTCCCAGCTCATGCTCTCAGCGGCTGTGATCTGTCGGACGCGACGGCTCTCCGGAGCAGCTTCATGGAGTGCAGCCTCGATCGCGTCCTCCCACTCCGTGTCGCTTGAGGCGATCGCGACCAACTCGGCGAACTGATCGATGTCGGGCGTCGACACCGCGACAATCGGTCGGGCCATGGCCAGGTATTCGCGCAACTTGATCGGATTGGCGCGCAGGACCTGGCGAGTGAGTCGGTAGGGGATGAGTGCGACATCGAACCAGGCGCCGTAGCGCGGCAGGACGTCGTAGGGCTTCTGCCCGAGAAAGTGCAGGTTGGGTTGGCGCGGCAGGGTGGATTCCGGGACCGCAATGCGTCCGATCATCACGAACTGCCACTCGGGGTGACGGGTGGCCAGCCGCCCGATCAGGTCGAGATCGATCCATTCGGCCACCAGCCCGAAGTATCCCACCACCAGGCCGTCCGGCGGCAGATCATCGGGTCGCGTGGCAGGTCGCTGCCGGGCTGTCGCGAAATGGGCGACATCGACGCCGTGCGGAGCGTGGACCACAGTGGCACCGAGTTGTTGTTTGGGCTCGATCAAGGTCGCCGACGCCACGAAGACCAGATCGGCTCGGCGGGTCAGCTCCTCGTCCCAGGCGCGAACCTTGTCGGCGACGACCCCGGGGAATGCTGCGAAGTCGTCGACGCAGTAATACACCACCAGATCCTCGCCCAACTGTCGGGCGAGCGATCCGATATGGGGCAGGGCGAACCAGGAGATCACCGCTTGTCCCTGCCGGGCGGGGCCGGCGGCCCGGATGGCGCGCCGCACCTGCCAGCGCAGCAGGGCGCGATTGATGGCCCCGATACCGGGCAGCCGGTGAAACGGCAGTTGCAGCAGAGTGCGAACCGACACATTCGGCATGGGATGGCGCGCCGGGGCAAATGCCGCCCTGACCTTGCGCAGCAGCCGGCCCAGATCGCCTCCGCTGGCGCCCGGTGCGCGCAGTCCGGGGCACTCGAAGTACAGCAGCTCGTGGCGCGCGCCGAGCCAGCGGGCCACATGGTGAACCGAGGTCCGATTCTGGGCATTCCAGTCGGTGCCGAAATAGATCACTCGCCAGGGGGTCGCGTCGGCCACTACTGTGTTCCTGTCGATGTCAGATACAGTTCAAGGCCCTGAGCTGTCACCGCGCCGGTATCGTGGAGCAGGACAATGTCGCGCGCGGTGATTGCGGCGTGGCTGAGACGATCGGACAGGACATCGGCCTGGTTGAGCAGATAGTCCTTGGGATCGACACTCCAGAGTACGATCTGCCAATCGCCCGGAATCATGCGGCAGGCGATGCCGGCGTCGAGGTAGCCATGCGGCGGGCGGAACGCTGTCACCGGCTGGCCCACCACCTGTTCGATCGCGGCGCGGCCGCGCCGCACATCGGCCAGGTAGGCCGTACCGCGCAAGCTGCCGGCGGCAGGGTGGCTCCAGGAGTGGGAGCCCACCAGGTGGCCGTCGGCCGCGATGCGTCGCACCAGGGCGGGGTGGCGTTCGGCCTGACTGCCGATCATGAAAAAAGCGGCCCGGATCCGGTAGCGCGCCAACAGATCGAGCAGCGGCGGCGTGTGCTCGGGGTCGGGGCCGTCGTCGAAGGTCCACTGGACCGACCACTGTCGACCGGTGTGCGCAGCCAGTCGCGCGGCGGGGACGGCACCGAGCAGTATCCGCCGCGCCAGTTGGCGAAGCGACGATGCCTGTTGACGCCCGAGTCGATCGAATGCCATCGCCGCGTCGCGGTTCAGATCTGGGGGATGACCCGCTCGACATCATCGATCAGCGGGCCGGCGAGTTCGAGGCCGATCCGATCGGCGCTGGCGACATCGTCGCCCAGCACCGGCACGACAATCCTGACTATCGCTTCCTCGGTCCGTCCGAGCACCGCTGCGTCGCGAAGCAGTTGGTACTTGACAAGGTATTCGTTGTTGGCGACACGACCGCGGCCCTGGTACCAGTAGAACACGATCGAGCGCTCCTGCTCCCGGACCAACTCGTAGCGATTGATGCCGACCGCACCGTGAGTCGCCGAGTTCACGGTGACCACATTGCGACTGATCGGCTCCCAGCCATTGCCGGGGAGGCAGTTGCGGGGCGAGTGAATGGTCTTGCCCTGCCGCTGTTCGTCGTAGTAGCCGACGTAGATGTTGACGGTGCGCCCTTCGATGCCGGGGAAGTCGTGAACGATGTAGTCGGTGTAGCCGGCCACCCGGGCCTCGTCATCGCTGACCCGGATGTCGACGGCCGGGACGCCCAGGATGGTGTCGGCCACAGTCTGCAGGTCGCCGGCGATGGGCGTCGCGCCGGCTCGGCGCGACACCAGCGTCCCGTTGAGCAGGACACCCATGGCGAGCAGCCCGCCCGGCAACCAGGCATGGATGCTACGCATGGTGCGGCCTCCGCCAGGCGATGATCCGCGATTCGAACGCGCGGATGATGACTGCCACCGCCGCCAGGAAGGCGAGGGCGACGATGAACAGCACCCAGCCCTCGGTCGTATGCATGAAGCCCTGGCCCAGGTCGGGAGAGACGAAATACATCAGGAACGCCGTCAGGAAAATCCGGAAGCCGTTGACCAGAATGGCCACCGGGATGGCGATCAGCAGGATCAGGATCCGGGCGGGGACGCTGCGCAGCCAGATGCCGCCGATCATCACGCCGAGGGCGATCAGTGCGGTCAGCGAGCGCAGGCCGCTGCATGCTTCGGCCACGAACAGGAGCTGGCCCGGAATGGCGATCACATTGCCGTGGGTCTGGACTGGAATCTCGCGCCAGCGAATCAGCGCGGTGCCGAGGTTGCTGGCGCGGAACTGCAATGGGACGGCCAGTGAATTTGTGATGGTGGCCGGCAGCGGAATCGACAGCAGCAGCAGCGCGAACGGCAGCCACCAGTGCAGCACCTGACGGAAACCCCACAGGAAGGTGGTCAACCCCACCAGGGCGAGCCAGATCGCAAATCGTTGAGTGAAGAACTCGGCCGCCAGACCGCCGATGGCCCGAAGCAGGACGGCAAGGATCAGGAATACCACACCCAGCGCGATGTTGGGCCGGCTGGCGGAGCGCACTCCGGCCTGCCAGGCCAACCAGAGCGCGACCGGAAACAGCAGCATGCCATGGCCGGCATCGGGGTCGGTCCACCATTGGTGGGCCAGCCCCGCGATCGGTCCGGCGAACAGCAGCACAAATGCCAGCGCAGCCACGGCCACCGGTGCAATGCGACTGAGTGGCCACGGAGCGTCGAACAACTCACGCCACGGGCGCAGCTCGCGAGTCACCGGCGGGACTGACGCTACCATCCGCCCTTCCGGAACAACATCACGGGAATGGTCTTGAGCATGATCTTGAGATCTTCCCAGGCGCTCCGGCGTGCGATGTATTCAAGGTCGTGCTGGACCTTTTTCTTGACATCCTCGACCGACGTATCGTACTGCAAATGGACCTGGGCATGCCCGGTAATCCCCGGAGGAACCCGCTGCCGCAAGGCGTAGTGGGGGATCTGCTGCCGCAGCTCGGCAAAGAGCTGGGGCCGCTCCGGTCGGGGGCCGACGATGTTCATTTCGCCCCGCAGCACATTGAGGAGCTGGGGCAGTTCATCGAGCCGACAACTGCGCAGGAAACCGCCGATCGGCGTCACCCGCTGATCGTTGGCGCTGGCCCAGACGGCTTCTCCCTCGCGCTCGGCGCCCACCGTCATTGTCCGGAACTTGTAGATGGTGAACGGGCGCCCGCCGATATCGAACGATCGGCGCGAGTCGCTGCGATTGCCGCTCTGTGAGCGGGAATCGAGTCCGACCCGGGTCTGGGTGTAAAAGATCGGACCGCGGGATGTCAGCTTGATCAACACGGCAATCACCAGCCAGAGCGGCGCGGTGATCAACAAGCCCAGCAGCGCCACCACCACGTTCAGGCCGCGGATCAGGCCGGTGCCGCCCACGGCGGCGCGGGCGACGCCGCCGACCCGCAGTCGCTCGCGCTCGGTGGGGTGCTCGCCGGTGGTGTGCTCAACCTTCGCCATGGTAGTGTGCATGCCCCCCACGCCTCAGAAAATGCGAACCAACAGGAAGGTGACCGAGCTGATCGCGCCGATGTAGGCCAGAATCGGGGTGCCCCCGGTTCGCCGCTCACCGATGCGAATCTCATCGCCCGCCTGCAAGTTCAATTGATCGAGCGACTTGGCCTCCCGCAGCGCGGCGGCAAAGCCGGCCTCATCGAGGATGACCTGGTCGCCCCGCATGATGCGACTGTCTTCAAGCTTCTGATTCTGCGACGGCCCGTTGCCGGCCGTCGGCGCCATGATCACGTCGGTGAGCAGCATCGAGGCGGGGACCACGAAGAACCCCTGCCGATTGACGCCGCCGAAGATGGCGATGCGGATGTTCGCTGCCGCCCGGACCAGCGGATCGCGGACATACTTCTTCATCTCCTGGCGGAGGTAGTCCTCGACCTCGCTCCGCAGCAGGCCGCCGACCTTGATCGGACCGGCATCGGCCGGCACGATGGTCAGATCGGTGCTGACCGTGTACTCATCGGTCAGCCCGGGGAAGCCCACCACGGCCAGCGAAATCACGTCGCCCGGCCTGATGTCGCCTTCACTCAGGCGGCGGCGAATGGTCGCGGCTTCCACCTGCTTCTGCTGCTTGAGGGTCTCGCTGTAGCCGTTGGAGGCGAGAATCGACTCGATCTCGCTGAGCGACTGTTCCAGTTCGGACCGGGTCACCATGGCGCGCTGCGACGCCGACAGGCGGAGAAAGAGGGAGTCG
Organism: uncultured Gemmatimonadales bacterium; assembly: GCA_965651715.1. GTDB lineage: Bacteria > Gemmatimonadota > Gemmatimonadetes > Gemmatimonadales > GWC2-71-9 > Palsa-1233. The sequence goes on from CBFGTB010000004.1 coordinate 20,006, forward strand.
GGGTTATCGCCCGACGTCGCGACCACCTGGGCCGTCACAGGGGCGGCTCCGCTCAGGACCAGTCCCAACAGCAGCATGATTCGAAGGCGCGGCACCAGAAAGTATCCTCGGTCAACGGCAGTGAAGGTCACGATCGCAGGGCATGACGGCAAGGCCCGTGCTCCACTGCCACACCGAGGCAACGATCGGGCCAACTCCATATCCGGCAACGGGATCAGCGCCGCTGGGCGGGCGGAGCGCTGCCCGCCCGTGCTGGAGCGTTGCCACAGAGTGGTGCATCACAGCAACGATTGTTGCGGATTGCCAACAGGGGAGCCGTTAAAAGTCGGGTTGAGAAGCAGTGTCGATTCTCGGCAGACGGTTTGCATCATCGGGGGAGGTACATCTGAGCCGTCGGCCGGGAATTGTTCGGTGCAGATGGCACAACTGACGATGTGGTAACAGTTTACCTGTGCATCGTCGGAACGGGCCAGGCTCGCGGAGCGGCGCTCGGTTGTGGAGCGGCGTAACAGAACTGTCGCGTTCATGCATCACTCTTTCATCGTTCAAGGGTCCAGTTCAGCCATGGCGCATTCGAGCAACAGAATGGGTGGTCCCGAAATGCCGGCGGGTTTGGTGCTGGTGGCGAACGATCACGAATGGACGGCTCGATCGGTCGAGACCATCCTGGTGGCTGCCGGATATCGCGTTGTTCGCACCTTTACCGGGGCTGAAACTCTCGATGTGGCCGGCCGACGCCTCCCCGATGCCTTCATTCTCGATCACCAGTTGCCCGATTTCAGTGGTCTTGAGGTCTGCCGACAGATCCGGGCCGATCGGCGATTTGGCGCATCGACGCCGGTGATCCTGACCACCGCCGGTCCCTCGGGTCGGGCGCAGCGCCTTGCCGCCTACGAAGCGGGAGCCTGGGAGTTTTACGGCCAACCGCTCGACGGGCAGGCGTTACTGCACAAGGTGCGGGCCTACCTGGCGGCCCGGCGCGAGGTGATCCGGGTCACCATGGCCGGGCTGCTGGATCCGGAGACTATGCTGTACAGTCGGCTGGGGCTGGTTCGGCGAATGGACGAGATGGCGGCCGATGCCCAACGCCGTGGCGAAGGGGTCGCCTGCGTGGCACTGGCGACTGGCGAGGATGATTCCGACCGCAGCAGGACCCAGCGGATCGCCGAGCTGTTGTCGCACACCGCCCGGTCGGCCGATGCCAAGGGTCGGCTCGGGCCGGCGGCCTATGCCGTGGTGGGGGCCACCGATGCCGCCGGCGCCCGACGCCTGGCCGCTCGCCTCACCGAGGCGATGGCCCCCGAACTCCCCCATCTCAAAGTGACAGTGACAGTGCCCGATGCGGCGTCGTTGCCCCGGCTCGACGCCACGGCACTGCTCGACGAAGCGGCAATGGCGGTCGCGGCCTGATCGGTCGCGCCGCCATTTGCATTTCCCCGCCCGCAACTCCTGACCTCAACTGCCGAGAGTGTCTCGGCAGTCTCCCACCCAACCTCAGCTAATGGTCGCCGGCAACTGCGCCAGCTCTTCATCCTCCTCGGTTGAGCCGTAGGTGTAGTTGTAGGCGTAGTACTTGTATTCCTGCATCGAGGTGTTCACATCGTTGAGCACAGCGCCCACCAGGCGGATCGGCAGCCGGTCGACGATCTGCAACTTCGCCTCGGCCAGATCCCGTTCGGTCGATCCGGCCCGCACCACCAGCATCAGATTGCCGGTGATCGTACCGAGGACGAAGGGATCGATGCCGGCCGCGAGCGGCGGGGAGTCGATGATCACCACCTCGTAGCTCTGCCGGAGCGCGGCATAGAGTTCGTGCATCTTGCGCGATCCCATCAGCTCGGGCGCATTGCGATGGCGACTGCCGGCGGGCATCAGGGTCAGCTTGGGATGCGAGGTGGCCCGGGTCGCTTCCTTCCAGGGCAGGTCGCCGGCGAGATGATCCAGCAGGCCGGGGCGGCGCTGGGTGCCGAAGGTTCGATGCAACTCGCCCCGCCGGGTGTCGCCGTCGATCAGCAGGGTCTGGTAGCCCGCTTCGGCAAACGACAGCGCCAGGTTCGACGCAATCAGCGACTTGCCGTCACCCGGCATGGGCGAGGTAATCGTCAGCCCGATGCTGCCGGTCTCGGGGAAGACATGCGCCAGGTTGAGGCGGACGGTACGGAACGCTTCGACCACCTGAGCCGCTTCTTCGGCTGAGGCCCCCTTGCCCTTGGCGCGACGAATCTCGGGAACCACGCCCAGGATGCTGAGGCCGAGGCCCTTGGTGACCTGATCGGCATAACGGAACCGCTTGTCGAGCAGATCGAAGACAAACGACAGTCCCAACCCCGTCCCGAGCCCGGCCAGGGTGCCCAGCACGATGATCACCAGCTTGCGATTCTTTGACGGGTTGAGCGGCGCGATGGCGCGATTGAGGATCCGGACATCGGGCAGCGAGCTGGCGCGCTGCAAGCGCGCCTGCTCGGCCCGTTCACGCACTTGGGCGTGGGTCTTCCGGGCCAGGTCGAGATCGTTTTCCAGCTTGGCTTCGGTGAGCGAGCGCTGGGGGATGTCCCGCATCTCGCGCGCCGTGAGCGCAATCCGCTGATCGAGATCGCCGATTTCACCATCGACCCGAGTGAGGACCGCCCGACCAAGCTGCTGGATTGTCGAATCGCGCAGCATACTGATCGCGGCACGCTGGCCCACCACGCGCAGATTGCCCTCGGCCGCGCCGCCCGGTCCGAGCAGCTCACGCAGCGCGGCCTCTTCGGAACCGAGTTGAGAGATTGCCGACATGAGCTGGGGCGAGCTGCGGACCACGCCGATGGCGGTGAGCTGATCGACCACCAGGCCGCCGGTCCGGGCCCGGTCGAGCAACTCGGCCAACTGACGGCGCTCGCGCCGGAGTGAGTCGCTCACCGTCCGGAGCTGCATGTACGACCCGTAGGTGTAGTTGGTCGTCATCTGCAGGCCGCCGGCCACCGGGACCTGCTCGCGGGGAGCAGTGACAGTATTGATCTTGAAGTTCTGCAGCGCCAGGTCGGCGTCGCGCATGCTGATTTCGGCCGCCAGCAACTGCGAGTCGAGCACCGAGGCGTTTTGCACCAGCGTGGCGCTCTTGAGCCGGGCCGCCTGATCGACGAACCGGTCGAGGATGGCGTTGAGGGTGCGGGCGGCGCGATGCGGGTCGGTGGCGTCGTAGCTCACCGTCACGAAGCGCGAGCCGCGGGTCCGGCCGATGTTTGTCTCCAGCGCACTCTGGACGCTCTTGGTTACCTCGCGGGGCGTGAGCAGAGTGAAATCGTAGCTGTTGCCGAACATCCGCTGCCGCGGCCGCGGCACCCAGAGCAGCCCGGCAGGACGCCCGGCCGAATCACCGACCAGGCCGTGGTCGTTCAGATCGGGGCGCGAGGCGAGCTTGAGGTCCCAGCTCTTGCCGTCTGCCGAAAAGCTGATCTTGTAGCGGCCGGGAACGAACTCGGGCCGGATGCCGAAATCCTCGAACAGGACGGCATCGGGGCCGGTCGGTCCCTCACGGGTGGGGGTGCCGGGGCCCGGGTTGGGGCCGACGATATAGAGCTTCTGCTCAATCACCACGTAGTCGAGCACCTGGGGATTGTTGATCAGCTCAAGCCACTGGGCCCCCTGCAGGAAGGGGTCGGCCTCGACCGGTCCGGTGTCGCCACCGCGGGCCTCGAGGAAGAGATTGCCTTCGACCACATACATCGGCAGGACGTAGCGGGTGGCGAACCAGCCGGCCACGGCGCCGACGACGGTCAGCAGGATGATCAGCCAGGCGAATCGCTTAAAGGCGCCAATGATCCGGGTGAGCGGGTTCATGGCGCTGCCGTCGGGCGAGGAGTCCTGGCCGAACGGAAGCGGCGAAGCGGGGAGGTTTCCCGGCAAGGGGGCGATTTCGGTGCTCATGCGGTCTCTGCTGTCAGGCGCTAAGGATGTCGATACCCGTCTCTGCCCCGGAGCTTACGCAACAGTGGTGCCGCCACAGTCCGGGGCAACTTCGCCACACGGAGCCGGGAAACTGTTGCGTCCACGCCACAAAAGTATCGGGACGTCGCGTCGGATGACGGTTCCCTGCAACGGTCTTGCTGGTAATATTGGTATGTCGTTGCCCCGGTACAACAGTTTCGGCACGCTTTTCGCCTGACCTGACCGTGGCAGACGTGCCCGGGTGCCCCGGGGCCACAGTGGCGGGACCTGTTCCAGGAGAGGTGATGACGGTCGTGGGAAATGGCGGATCGGCGGGGGATGCAGCCTCGGGCCGGGACGCGCTGACACTGCCGGTGGAAGTTCGATCGAGCATTCGGATTCTGATCGTCGACGACGAGCGGACCCTGCGGGAGAGCTGTGCCTCGGTGCTGCGGAGCGAGGGTTATAACGTGACTCTCGCGGCGCGGGGTGAGGAGGCGCTCGACCTGATCCGGCGCCGCCCCTTCGATCTGGTGCTGGTGGATCTGCTGCTGCCCCAGGTGTCCGGCCTGGAGATTCTCAACGGCGTCCTCGAGGTCAATCGTGAGACGCTGGTGGTGGTGATGACCGGGAATCCCAGCGTCACGTCGAGCATCGAGGCGCTCCGGATGGGTGCCTGGGACTATCTCCCCAAGCCGTTTTCTGCGACTCACTTGCAGGTTCTGATCGGGCGAGCGTCACACGCCATTCTCAAGGTACGCGAGGCAGCCGATCTGCGCGAGCAGGTCAACCGCCACAATGCCCACCCCGAGGCCGGGGCGTTGATCGGCATCTCGCCGTCGTTCCGGCGGGCCGTTGAGCTGGCACGCAAGGTGGCACCGACCGACGCGTCGGTCTTTATCAGCGGCGAGAGCGGTACCGGCAAGGAGGTCATCGCCCAGTTCATCCATCAGCACTCGCGGCGCGCCAAGCGGCCGATGGTGCCGATCAACTGCGCGGCGCTGCCCGAGCCCTTGCTGGAATCAGAGATGTTCGGGCACCGCAAGGGGGCGTTCACCGGGGCGGATCGCGACAAGCCCGGCCTGTTGGAGACCGCCGACGGCGGGACGCTGTTTCTCGATGAGCTGACCGAGATGTCGATGCCGCTGCAGGCGAAGCTGCTGCGGGTGGTGCAGGATGGGGTGATCCGCCGGGTCGGTGCCGAGACGGCCGGGGCGCCGGTCGACGTCCGCTTCATCAGTGCGACGAATCGTGACCCGCAGGAAGCGGTGGAGCGCGGCGTCCTGCGAGGCGATCTGTTCTACCGCCTGCGGGTGGTGCCGATCACCTTGCCGCCGCTACGGCAGCGGCCCGAGGACATCGCGATTCTGGCAAATCACTTTCTGGGCGTGTTCTGGCAGCGGCATCGGCAGATGCCGGATCGGATGCCGCGGCTGACCGAGGAGGCGATCGGTTTCCTGCGGACCCGGCCCTGGCGCGGCAACGTGCGCGAACTCCAGAACGTGATCGAACACGTTGCAGTGCTGACCGAACCCGATCATGCCATCTGTCCGGCCGATATCCCGATCTACGACGACATCGAAATCCCCGACAGTACCGCCAGCACACCGGTGCTGGAAGGGCCGTTCCATGAGGTAAAGGAGCGGGTGATCGGTGATTTCGAGCGGGAGTATCTCACCCGACTGATTGCCCGGTCGGGGGGCAACATGTCAAAGGCGGCGCGCCAGGCCAGCATCGACAGGACGACGCTGTATCGTCTGATCGAGAAGCACGGCCTTCAGCGCGACGACTCCGGCGAATAGCAATGGCCGATCGCGATGCGCGCAGTCGCCTCGACGCGGCGGCTGAGGTATTGGTCGAACAGTGGGACCGCTACCGGACCGACGCGGTCTCACAGACCGAGGTCGCCGCCGTACTGGCGACCCTGACGGCGCGTGTCGCGGCGGTGCTGACCGGCCGTCAGGGCGAACCAACCAACGAGATGGTCTCGCCGCTGGAGCGCAAGCTGCTGGCCGGGCTGCGGCGGACGGTGTTGACCGGTGAGGCCGACGATCCCACCAGCGGGCGCGACCAGATGCTGGTGCTGCTGCGCGCGATCGAAGCGGTGGCCGAGTCGCTCGATCCGGCGTGGTCGGAGCAGTTCCAGGATCGGCTGACCGGACCGAGCGGTCTCGATCTGGTGGTCGAGGTCGCCCACGATCTGAGGTCGCCGCTGACCTCGATTCTCTTTCTGGCCGAGACGATGTTGCGGGGGCGGAGTGGTCCGCTCACCGCGCTGCAGGAACGCCAGCTCGGCCTGGTGTATTCGGCGGCGTTCGGGCTCAATGCCGTGGCCTCGGACGTGATTGAGCTGGTGCGGGGTGGCGACCGATTGGTCGGCCGCGAGGCGCTGCCATTCAGCGTGACTGAGGTCCTCGAGTCGGTCAATGATATCGTTTTGCCGATCGCCGAAGAAAAGGGCCTCAAGCTGACCCTGGCGGGACCGATCCACGATATGCGGATCGGCCATCCCGGCGCCCTCAATCGGGTGCTGCTCAATCTCACGACCAACGCGCTCAAGTTCACCAGCGACGGCGGGGTCGAGGTACGGCTGACCGAGGAGGGCAGCCATCCCGAGCGGCTGCGTTGCACCGTGCGCGATTCGGGGCGGGGTATCCCGGAGGCGGCGATGTCGACATTGTTCGAGCCGTTTCGACGTCGGCATCAGGCCGGCGATTACGCCTTCAGTGGCAGCGGATTGGGGTTGTCGATCTGTCGCAAGCTGGTCGAGGCGATGGGGAGTACGCTCGAAGTGGAGACGGTACTGGGGGAGGGGACCACATTCGCGTTCGCTGTGGAACTTCCGATCGTCGATCAATCAACCGAATGAGGCCGCGGGTGGCAAGAGGATCGCAATGAAGGTCGTGGTGGTGGCCGGAGCGCGTCCCAATTTCATGAAGGTCGCGCCGATTCTTGCTGAGCTGGATCGGCGGGGCCACCAACCGGTGTTGGTGCACACCGGACAACACTACGACCCGGCCATGTCGCAGGCATTCTTCGACGATCTGAATATGCGGCGACCGGATTTTCACCTTGAGGTCGGATCGGGCTCCCACGCGGAGCAGACCGCCCGGGTGATGGAGCGCTTCGATCCGGTGCTGCTGGACAGTCGCCCGGACTGGGTGGTCGTGGTGGGCGACGTCAACTCGACGTTGGCCGCTGCGATCGTCACCGCCAAGCGACGTCACGAGCTGGGCGTGCGCCTGGCCCATGTCGAGGCGGGCCTGCGCAGTGGCGACTGGGCGATGCCGGAGGAGGTCAATCGGGTGTTGACCGATCGGGTTGCCGACCTGCTGCTGACCCACTCGCCCGAGGCGGCCGACCATCTCGCCCACGAGGGCATTTCGGCCGACCGGGTCCACCAGGTCGGCAATGTGATGATGGACGCGCTGTTCGCCGTTCGCGACCGCGCGGCCGACGATGCACCGTGGCGGGCACTCGGGTTGGAGCGGGAGGGCTACGGCCTTGTCACCTTGCACCGGCCCTCCAACGTCGACGACGGCGCAATGTTCGCCGCGCTGTTGAGTGGATTGGAACAGGTCGGCGGCGAGCTGCCGCTGGTCTGGCCGATTCATCCGCGGTCACGGGCGGCGCTGAGTCGCCACGGGCTGGCCGCGCCGGCCGCCGTTCAATTGATCGATCCGCTGGGCTATCGGGCGATGACGGCCTGGCTCGATGGAGCCGGGGTCGTGATCACCGACAGCGGTGGTCTGCAGGAGGAGAGCACCGCGCTGGGCGTGCCCTGCGTGACGCTGCGGGCCTCGACCGAACGCCCGGTCACGGTGACTGATGGCACCAACCGGATGGTGCCCTGGCCGCCGACGGCCGAGGGCATCGCGGCCACTGCCGCCGCTGCCCGCGCGGCCGGTCGGAGCGGCGGGAGCCGGATCAGCCAGCGCCCCGCCGGGTGGGACGGCCACGCGGCCGAGCGCATCGTCGCCGCACTCGAAGCCGCCGGATCCCCCCTTACCTGATCGCGGGGGGCCTCCATATATTGCGGGCTGTCCGATATCCCGCACCCCCGGCGGATCGGAACCACGCGCCGTCTCGATCTGCGGCGCCCCTCCTGCGGCAGTGGCGCGACGGTCGCGCCCGGTGGGAGGGACGCCGCGATCCGGGAAGGCCTCGAAAACAGGAATGTTGTGACCACCACCGCAGCCCACCATCGGGCCGGACGCTTCCCGTCCGTCCCCCCGTATTCCGCGACCAACGCCGCATTACTTATCGACTTCGACAACGTCACACTCGGTGTCCGCTCCGACCTCACCAAGGAGCTGCGCCACCTGCTCGACAGTGACATCATCAAGGGCAAGGTGTCGGTGCAGCGCGCCTACGCCGACTGGCGGCGCTACCCGCAGTACATCGTGCCGCTCTCGGAGTCCTCGATCGATCTGATCTTCGCGCCGGCCTTCGGCACGAACAAGAAGAACGCGACAGACATCCGTCTGGCGATCGATGCCACCGAGTTGGTGTTCACCCGACCGGAAATCGGCACCTTCATCCTGCTCTCGGGCGACAGCGATTTCTCGTCGCTGGTGATCAAGCTCAAGGAGTACGGTAAGTACGTCATCGGCGTCGGGATCCGCGAATCGGCATCGGACATTCTGATCCAGAACTGCGACGAGTATTACTCGTACACAGAACTGGCCGGCCTGACCAAGGAAAGCGATACCCCGTCGACCCAGCGCGATCCGTGGGAGCTGGTGGTGGAGGCCGTCGACAAGATGGTCGCCAATCGCGACGTGATGCGTGCCGATCGGCTCAAGCAGGTGATGCAGCAGATCGACCCGAATTTCGATGAGAGCAACGCCGGCTTCAATCGGTTCTCCAAGTTCGTGCAGGAGGCCGGTTCGCGCGGGCTGATCGGCCTGGCCAAGATGGACAATGGTCAGTATGAGGTGTCGGCCGTGGCCCGCCCGGCGAGTGAGACCGGACGCAGTGGCTCGGCGGCTGCCAGCGGCTCGACCGGCGGCGGATCTCGGCGGGGCCGCGGCCGCGGCGGCCGGCGGGATGAGGCTTCGACATCCGCAGCGGCACCGGCAGCGACCGCTGCGAGTTCCGCAGCGGCGGCACCAGCAGCCACCGAATCGGCTGCGGCCACCACCGCCGAGCCGGAGAAGGAGCGGAGTCGTCGCCGGCGGCGGGGAGGGCGCGGGCGGAGTCGGAGTGAGGAGCGGCCGGTCGAGAGCGAGGCGCCCGAGACCGCGGCCCGCCAGTTGGCCCTGCGCGAGCAACTCACCCTTGCCGAAGCGCTGCACCTGCTGACGCGGGCTCTGGGTGAGCTGCCGGCACCGGTGGCTCACGACACGCTGCGGGCTCGGATGGCGGCGCTGCATGGGCGCGAAGACCCGCTGCTCGAGGTGGAGCGCTTCCCGCGGTTGCTGCGTCAGGCCAACGACGCCGAGGCGGCCGATGTGCGTCAGATCGACGAGACCCACTACGAGGTGTCGCCGCACCGGGCCGACCTGGCCTTGCAGCGCCGGGCGCCGGCCGAGCCGGCCGCAAGCGAATCGACACCAGCGACAGCCACCGTGACTGCGACCAAGGGCGTGCGCTTCAGGGCGGGGTCCGGCAGTGGGCGTCGCAGTGGTCAGGTACCGCTGGTGGGTGTGGTGCGGCTGGAGGAGCCTGCTGTGACGGCCCCCGCGTCCGCGCCCGAACCCGCTGAGGAGCAGGCGGCACCGGCCGCCGCATCGAGCGGTGGCACGTCGGCCCGAAAGAAGTCGGCCCGCAAGAAGACTGCGACAAAGCGGACCGGCGCGACAGCGGCGCGTTCCGAGACTGCCGCCACCACCGCCAGCGGCGCGAAGAAGACGACCTCGACCCGCAAGCGGACGGCGCGCAAGACGGTGACGGCTGCCTCCACGACCAAGAAGGCTGCGGCGCGCAAGACCACTGCGAAGGCCGCTGCACCGCGAAAGTCGGCCAGCAAGTCGACGACCAAGGCAGCGTCCAAGTCGGCGACCAAGACGGCGACCAGGCGGCGCCGATCCACCACCAAGGCGGCGTCCGGTAAGGATGCTTCCTGAGGAGCTGGCCGCGGCGCCGGCGATTGAGTTGGCGCGCGGTCTGCTGGGTCGGTTGTTAATCTCCGATGTCGGCGGCGAGCGGGTGTCGGGTGTCATTTGCGAGACCGAGGCCTACCTCGGCGTCGATGATCCGGCCTCGCATGCCTGGCAGGGACGGCGGCGGAAGGGGCATCTGGGCATCTGGGCTCCGCCCGGATCGTGGTATGTGTATCGGTCGTATGGCATCCACTGGTGCCTCGACCTGACCGCGGGCCCGGAGGGTGTGGCGGGTGCTGTGTTGTTGCGCGGCGTCGAGCCGGTTGACGGAATCGATGTCATCCGTCGCCGCCGTGGCAGTCGGGTACGCGACAGCGACCTGACCAACGGCCCGGGAAAGCTGGGAGCCGCCTTTGGTGTGACGGCAGCCCATGATGGTTTGATTGCCGACGACAGATGTGTGATCCGATTGGGCCCTCCCGTGGCGGCAGCGGCGGGACGCACGGTCAGGATCACGCCGCGCATCGGGATCTCGCGCGCCCGCGATTGGCCGCTCCGGTTTGTCTGGGAGCCGGCTGGCTAGGCCGCCACACCCCGAGCCGGTACCGCCCGTCCACCCCCGGGAGGTCCCATGGCCGCTTCGGCCCGAGCGTTGGTTCGCGGCACGATTCGCGAGTTGGACGGTCTGCGCGGAATCGCCATCCTGCTGGTGCTCATTCACCACTTCTGACCGCGCGAGGGGCCGTGGCTCGCCTACGCCCGCCTCCCCCACCTGGGATGGATCGGGGTTGACCTGTTTTTGTTGTCAGTGGCCTGCTGATCACCGGGATTCTGCTCGACACCCGCGATGCGCCCGGCTACTTCCGGAACTTCTATGCCCGACGCGCGCTGCGGATCTTTCCGTTGTACTACGCGTTCCTGCTGGCGGCCTTTACCGTCATTCCCTGGTTGCAAGACGGTCCGTGGTCCGCGACTGAGTTTATCAGGCAATCGGGGTCGCCCTGGTGGTATCTCCTCTATCAGGGCAACCTGCGCGAGGCGATAACCGGGGTGGAGCCGGCCTATATCCTGGCGCCGCTGTGGTCGCTGTCGATCGAGGAACAGTTCTATCTGATCTTCCCGTTTCTGGTCCGCCGTCTCAATCGACAGACGCTGTCCCGGCTGCTGCTGGGGGCGATCCTCGCGGCACCGGTTTTTCGTGCTGTCACGGCGATGCTGTGGCCGCTCAATGAGCGAGTCCAGTATCTGGCGACGCCGGCGCGAGTCGACGCATTGGCGATTGGCGCGCTGTTGGCGCTCGGGCTGCGACAGGGCTGGTGGACCGGCGAGAACCGGCGATCCATCGGGCGGTACCTCATTGTCCTGCTGCTGGTGTGTGGGGCAGCGGTGATCGGGGACGGCTTTGACCGGACCGGATGGTTCGGTCGAACAGCGGGTTACAGCCTTGTGGGCGTCACCTTCGGCATGCTGGTCCTGTGGGCGGTACTGGCCCGAGAGTCGCCGCGAACTGGATGGCTCCGTTGGCGCCCGCTGCGAGAGTTGGGGAAGATATGCTACGGTGTCTATCTGCTGCAGCGTCCGGTGCAGGTCATGGTGGGTAAGGTGGCGGAGGCCATCGGTCTCGGCTGGGATCCGACGGCGCTGGCCACTGTGCCGCTGCTGATGGCTGTCACCATCGCCATCGCCTGGCTGTCGTGGCAGTGTTTCGAACTACCGATTCTGTCGCTCAAACATCGGTTTACCACCCGCGGCCATCCGGGGGATGACGTCGTGGCGCGCGGGGTGGCGGGCTGAGTCGAGCTGTCGGGCGGGCTACTCCAGTCGCACTGTCCCCGACTCGCTGAACGGGACGATCACCCGGGTGCCTCCCACTGTGACCGTGGCGTCACTGGTCCCGATCACCGCCGTTGCCGGTGCGGGAGCGGCAGTGGCACCGGTACACTGGAGCACAGTCACCACCACGTCGCTGGCGCGGGCCGGAGTGGTGACCGTCACTGCATGGCTGGTGACCCCGGCCGCGGCGTTGAGGCCGAGCGAAAATGACTCGGTACCCACCACGACATCCGATGGGGCGAGCACCGAGCCGAAGCAGCGATAGTCGCGGGCTTCGCCCTCGAGGGTGAAGTTGCGCCCCGCGATCTGGGGGGCGGCCTTCATGTGCCAGCGCCAGGTCTTGGTGTCGCTGGGATCGACGACAGTGACCTGGTCGACGATGACGAACACATCCTGCTGTGGCAGAAACGCCACGGTCCGGAGGTAGTTGTCGACCACATTGCGTCCGCCGGCGCGACCGGGCGGGTAGCCGTAGGCATTCCGCGCCTGGCCGCGGACGACCACCAGACGATCGGACATCACCGGCTCTCCGACGATCTCGGCAGTGTTTCCCCAATACTTGGGTTGCCCCTGACCTGCGACCGTCATGCTGTTGTGTCGGTCGGTCTGCCATACCGTGCCGCTGTGGGAATACACATTGGCGTCAGCCGAAATCCAGAACTTGCCCTTCCAGATCATCAGGCTGTTCTGGGCCATGCCACCGTGGTCCATCGCGGGCCCGGACTGGAACGCCATGACAGTGGCATTGGGAGTGTTCCAGCTTGTGCGGTAGATGAAGTACCCGGCGCCCGGAGCGAGATAGCCGAGGCTCTGGTCGGCAGCCATCCCGCCGGTGGCCTGGGTGGGATCATAGCGGAGTAACTCGTCGGCCAGCGTGGCCGTGGTGTTGAACTCCGACGTTGCAACATTGCCGATCTGGTCGAGCCAGGCATAGATCGCGGTACGCAACCCGGGATCGACAGTCGGATCGGCATCCAGCGCGTAGAGTGCCGCCATGCGATCATAGGTGAAGATCGGCGCGGTACTGACGCGCGGTTGATCGCCGAAGGGAACTTTGAACTCTGCTCCGGGCATGGTGGAATGCAGCCGCCAGCGCAGACTCTGGGCGAAGAAGGGGGAGCTGAGTGGTTCGCCGGCAGTGTTGAACGCGTCGACGAAACTTGCAGCGCGCCATGTGCTCTCGTAGTTGGTCCCTTCCTGCCACGCACCGCCAGCAGCTTCCTGTTGCAGCATGGGGCCGACCACATTGGCCCACTTCTCCAGTGCCAGCGCTCGGTGGAACGACGGGCGATCAGTACCGCTGATTGCCCCACGACCGGTGTCATCCTCGATTGCGGCGAGGGCAGCGGGGCCGGTCATCAAAAATCCCCAGGTGTAGTTATCGACCGGGATCCGGGTTCCGTGGGCTCCGGTCCTTTCCGGATTTGATTCCGGCCAGACCCAGTCGGCCCGGTTCATCAGCCAGGTCGCGATCTGGCGGCGGTCGGCGATGCTCAGGCCGTGGTAACACCAGTCCAGTCCCATCGTGGCCAGCGGCAACTCGAAGCGGAACTGATAGCCGGAATCACCGGTGAGGTCCCGGGACTCTACCGTGTGGCTGCGAAGAATGCGCGCCGCCCGATGCGCGTAGCGATCATCGCCGGTGGCGAGATAGCTGAGACACAGGTCGGGGATGAAGCGGGCGTCATTGGTGGTATAGCTGTCACCACGATTGAGTTGCTGATCGGCGGCCTGCTTGACCCGTTGCCACCTGATGGTGTTCGCTGCGGCCTGCGCCTTGAGGCGGTCGACGCGGGCGGGTGTCATCCAGACCCGGGGATGCGGCGGCAAGCCGTTGGCGGCGAGCTGCCGGTAGGCGATAGTCACGGTGTCCAACGTCGCGGCCATGAGGGTTACTGTCACGGCGGCGGGGTTGGGCTGGTAGACCACGCCCGCCAGCTCGATCGGGTCGGCATCAATGCGGTAGTCGCCCGGCAGCAGCGGCGGCAGCGTGGCCGGTGCTGTGGCTTCCAGCAGGAAATCTGAGGGACCGCTCAGATGGACTGTCGGTTGGGCCTCGTCCGGCAGTCCGCTCAGGCCGATGTGAAGTCGAGAGGTGGCGGTCGGGGGTGGCGCGGTGATCGTGATCGTCGCGGTATCGGCGAGACCACAGGCACATGTGGCGATGACCAGCGCGGTGCCCTGGTCGGTGGTGGCCTGAAACAGGCCATCAGAGGAAATGCTGCCGACGGTCGCCTGCCAACTGATCAACGCGGCGCGATCGGCGCCGGTGGCAGTCCTGACGACTGCTGTAAACTGAAGCGCACCACCGACCGGCACCTGTGCCGCGATCGGGTCGAGCCGAACTGTGACGATCGGATCGTCACTGATCAGGTGAACCGAATCGGAGCCGCAAGCGGCAATCAGGCAAAGCAACAGCAGGCGAGCAACGGCCATGGTACATCCCATCGGAGTCGGACGTGACAGGCCCGGCTGCCGCTCGGCAGCCGGCTGGACAATGCGCCTGCTTCGACTCCCCGGCGGGGGACGCAGCGCGAGATCTGGTGCTCGGGAGGCCGGCATCGGAGTCGACGCGCCATCCCGAGCCACAAATATACCGCGGGGCCGCAGGGTGCGACCCCTGGCCTGGCCGCGAAATCAGTATCCGCCGGAGCGGACCCCTTCACGCGACGACCCCAGGGCGATCCGGATCCCGCCGTGGACCGAGTGCATCGGGCCCCGCAGCAGCTTGCGGTTGTCGGGCGCTGTGTGGATCTGGTACTGGCCGAACACGGTGACCCGGCCCCAGCGACCCTGCACGCCCGCCAGGAATGAGGCAAAAGCCGAGGTGCTGGCCTCGTTGGCCGCCGCGAGAAGCTCGGCCTGATCGAACGGATCGGTGATCGCGGGATCGACCCGGGGCGACACCACCTGGATGATGCCTCCGCCGACTCCGAAATACGGTTCCAGCGGCAGCGCGACCGGGAACGCCATCAGCATGGCCTGGTAGCGGCGGATGTCGTTGAAGAGAATCGCCCCCGAGCGCTCATCGGAGCCGAAGCCCTCGTCGACACCGACCATCAGACCACCGCGATGTGCCATGATCAGGAAGTGAGCGCCACCCGAGGGGATGACCTCACTGTCCTGGGTCCGGGTCTGAAAAATCATCGAGCCGCCCTGCAGGCCGAGCTTCCAGGTGAACGAATCACCCCGCTGTGCCGTCGCGGTGCCGGGGAACACAACCAGTGCAGTTGCCAGGGCCGACAGCGCGAGGGCCCGCCGGTAGAGCGTCATCGAATGGCCTCCGAAAAGGGAAACAACTACTCCACGTCGCAAAGAACAGGCCGGAGCCCTCAGACCAGCCCCAGCGACCGGCCGACCCGGGCGAACGCGGCAAGGGCCTGATCGAGGTCGTCGCGGCTGTGCCCGGCCGACACCTGGCAGCGCACCCGCGCCTCCCCCTGGGGGACCACGGGATAACCGAAGCCGGTCACGAAGACACCCTCGTCGAGCAGCAGCTCGCTCATCCGGATGGCGGCGGCTGTCTCGCCCAGGATCACCGGTACGATAGGAGTATCGCCCGGCAGGGGGCGAAACCCGAGGGTGGTCAGTTGCTGGCGGAAATATCGGGCATTGTCGCCCAGTCGGGCGACCCGTTCCGGCTCCGTCATCAGGCATTCGATGGCGGCCAGAGCGGAACTGGCCACTGTCGCGGGCAGGGCATTTGTGAAGAGTTGGGGCCGGGCACGTTGCGTGAGATAATCGCAGAGCGCCTCGGAGCCGGCGACGAAGCCCCCGGCGGCTCCCCCCAGGGCCTTGCCCAGGGTTGAGGTGATGATGTCGACCTCGCCGAGGCAGCCGTAGTGCTCGGCGGTGCCGCGACCGGCAGCGCCCAGGACACCTGTGGCATGCGAGTCATCGAGCCAGAGCACAGCGCCGTGGCGACGACAGACCTCGAGCAGGCCAGGCAGGTCGCAGATCGACCCCTCCATCGAGAACACGCCATCGCTGACGACCATCTTGACCTCACGGTCGGTGGCGGCGGCAAGCTTGGCATCGAGATCGGCAAGGTCGTTGTGACGGTAGACGCCGGTCTGGCACTTGGTGATTGACTTGGCCAGGCGCAGACCATCGATGACCGAGGCGTGATTGAGTTGATCTGACAGAATCAGATCGCGCTCGGTGAGGACTGTGGCCGGCAGTGCCTCGTTGGCATTCCAGCAGCTCACGAATGACAGCGCAGCCGGAGTTCCCACCAGCAGGGCGCAGGCCGCTTCGAGGTCGCGGTGAATGGTGAAGGTGCCGCAGATGAAGCGCACCGACGCCGTGCCGGCGCCGAAGCGATCGAGGCCCAGCTTGCCGGCGGCGATGACCCGGGGATCGTCGGCGAGGCCGAGGTAGTTATTCGAGGACAGAATGATCACCTCGCCGCGCCCTTCCATCCGGACTCGGGCGGCCTGGGGCGATTCGAGGTGGGTGAGTGTCTTGTAGGTGCCGCTCTGGCGGAAGTCGTCGAGGGCGGTGGTGAGTCGGGTTTCAAGCTGGTTCACGAATTGATCTCCAAAATCACCTTGCCGGCGCTGCCATCCTTGATCACGCCGATCGCGTCGGCGATCTGTTCGAGGGCGAAACGGTGGGTCACGATCGGCGTCGGGTCGAAGGCCCCCGAGGCGAGCAGCCGCCGCATCGTGATCCAGGTCTGGTACATCCGACGTCCGGTGACGCCGTAGAGGGTCAATCCCTTGAAGATGATGTCGCGGGCGAAGTCGACCTCGGTGGTCCGGCTGGGTGTGCCCAGCAGATTGACCCGTCCGCCCGGGCGGGCGGCGGCAAAGGCTGTGGCATGACCGGCGGGGTGCCCGCTCATCTCACAGACCAGGTCGACGCCGATGCCGCCGGTCAGCTCACGCACCACAGCCACCACATCGTCCTGCGCCGGGTCGAGAACCCGGTGCGCACCGATCCGCGTGGCCAGTTCGCGCCGGGTGGGATTGAAGTCCGAGGCGATCACCAACCCGGCACCGGCGGCGCGCAGCACCCCGGTCGCAAAACACCCGATCGGGCCACAGCCGATGACCAGGGCGGTGGCACCCGTGACATCGCCACCCTCCAACGCGGTGTGCACGCCGTTGCCGATCGGGTCCATGATCGCCCCGATGTCGGTGGCGATGCCGTCAAGCTTCATGACGTTACTCACCGGCATGGCAATCAGATCGGCGAAGGCGCCGTCACGATCGACCCCGATGATCTGGGTCCGCACACAGAGATGACCATTGCCGGTGCGACACGGGATGCAGTCGCCGCAGACGATGTGCCCTTCGGCCGTCACCAGGTCGCCGATGGCGAACAGGCCGGCCGCCTCGGCTTCCGGTCCGAGCGCCACCACCTCGCCCGCGAACTCGTGACCGACCACCACCGGCGGACGCAGTCGACCGGCCGCCCAGGCATCCCATTCCCAGATGTGCAGGTCGGTGCCACACACTCCCGCAGCGTGGACTCGAATCAGGACGTCGCGGGCACCGACGACGGGTTCCGGGACCTCCATCACCTGCAAACCCACTGCTGGCGCGGTTTTCACGACGGCTCGCATTGACCATTCCGGCTGAAGATGACCGGGAATATCACTCCCTCGGGCGCGCACGCCAACCGAGGATTCAGGTCGGACCCGTTCGATCCGATTCTCAGGACGACGGGCACAAGCCGGTGCCCCGTCTGGGGTTTCGACCCGCGGGGGTATTGCGCGACGCGGGAAAACTTCGATCTTGTATATGCCGACGCTACTCCGTGCAGGGCGCGGGCGTCGTCTCGGGTCTCGCGCGTACGACGAGATTCGATGAACAACTCAACTCCCCAGGGAGGCTCCATGGCTACGAAGAAGGCTGCGAAGAAGCGGACCGCCAAGAAGCGGACTGCCAAGCGGACCACCGCGAAGAAGCGGACCGCGAAGAAGACCACCGCGCGGAAGGCGGCGAAGAAGCGGACCGCGAAGAAGCGGACCGCGAAGAAGACCACCCGCCGCAAGACCGCCAAGAAGACCACCGGTCGGAAGGCGGCGAAGAAGACCACCCGCCGCAAGGCGGCCAAGAAGACCACGCGGAAGAAGACCACCCGCAAGGCCGCCAAGAAGACCACCCGCAAGAAGGCCACTCGCAAGAAGGCCACTCGCAAGACGGCCA
>CBFGTB010000005.1:0-37356 GCA_965651715.1 uncultured Gemmatimonadales bacterium
GGCGCGGGGGGGCGGGGCGCCCCCCTGCGCGCCGCCCCGCCACTGGTGGCTCAGCAGGCTACCACTCCCTGGGCCACCCGACTCGCCGCGGTGCAACAGGCCAAGGTCACGGCGATCACCGGCCGCCGCTTCACCGACGATCAGTTCTGGAACGCCGTGGCGCCCGCCCTCAGCTCGTCGCGCTTCGTGGTGACTCAGGTGGGTCAGTCGATGCAGGGCCGCCCGCTCCGCACCGTCACCTTCGGGCACGGTCCGACGACGGTGCTGCTCTGGTCGCAGATGCATGGCGATGAGTCTACCGCCACCATGGCGCTTGCCGACATCTTCTCGCTGCTGGCGAGTGACGCCCAGCCGGCACTCCGCCAGCGGCTCGCCGAGCGGCTGACTGTCACTGTTCTGCCGATGCTCAACCCCGACGGCGCCGAGATTTTTCAGCGTCATAATGCCGCCGGAATCGACATCAATCGTGACGTCCGTCGACTCGCCTCACCCGAGGCCCGTACCCTCAAGGCGGTGCGCGACGCCATCGTGCCTGACTTCGGTTTCAATCTTCACGACCAGAACGCCCGCACCCGGGTGGGCACCGGCTTGCCGGCGGCCATTGCCCTGCTTCCTCCCGCCACCGAAGCCAGCCGCAGCTATACACCGGGCCGCACCCGGGCCCGGCTGCTGGCGGCCTGGCTGGCGGTGGACTTCGGCCATGCTGTGGCCGGGCGGATTGCCAAATACGACGACAGCTACAACCCGCGCGCCTTCGGCGACATGATGCAGACCTGGGGAGCCAGCACGGTCCTGATCGAGAGCGGCGCGCTGCCCGACGATCCCGAGAAGCAGCTCCTGCGCAGTTACAACGCGGCGGCGATCCTGGGTGCCTTGGAGGCGATCGCCACCGGCGCCTTCGAGTCGGCCGATCCCGACGACTATGAATCGCTGCCCTACAACCGTGGCGGGGCCTACGACCTGCTGGTCACCGGCGCGTCATTGGTGCTGCCGGGGATGGCACCGCTCCGGGTCGATGTCGCGATCAACTTCGACGAATCGGTGGCGCGCTGGGGCGGCCATGTGCGGGAAGTCGGTGACCTGCAAACGGCGGTGGCGCTCGACACGCTCGACCTGAGTGGCCGATTCCTTCATCCGCTGCCCGAGGCGCTGACCCACAGCGGAGGAACCACCTGGCTGCCGATCGGGGCGCCGGCCCGCTTCATCATCCGCAGCGGTGCCGACACGGCCAGTGCGGTGGTCGGTCGCCTGCCCTGAGCCCGCCGGGATACTATTCCTGCACGGGGACTTGTCATCTTCACCGGAGAGAGCCGATGACCACGCGACGGGATTTTCTGAGCATGATGGGTGCCGGTGCGGCTCTGCCCGCCCTGATGCCGCCCTTCCCCGGCAACGATTCACTGCCGCCGATCAGTGCCGAGTACGACATGTCGTGGGTCGATCAGCTCAGCAAACCCCACCGCTATGTCATCGATGCGCCGACGGTGAGCGAGGGCAGTGCCCTGTGGCGTGCGATTGCCCTCAAGGAGCAGTACGCCGAGGTCTACGGCACCTTCCCCGATCAGATCGCTGCCGTCCTGGTGCTGCGCCACGAGGCGATTCTCCTGGCGATGGATCATGACCACTGGGCCACCCACAAGGTCGGCGAGCAACTGGAACTCAAGGAACGCGACGGGGCCTGGGTGACCCGCAATCCGGCGGGACCGCCGGCGGCCGACGCCCGCCCCGGGGCCGCGCGCTATTCGCTGCAGGGGTTCCAGGCCGACGGCGGGATCGTCCTGGCGTGCAATCTGGCCTTCGGCGGCTTCGTGGTGGGTAAGTATCGCGGCGACGGCGTCAGTTCCAGCGAAGCGCGGGAGGCGGCGCTCAAGCATTTGCTGCCGGGAGTGATCCTGCAACCCTCGGGCTTCTTCGCGACGGTGCGGGCACAGCAGGCGGGATGTGCCGCGTTCTTCAACGGCTGAGGGCCGCTCCTCCCCCGGGAGGAGAACCAACACCCCCGCTGCCGATCGGCAGCGGGGGCGTTGTCGTCAGGGGCGGTCCAGCGTGACCGGGCCGCTCCGATGCTCAGCGACGATCCTTGAACTGCTCATACAGCCGTGAGTGCTTGGTATCGAGCGGCACGTTGCGGCCATCAATGAAGAGGTAGCGAGTGCTGGTCCGCGCCTCGAGGATATCGCCGTCGGTGACCACGATATTGGCGATCTTGCCGGGCTCAAGTGAACCCAGCTTGTCGGCCACTCCGAAGATTTCGGCCGGCCACAGCGTCACCGCCTTGAGGGCATCGGCCTTGGACAGCCCGAAGGCTGCGGCCATGCCGGCGTGATAGGGCAGATTGCGCACATCGGGATTGGGCTCGCCCGAGGCGATCGCGAAGGTCACCCCGCCGGCCCGCAGCTTGGATGGAGCGGCATAGGCCGCATCGTAGCCATCGTCGTCGCGGGTCGGAAAGCCCAGCGTATTGGAGTAGATCACCGGGACGTCGTGCTCCACCAGGTACTCGGTCATCCGCCACGCATCGCGCGCGCCGAGAATGATCGGATCCAGCTTCTCCGATTCGGCAAAGCGCACCGCCTCACGAATCTGCGATTCCGACTGGGCCGGGAAGATCACCGGCATCTCACCCGACACAGCGGGAACCAGCGCGGCGAGAATCCGATCGGTGGTGGGTCGCGGCAGCGACGAATCGGCGGCGTAGGCCGTCATCGCCTTCTGATAGGCGCGCGCATCGTCGAGGATCATGCGGAGCGAGTCCAGCGGCGACATCCCGCCGGCCTCCGCCTCCGCCGCCCCACCGCCGCGACCGCCGAAGCGGCCGCCGCCCCGCCCCGAACCCGGCAGTTGGATCACGGTGGCGATCCGCGGCACCACAGCCATTGCCGGGGCGGTGTACCCGGCCAGGTTGATCAGCGCCGCCTGACCGCTCAGAATGCCACCCGAGGGCCGCGAGATCACGTGGGTGATTCCCACCACCCGTGTCACCCCGATGTGAGCGCTGTGGGGATCAATGCCCCAGATGGCCTGCGCATTGGGATTCCAGTTACCGGTCTCGGAGTTGTCGACAGTGGCGTTGGCTCCCTGTTCGATTTCGACAAGCCCCATCTGAGTGCCGGCATCCATCATCCCGGGATACACCGACAGACCGGTTCCGTCGATCACCCGGGCATCGCCGGGCACTGTGACGTTGGCCCCCACCGCGACGATCTTGCCGTCGCTGAAGACGATGGTCCCCTGGGCAATCTCGTCGCCCACCACGGGCACGATGTGCGCCCCGCGGATCGCGATGGTTTCCCGGGGACCCGGTTCGGGATTGTAGGACCCGAGCTGGGCGGACGCTGTGGCAAGCGGAGCCAGCGCCGCCGCGCCGAGCAGCAGCGCGTATCGGAGGCCGCGGATCATCGGAACATCTCCTGAGAAGAGGCGGCGGAGGAAGCGCCGCGTCCGGCGCTGCGTCCACTGGCGGGCAGCCGGTTCGGCTCGGCCGCTTCGAGTTCGGCGCGTTCGGCCACCCAGCCGTCGCGCATCTGCTGGTCACGCTGGCGATCAAAGAAGATCTCGCCATCGATGAACGTGGTCTCGGGGCGCGAGTAGACCGAGAGCGGGTGACCGTTCCAGATCACCACATCGGCATCCTTGCCCACCTCAATCGAGCCGACCTTGTTGTCGATGCCGAGTTGGCGGGCCGGATTGATGGTGACAAGCGCCAGCGCCTCGGCGTCGCTCAGCCCGCCGTAGCGGACCAGCTTGGCCGCATCGATGTTGAGCCGGCGAGCCCGGCCGTCATCATCGGAGTTGATCGACGACAGCACACCGGCGCGCGAGGTGATGACCGCGTTGTAGGGAATCGCATCGTAGGCTTCGATCTTGTAGCCCCACATATCGGCGAAGGTCGAGACCCCGGTGCCGGCCGCCGCGATTTCGGGCGCGATCTTGTACGCCTCAAGCGCGTGCTGCAACGTCCGCACGGTGAAGCCGAACTCCTTGGCGACCTCGAGCAGCATCAACATCTCGTCGGCGCGATAGCTGTGGGCGTGGACGTAGCGGGTGCCCTCGAGCACCTCGACCAGCGGCTCCAGCTCGAGATCGCGCCGCGGCGCGACGAGGTTCTTCTCGCCTCGCGCCACCCGGGCCCGATAGTCCTGCCAGGTGTGCTGGTAGTCCCGCGCCCGTGTGAAGGCGTCGCGCAGCACCTCTTCCTGTCCCATGCGGGTGGTGGGATAGCGGGCCGGCGACTGCGGCTGCCCGATCACGATCACCCGACCGCGATTCTTCTGGGTCACGTTTTCGCCCAGGGCGAATTTGATCCCCGGCATGGCGCCCGGAAAGAGCATCTCGCTCACCGGGCGGCCCCACTTGAGCTTGACCACCGCGTTCTGGCCGCCGATGGTGTTGGCCGAGCCGTGGAGGATGTTGAGCGTGGTGGTGCCGCCAGCGATCGCATCGTAGATATGCGGCTCGGTGGGATCGAGCACGTCGGCGATGCGCACCATGGAGGTGACCGAGCGCGAGCCTTCATTGATCGCATCGGCCATCATGTGGGAGTGAGCATCGATGATGCCCGGCAGCAGGTACTTGCCGGTGGCATCGATGGTCGTGGCCCCGGCCGGCGCCGTCAGATGCTGCCCGATCGCGGCGATCTTGCCGTTCTGGAGCAGCACATCGGTGTCGGTGAGCGCACCGTTCGTCACGGTCAGAACCGTGGCGTGGGTAATCAGCGTGGTGGGAGCGGAGCCGGCGCCGGGGGCCTGGGCAGCGGCGCCCGATACCACCACCAGCGACGCCACAGCGATCGCGAATGATTTCATGGTATCCTCGAAGGTGGCGCGCTCAGCGGCGCGACTGGGCGTGAGCGGTCTGGTCGGCACCGCCGCCGCGCCGGGCGGCAGAGCCATTCGAGCCGGACCCCGCCGCATCGGCCACGGGAACCTGCTGACCATCGATGAACAGTTGATCAATGCGCGCATCGGCGTCGAACAGCTCGCCGCGCACCGCCGTGATATTGGCAACCTTACCCACTTCGAGCGTCCCCAGTTGATCCGCCACGCCCAGCAGCGTCGCCGCGTCGCTGGTCACGGCCTTGAGCGCCCGCGCCGGATCGAGTCCGCCGGCCACGGCCCGGCGCAGATTGGCCAGGAAGTCACCATAGTTCGCGCCCGAGACCAGCGCGAAGCGCACCCCGGCGGCGGCCAGCACGGCCGGTGCCTTGGGCTGATTCACCCGGCTGCGGAGCACCGCCATCGATTCGGGCGTCGGCGGGTCGTCGTTGCGGGCGGCGCCGCTCGGGGCGCTGCGACGGGGGAAGTCGATGGCAAAGAGCACCGGCACATTCTCCGCCCGGAGCCGATCGGCCACCTTCCACGCCTCTTCTCCGCCGGCGATGATCGGCCGCAGACCGAATTCCTTTGCCAGATCGAGCGCCCGAATGATTTCCCGCTCGCTGTTGGCCGCCATCACCACCGGCTGGCTCCCGGCGATGACCGGCTGCAAGGCCTCAAGGGTGGGATCGTGCGCCGGCCGCGACATGCCGCGCGGATTGCGGGCATACGCCGCACTCAGATCGCGGTAGTGCTGGGCGTCGAGCAGCTCCTGGCGCAACTGGGCGAAGACACCCATCAGCGAACCGGGGAAGCCATCGCCGCCGCGGCCGAAGCCGCCCCGGCCGCGCGAAAAGCCGATCTGCTGGGCCACACCGTCGCGCACCACCAGTTCCGACACCGGCGCATCACGCAGCGTGATCACCGCCGATGTGCCGCGGAAAATTCCGCTGGAGGGAGCCGTGAGCGCAGCGGTCATGCCGGCCTTGTGCGCCGCAGTGAAGCTGCTGGCCGAGGGGTCCAGCTCGGCGACGGCGGTGAGTTCGGCCTGCATGCCGACGCCGTAGTTCGAGTTGGGCGCGCTGCGCTCGGCGGCCGGCGCGCCATTACCCCCATTGGGGCTGGGCATGCCGAGCGACGTCGAGGCATCGATCAGGCCGGGATAGAGCGTCAGACCCGCGCCATCGATGATGCGGGCGTCGGCCGGCGGCGTCACGTCGGCGCCGACAGCGACGATCAACCCATCGCGCAACACGATCGTCCCGCTGCTGATCGCCGGCCCGGCGCCGGTCTCGATCCGGGCACCGGTGATGGCCCATGTCGTGGGGGCGACGGGCGGGTGCTGCGCCACGAGCAGTGTGGTCGGCAGCGCCACGAGAGTCGCCAGGCCCGTAAGACGAACTGACAGATTCATCGGGTGTACTCCGATGGAGGGAGAGGATGACGGGAAGAACGCCCCAATCTATATCCATTGACAGCGGGAGGTTGACCAGTCAACCCCCGGCCCTGATATACTACCTTTCCCGCCGATTCGACGCCTCTTCTCCGGAACCGGATCCCGCCATGCCACGGATCGCCATTCCCCTGCTGCTGCTCGCCCTCGCCTGCGGACCATCGGACAATCCCGCGCCCGCGCCGATTGACAACTCGCCGGCCACTATCGAATCGGCCGAGTTCGCACCCGAGCTGGGCATCGACCTGAGCGAGTGGCAGAAGTCGGCCACCGGGCTGTACTGGCGCGATGTCGCGGTGGGCACCGGGCCGGTGGTCCGCAAGGGGCAGACGGTGAGCGCCTATTACGATGGTCGGCTGCCCGACGGCACCAGCTTCGACGCCACCACGCTGGGCCACCCGATCGATTTTCCGATCGGGGTGGGTCGGGTCATCGCCGGCTGGGACGAAGGCGTCCCCGGCATGCGGGTGGGCGGCAAGCGCCAACTGATCGTCCCGCCGATGCTGGGCTATGGCGCCCGCGCCACCGGACCGATCCCGGCCAATGCCACCCTGATTTTCACTGTCGAAGTCGTGGCGGTTCACTGATCGTTTCGGGAACTCCCGGCGCTTTGACGGTGTTCCTCTGACGAACCGTTACCGGAGGAATGCATGACCGACAGTGCCGACGCGCTGGAGCGCCGCCTGACACCGCTGCAGTACCAGGTGACCCAGTGCAGCGCCACCGAGCCGCCGTTCCAGAATGCCTACTGGAATGAGCACCGCGAGGGGATCTACGTCGATATCGTGTCGGGCGAGCCGCTGTTTTCGTCGACCGACAAGTTCGACTCGGGGACCGGCTGGCCCTCGTTCACCAAGCCGCTCGATCCGACCGCCGTGACCACGGCTGTCGATCAGAGCCACGGCATGGTGCGCGAGGAGGTGCGCGGAGCCCGCAGTGACGCCCATCTGGGCCACCGTTTTCCCGATGGACCGGCGCCCACCGGAGACAGGTTCTGCATGAATTCCGCGGCGCTGCGCTTCGTGCCGCGCGAGGAGATGGAGGCCGCCGGGTATGGGCGCTATCTGGTGCTGTTCCCGCCGTCGTCAGCTTAGACTTCGGCTGCCTCATACCCGATCCGGAGTCGCCGTGTTTCGCCCGTTTGCCGTCCTGGTGTTGGCCCTTCCCCTCGGACTCGGCGCCCAAGCGCCGGAATCGCCCTCGACCGCCTGGCCGATCCACTCGCTTGAGCGACCCACCCCGGCGGTGGTTCACCCCGGTGGCCCCGCCATCGTCCCGCCGCCGGCCGACGCCCTGATCCTGTTCGACGGCCACGACCTGGATCAGTGGCGGTCGGATAACGACTCCAGCGCCGCGGCACCGTGGCGGATCGTCGACGGCGCGCTGGAGGTGGTGCCGGGCAGCGGCGGGATCCATACCGTGACGCCGTTCGGCGACGTGCAACTCCACCTCGAATGGATGGAACCGACGCCGGCCACCGGCGAGGGCCTTGCGCGCGATCGGGGCAACAGCGGCGTCTTCCTGATGGGAAACTACGAGGTGCAGGTCCTCGATTCCTGGGAGAACACCACCTACGCCGACGGTCAGGCCGCGGCGATCTACGGCCAGTATCCTCCCAGCGTGAATGCCTCACTCCCCCCGGCGAGCTGGCAGAGCTACGACATCATCTTTTCGCGGCCCCGCTTTGCCGATGACGGCCGCGTGCTCCAGCCGGCCCGCCTGACGGTGCTCCACAACGGAGTACTGGTCCAACGCCATGTCGCCCTGTCGGGTCCGACGGCCCACCAGGCCCGGCCCCCCTATCGCCGTCATGCCGATCGCCTGCCGCTGGGACTGCAGGATCACGGCACGCCGGTTCGCTTCCGCAACATCTGGATTCGCCCGCTCGACAGCCGTCAGTGAGAGTCGTCGATGGGCTGGGCCGCCGCTTTGCGCGCTGGCTCAATACACCGCGCCACGACCCGCCTCGGGTCGCCACCAGCCCGGCCCCGCTGCTGGCCCGGGCGCTCCGTCCCGGCGACGTGCTGCTGGTGGAGGGGTCGTCGCGGATTTCGAATGCAATCAAGTATCTGACCCAGTCGAGCTGGTCGCATTCGACCCTGTGCGTGGCGCCGCCCGATCCCGACGCGGCCGAGGGCCTGGGACCCAATGTGCTGCTCGAAGCCGATGTGAGTGATGGGGTGCGCCTGGTGCCGCTGGAGAAGTATGCCGGCCTGCACACCCGAATCTGTCGCCCGGTGGGGCTCAGTCCTGCCGAAATCCAGCGGGTGCTCGATCACGCCCTGTCGCGGCTGGGCCACCGCTACGATATGAAGCATATCGTGGATCTCGCCCGCTACCTGCTGCCTCACCCGCCGGTGCCGACCCGCTATCGCCGCCGCCTGCTGGCGCTGGGAAGCGGCGATCCGACCCGGGCGATCTGCTCGTCATTGATCGCCGAGGCCTACCAGACGGTCCGCTACCCCATTCTGCCCGATGTGCGGCAGTTGGTGCAGCGCGTCGATGGCCGGGAGCAGGCCCGCGAAGTGCTCCACATCCGGCATTACTCGCTCTTCACGCCGCGCGACTTCGATGTGTCGCCCTACTTCGCCATCATCAAGCCGACTCTGCATGCCGGCTTCGATCCCCACAGCCTGAATCTGGCCGCTGTCGAGTCCTGAGATCCGGTGCCGGGCATTCCCCGGCACCGATCTCAGCACCCACCACCCGACCCTTACGACTCGGGATCCAGCGCGACCCGAATCCGGGCCGCGATGTCGTCAAGGTGGGCCCGGGTGACGGCGTCGCCGCCCCGCCGCAGTCGCGAGGCGATGGCGCTGTCGAGCAGTTCCAACTCATGCCGGGCCAGCGGTCGGGCTTCGGCAGTGGTCGGATCGGCGCCGCGGGTCGTCGGACTCGAGCCGGCAGTGGCCAGCGCGATCAGGCGCTCCACGTGGGCCCGCTGCAACTGGCGCCGCCAGGGGTCGATGGTTCCCCGCCCCGCCAGCTCGCTCCAGATCGCCTCGCGCACATCCTGGAACAGCATCGCCGGGGTGTAGCCCGCCGCATCGCTGTAGACCGCGGCCTCAACCATCCGCTGCATCCGACTGGCGTCGAGCACCCGGTTGAGCGCCGACGTCTGCGCCTGACGCACCCGATCGAGCGCCCCCACGCCCTCGATCCGTCGCAGCAGGGTGGGATCGACCAGCCACGTCGGCGTAGTGAAGACCTGATCGGCGAGGAACTTGACAGCGGCGCGCTGCCGCTCGGCACTGACCGGGACGTACACCGGACCAGCCTGATCGGTGGCCTTGGCCGTCCGCTCCACCCCACCGATCAGGGTGATGACGTGACCGACATAGCGGGCGTAACTCGACACCAGCTCGCCGTAGAGTTCCGACAGATCGTCCCAACCTTCGCCCGCCGTGGCCGTCCACTCGGGCAGATTGGGGGCCACCCGCTTGAGGTTCATGATCGCGAAGGTCGACGCCCGGACCGGGTCGTCACCGATGTCCTCGGTCTGTGCCCGCGGATCCATGCCGTCGCCGCCGTAGAAGCGGAACCGCGGATCGTCGGCCTTCTCCAGAATCCAACGATCCAGCACCGCCCGCTCACTCTCCGGCGTGGCGCCCTCGGCGCCGGGAATGATGCGATAGCCCCAATTGATCGCGTAGCGGTCGTAGGGGCCGATCTTGCGGATGAAGCGCGTGACACCGTCGCCCGGCTGGGCGATGTAGTTCTGCCGGGCGTAGTCCATGATCGACGGCGCGACGCCATTGGCGCTGGTGAACGACGGACTGCGCAACGAATCGACCGGGAACGACGACGACGCAATCATGTTGTGCGGCAGACCCAGGGCATGCCCCACCTCGTGAGCGATCACCTGGCGCACCGTCTCGCCGATCAGGTCGTGATCAATGTCGAGCGAACGGGCGCCGGGATTGGCAGCACCGGTCTCGACCATCAGCCGATTGCGATAGGAACGGAGATGATTGTGATACCAGATCACGTCGCTCTCGATGATCTCGCCGGTCCGCGGATCCGACACGCTGGGCCCCATCGCATTGCGGGTCATGTTGGCCACATAGCGGATGCTGGAATAGCGCACGTCATCGGGATCGAACTCGGGATCCTCCTCGGGCGTCGGCGGGTCCTTGGCAATGATCGCATTGCGGAAGCCGGCCGCCTCGAAGGCCTGATTCCAATCCTCGATGCCCTGGCGGATGTAGGGGCGCCACTCGGTCGGGGTGCCGGGATCGAGATAGAACACGATCGGCTTGACCGGTTCGGTCAACTCGCCCCGGGCATAGGCCGCCGGATCCTTCGGTTCCAGCCGCCAGCGCCGAATCAGTTCCCGCTCCGCCGCCTTGAGGGCATGCGACCCGAAATCGATCTGCCGCAGACTGAACCAGCCGACCCGTTCATCGGCATAGCGCGGCCGCATCGGCTCGCGCGGCAGCAGCACCAGTGACTGGGCCGTGGTGATCGACACCGTCCCGGTGCTCCGCTGTGACGGGGGATCGGTGGCCTCGAAGGTCTGCACCTGACGGATCTCGAGGTTCATCGGGAAACTCTTGATGCTCTCCACGAACGACCGCGACGGATCCATCCGCCGGACCTTGAACTGCGTCCGCAACCCCGCCGCCAGGCCACTGATCGATGGCACGTCGTCGTCGAGGAACGAACTGACATCGATCACGACGGCGCCGGAGTCGGGCGTGTACGCCTTGATGTCGAAGGCCTGCAGAATCGGGGCAAAGGTATTTGCCGCAACCGACTTGGCGATCGGCAGGGTGCTGTCGGCCACGTAGCGGGTGCCCTGGCTGCGCAGCAGAATCCGATCGCCGTCACGATCGAAGCGCACCAGATACTCGTTGATATTCGATCCCGCATTGGTGAAGGGCGACAGGTCGGCCGCCGCCGCTGCAATCCGGGTCAGCCAGAGCATGTCGCGCCCCAGCAGCGAATCGGGAATCTCCCAGAAGATCTTGTCGCCCGACCGGCGCACCACGAACAGGCCGCTGTCGCGGCTGGCCTGAGCCGGGACGACCTTGGCGTAGGACTGGGGACCGGTGGCGGCTCCGCGGGCCGGAGCCGAGTCGGCGGCGCCGGGACGCGCCGCCGCGCGGGGTTGAGTCGAGGGAGTCGCGGTTGCGCGGCTGCATCCGGCAGCGAGCGGCAGGGCGAGCAGCACAGACAACAGACGGGAACAGTGCATGGATCAACCTGGCAAAGAGGAGTGCAGTGGACGGTCTGGCACAAGATAGCCCCCGCCCGAGCCGCCGCCTACGCCCCGGCGCTCAGGGTGGTAACTTGTCGCGTGCTCCACACCCTCCACGACCTCGCCGGTCCCGACGACGCCGTGCGCGACATCCTGGTCGCCACTCCCCCCGACTATCTGACGGCGCCGACACGTCACTACCCGGTGGTCTATCTCCAGGACGGCCAGAACCTCTTTGATCCCCGCACCAGCTTCGCCGGGGATTGGCACCTGCTGGAGACCCTCGCCCAGCGTGGCATCCACGATCCGGTGATCCTGGTTGGGATCCCCAATCTCGGCCCCGAGCGGCTCAAGGAATACTCCCCCTTCGACGACCCGATCCGGGGACCGGGCGAGGGCGTGGCCTATCTCGACTGGCTGCTGACCACCGTGAAGCCGCTGATCGATGGCTGCTTCCGCACCCTGCCGGGGCCGGAACACGTCACGGTGGGGGGCTCGTCGATGGGCGGCCTGTTCGCGCTCTACGCCCTGCTTGCGGCGCCCGACACCATCGGCGCCGCGTGGGCGCTCAGTCCGGCTCTCTGGTATGCCGATGGCGCAATTTTTACCTGGTTGGCGGACCAACCGGCTCCGACAGGGCGAATCTGGCTCGATGTGGGTCGGCTCGAAGGCGAGGATGAGCTTCACGATGTCCGCCGGATGCGCGATCTGCTGCTGGCGCGGGGCTGGCAGCTTGAGCGCGACCTGTGGTACCTCGAGGACCCCGCAGGCGACCACGACGAGGCTTCCTGGGCCCGCCGGGTTCGCGAGAACTGGCCGGCGATGGTGGGACATCCCGGCGCGCCGACTACTCCTCGCGCGGGCTGACCGCCTGATGTTCGGCGGTGCGCGGCCCCCAGCCCTCCGCCCCGCGCACCAGTCGGCCGGCCCGTCGCAGCAGGCCGGAGCGCAGGTCATCGAGAATCTCATACACGGTCGGGATGACCAGCAGGGTCAGCAGGGTCGAGGTGAGCACGCCGCCAATCACCGCCCGCCCCAGCGGCGCCCGGAAATCGGCACCCTCACCGGCGCCGATGGCGACCGGAATCATGCCGGCAATCAGGGCAAATGTGGTCATCAGAATCGGCCGCAACCGGATCCGCCCCGCCTCGATCAGCGCCTCACGCAGCGGCATGCCCTGACGCTCGCGCGCCCATTTCGCGAAGTCGATAAGCAGGATCGCATTCTTCGCCACAATGCCCATCAACAGGATCACGCCGATCAGCGACATGATGTTGAGCGTGTCGCCGGTCAGGACCAAGGCCAGGACCACCCCGATCAGCGACAGCGGCAGCGAGACCAGAATGGCGAGCGGATCGAGGAATGAGCCGAACTGCACCACCAGGATCAGATACATCAACAGCACCGCGATGCCGAGCGCGAGAAACACGTTGATGAACACCTCGGCCTGATCCCGTCCCTGGCCGCCGACAGTGACCCGATAGCCGGGCGGAAATGTCATCGCCGCCAGCTCGGCTTGAATGCCGGCCTGCACCTCGCTGAGGCTGCGTCCCTCGGTGTTGGCTTCGAGGGTGATCACCTTCTCACGATTGAGGTGATCGATCTGGCCAGGCGCGATTTCATGGCTGATGGTGGCGATCTGACCCAGCGGCACCAGCCGCTCCACACCGTCGGCTCCCCGCAGGCTGAGCGGCAAGGTGGCCAGATCGGTGGCGCGACGGCGGGCCTCGGGGGCGAGGCGCACCCGGACATCCCGGGTCTCGCCGGTCGGGTCCACCCAATCGCCCACGTCCAGGCCGGCAAAGGCCGGACGCATCGCCTGAGCCACCTGGGCCACACCCAGTCCCAACGACGACGCCAGACCGCGATTGAGTTCCACGGTCAGCTCATCACGCACTCCCCGCACCGACAGCCCCACGTCGGCCGCGCCCGGCACCTGCCGCGCCCGCTCGGCAGCTTCGGCGGCCAGGGCGCTCAACGTCGCGGCGTCGGGACCGCGGATCTCGAGCTGAATTTCCTTCATCGCCCCGGCAAATCCCCCCGAGAAGACCGAGCTGGTGACGCCGCCCACCTGAGCGAATTCCGCGCGGAACATCGCACCCAGCTCGGCCTGTGACAGCGACCGCTCATGCTTGGGCGTGAGCTTGATGTAGATCTGACCCTGATCCACACCCGGCGTCCGCATCGGCAACGGATTGCCCACCGTGACGTAGGTGTAGGCCACCTCCGGGTGTTGCCGCGCCAGCGCCGCCACGGCCTCGGCCCGGGCCGTGGTGTAGCCAAGGTTGGCACTGGGAGGCGCTTCGACGATCACCTCCATTTCGGACCGGTCCGATTCGGGAACAAAGCCGGACCCACCCACCGTCGCCTGCAAGCCAATCGCCGCCACGAACGATCCCAGCGCCAACATCACCATCACACCGCGATGATCAAGCGCCCAGCCGATCAGTCGGGCATAGTCCTCGGTGCGCCGCTCAAACCAGCCGTTGAAACGATCGAGCTGACGGGTGATCCACCACGGCTCGGTCGCCCCCCGCGGCGGCTCCGACCAGTAGGCCGACAACATCGGATCGAGCGAGAACGACACGAACAGCGACACCAACACCGCACAGGCGATGGTGAGCGCAAACGGTTTGAACCACTGTCCCGACAAGCCATACATGAAGGCGATCGGCACAAAGACTGCCACGATCGAGAAGGTCGTCGCTGCCACCGCCAGACCGATCTCGGCAGTTCCTTCACGCGAGGCGGTGTAATGATCCTTCCCCATCTCGACGTGGCGGACGATGTTCTCGCGCACCACGATGGCATCGTCAATCAGAATTCCGATCGCCAGCGACAACCCGAGCAGCGACATGGTTTCCAGCTTGAAGCCGAAGGCCCAGACCGCGATGAAGCTGGCCAGCACCGAAATCGGCAGCGCCAGACCGGTGATGACAGTGGAGCGCCACGAGTTGAGGAAGAGGAACACCACCAGCACAGTCAGGATGGCTCCCTCGACCAACGCCGACTGGACGTTCTCGACCGCCTTGGCCACTCGCACCCCGGCGTCGCGCACCACTTCGATCCGGGCATCGCCCGGCAAGTTGGGCTGGAGTTCCGCCAACGCCGCCTTGACCTGGTCGGCGACGGTGGTGGTGGAGTATCCCTTGGACTTCTTCACTTCGATGCCGACAGCAGTACCGCCGTTGTAGCTGGCGGCGGTCCGCGCCTCCTCGGCGCCAACGAAGACCTCGGCCACATCGCCGAGACGAATCGCCGCCCCGTCGCGCTGGGCAATCACCAGTGCCCGAAAGGCCGCCGCGTCGCCGAGCCGGCCCTTGAGCCGGATCGAGAGTTCCTCGCGCTCGCCGTTCAACCGACCCACCGGGACCGCCAGGTTCTCCTGCCCCACCGCCTGCACGATATCGGCGACACCGACTCCGGCGGCCTGCATCGCCGCCGGGCGGAGTTCCACGGTCATCTCGGGGTAACTGCCCCCCACGATCTCGGCTTGGGCCACACCACTCACCGCCCGAATCGCCCCGACCACCAGCGGGTCGGCGATGGCGGTGAGCGCCTGCTGGGACAGTGTGGGCGAGGTGACGGTGAGCGAGAGAATCGACAGTTCCGAGGGATCGAACCGGGTGATGATCGGATCCTCGATCTCGGGCGGCAGATCGCCCCGGATGGTGCTCAGCGCGTCGCGGACATCCTGGGCCGCCTGGGCAACTCCCTTCTCGAAATCGAACACCACCACGAACTGCGCCAAACCGTCGACGGCGTTGGACTTTGTCGTTTCCCGATCCAGCCCCTCGATGGAATAGAGCGCTTCCTCAACCGGCTCGACCACCTCGCGTTCGACCACGTCAGGCGATCCGCCGGGATAGACAATCGTGACGGCGACAATCGGTTGGGCGATATCGGGAAATTCGTCGGTCTCAAGACTGATCAGTGCCGCC
Source organism: uncultured Gemmatimonadales bacterium (assembly GCA_965651715.1). Taxonomy (GTDB): domain Bacteria; phylum Gemmatimonadota; class Gemmatimonadetes; order Gemmatimonadales; family GWC2-71-9; genus Palsa-1233. The sequence goes on from CBFGTB010000005.1 coordinate 15,409, forward strand.
AGGCCGAAGGCCACCAACGCCAACATGGTGACGATGGTGATCAGCGGGTTGCGAATGGCGAAGTTGGAGATCCACATGGCGGGATCGCTCAGCCGTCGGTGGAAACGATGCTGACACGCGCCCCGATCGGGGTGCCCCGCGCGCCGCCGACAAGGACCGTGTCACCCACCGTGAGGCCGCTCACCACTTCGACCCAGCCGGCCATGTCGTCACGTAATCCGAATGTGACAGGCGCCATGACCACGCTGTCGTGGCGCACGCGCCGCACGCCGGGGGAGGTCGCCCGAGGATCAATAGCGTCCAGCGGTACAGCCGGCGCACGGCGGCTGGCGATCAGCACGCGCCCTTCGGCGAACATACCCACCGCCAGGCGACCGGCGTCGTTGGGGAGACGAACATAGAGGCGGACCTGGCCGGTGGCGGGGTCGATCGCCGGGTTGATCCGCACCACCTGACCGCGCTGCCGCCGCTCCGGCGCCGCGCTGAGCCGGAACTCCACCGGCGTTCCCACTGCGATATCGCCGAGGTTGCTGGCCGGCACAGTACCATCGAGCTCGAGCACCCGCGGATCGACCACCACTGCCAGCGCTGTCGCTCCGGCCGGCGAGACGATGTCCCCCACACTCACCGGCAGTTGGCTCACCACGCCGTCGAACGGGGCCCGGACCAGGGCATGGGCAAGCTGCTGCTCGGCCGCGGCCAGCCGGGCCCGCGCCTCCTGACGACCGGCCTCGGCCTGGGCCAGCGCGTCCCGCGCCGCCTCGGCATCGCGCGGCGCAATGGCCCCTTCGCTCAGCAGGCGTTCGGCCCGATCGCTGTTGCGTTCGGCAGTCGTCACGGCCTGGTCAGCACTGCGGAGAGCCGCTCGCGCCGAGCCGAGTTGATCGGCCAGCACCGTGGTGTCGATCACTGCCAGCAACTGCCTCGCCCGGACCGACTCGCCTTCGCGCACCAGGACCCGCAGCACGGCGCCCGCCACCTGCGGCCGCAACTGGGCCGTCCGTTCGGCCACCAGATGCCCCGAAATGGCGGGGCCGTCCTCAAGGGTGACGCTGTCGACCACCGCGATCAGCGTCGAATCGATCTGAACCGGAGCCGACTCGACCGCGTGATCCGGTGTCGGTTCACCACACGCCACCAGAGCGCCGAGCAGTCCCACGCCGATGAGCACCGATGTCCGGCTCATGATTCACGCTCCCGGATGAGCACACTGAAGGTCGAAGGTTCGGGCATCAGAACGCCGTCGGCCCGGTGGTTCCAAGCGGCAGATCTCCCAGCAACCGGTAGCGCAGCCGGGCGAGACGCAGGTCTCGCGCCGCCTGGGCCCGATTGGCCTCGGCCTGCTGCAACTGCAAGCGCACTTCGGCGAGATCGGTCAATGTTGAGAGACCCTCACGCAGCCGCAATTCGGCAATGTGGTAGGCCCGCTCGGCACTGGCGACCGTTGCCCCGCTCGCGGCATAACTCAGTTCGGCAGCACCCAACCGGCTTTCGATTTCCGCGTCATCGCTGAGCGCCAGTTCGCGGGTTTGCTGCCAGCGCAGCCGCGCGGCCACCGCATTGGCTTCGGCTTCGGCAGCCGAGCCCGCCAGGCGCCCGCCGGTAAACAGGGGCACCGAAAGCTGGACGCCTACTGTCCAATCGCTCAGGAAGGTGCCGAATCGCAGTGGATCGCGGGGATAGGCGAGTTGTGCGTAGGAGCTGGTCAGCGCCAGCGTCGGCCAGCGGGCATCGCGCGCCGCACGATGCGCCGCCGTGGCCGCACGGAACGCCGCTTCGGCCTGGCGCACGGGTGCCCGGCGATCGGGATCGGACGGGACGTCCGCCACAAAGCCGGGCAATGGAATGGTCGTGGTGTCGTCGAGCGATGTGACAAGTTCGAGCGGCTGATCCGCTGGCAGATCGAGCAACTGACGCAGCCGAATCATCGCCACGTCGCGCGCCGACCGACGTTCGGCTACGATCGGGCGCTGATTGTCGCGCGCCACCTGCGCCCGAAGCACATCGAACTCCGCCGCGTTACCGACGTCGCCGGCCCGCGCCATGTCGCGGTAGGTGCGCTCGGCCTGCGCCAGCGTGCTGTCGGCAATCGCCAGCAGTCGCTCGCTGAGCTGAGCGTCGAGATAGCCGGTGGCCACCTCGAGGATCGCCCCGGCACGGGCACTCCGATAGGCAGCTTCGGCCTGGTCCTCGCCGGCCCGGGCGCCGCTGATTGTCGCGGCCAGACTGCGATTGAACAGGGTCTGCTGCAATTCCAGACCAAAGCGCCACGCATTCGCCTGGCCAAAAGGCAGCGCCCCGAAATCGAGACCGCCCCCGCCGTTCGCCACACAGTCGAGGCCGCGTTCCAGTGAATCGAGACGTTCACCGATCGGCAGGCCGGGACGGGGCGTGAAGCGGGCGCAATCGATCGGCGCCGCGATGGTATCGGCTGCGCCCGGTGCATCGCTGGCGAACGAGGAAAACTGCGAGGCCAGGGTCCGGGTGTAGCTGGCGCTGCCGCTGAGCTGCGGCAGCCTGCCGCTCTCCGCCTGGCGCAGTCGACCGCGGGCACCCGCCACGCCGGCACGGGCGATACCGACGGCCTCCGAGGCCGAATCGACCGCCGCCACGGCGTCGCGCAGCGAGAGTTTGAGCGGGGCCGACGAGGCGGCGCGCTGGGCACTGAGCGGGGTGACAACCAGCGCCAGCAGCAATGCCGCGACCGCCACCCTCATCCCGCCATCTCCGCCTGCCAGCCCAGCCCCCGGAGCATCAGTTCAATGCAGCCGTCGATCATCTGCCGCGGTTCCCGTTCGGCACAGCGCGGCACGAGATCGCGGGCGATGGCATCCAGAAACAGTGCATTCATCAACATCGCCGCCGCGACCTCGCAGGGTGCCTCGCGCTCGAACAAGCCGGCCTCGGCGGCCCGCCGCAGGTAACCGGTCAGCTCGAGTGCCGTCTGCTCCGCCCCGCGGGTGGCGACCGGTGTCAGTTCGGGATGCTCCTCGAACTCGGCAAGGCAACTGCGGATGAGCGAACCGCGGCGGCGGAGTGCGTCGTGGTGACGGGCGGCCCACTCACCCAGTTCGGCGTGGGGATCCATCGGCTGGTCCGGCAGGCTGTCCGGGGCAGCGGCCTCGGCTGCGGCATGCACCGCCGCGAGCAGCAGCGCCTCCTTGGAACCGAACTGGCGGAAGATTGTCACTTCGTTGACACCGGCCGCCCTGGCGATCCGCCGGGTGGTCGTGCCGCGCCAACCATGCTCGGCAAAGAGCGCAGCAGTCACATCAAGCAGGGTGTCGCGGGTCGCCATGGCTGAGGATAACCCGAGGACCGGCGATACAGCAAGCAACCGCTTGCTTCGGTGCGGATTGTCCCCGGCTCGTCCTCATCGCGCCGCTGCCGGGCCGCTCTCGCCGCGCCGATCGATGTAGCTTCCGGGACCCGCTACCCGGATCACCCCTCATGTGGCAGCGCCGTACTCACACCTGGGACTCACCCGCGCTGCTCGGTCGAACGATGGAGCTGATCGTGCACGGCCATGCCGGTGCCCGGCTGCTGGCCTTTCCCACCTCAATGGGTTGGAATCGTGAGTGGGAGGATCGGGGCATGTGTGACGCCGTGGCCGATTTGCTCCAGGCCGGCCAGCTCCAGATCATCTGTCTGCCCAGCATCGACGAGCGCGCCTGGTATGACGAGGCCGCGCATCCCCGGGCCCGGGTGGAATGGCATGCGCGCTATGACCGCTACGTCCGTGACGAAGTGTTGCCGCACAGCGCCGAGACCAATCCCGATTCCACAGTGATCGCGGCGGGGGCATCATTTGGTGGGTACCACGCGCTGTCGTTCGCGACCCGCTATCCGGAGCAGGTCCGGCGGGCGCTGGTGATGAGCGGGCTCGTCGATATCCGGCGTCTCACCGGCGGCTGGTCCGATGAGGTGATCTACTTCTACAATCCCGCCGAGTATCTGGCGCATGAGTACGATCCCGATCGGATTCGACAGCTCCAGCAGCTTGATCTGATCCTGGCGGTGGGACGCGATGATCCACTCCGCCCCCAGAACGAGTCGCTGTCGGCGGTGCTCTGGGACCGCGGCATTGGCAATGCGCTCCGTCTCTGGAACGGCGGGGCACACGATTGGCCCTGGTGGCGCGACATGTTGCGCCGCTACGTCATGGGACACGACTGAGGACTCCATGAGTATCATCACAGCCGGCGGGGAGCGGCCGCGTCGTATCGGCATCATCGTGGGGCGCGAGTGGTCGTGGCCCCCCGCCTTTCTTGAGGAAGTGAATCGTCGCGCCGCCGGGGTGACAGCCGAATTCGTGACCCTGGGTACGCCGGGCCTCGACGACCCGCTGCGCTATGACGTGATTATCGATCGGATCTCCCACGAGGTTCCGTTCTATCGCAGCTTTCTCAAGCACGCCGTGGTGCGGGGCGTCCGGGTGATCAACTCTCCGCTGATGTGGTCGGCCGACGACAAGTTCTTCGGCGCCACCCTGGCCGAGGCCCTCGGGATCCGCTCTCCGCGGACCATGTTGCTGCCGCATAAGGAGTATGTGCCCGGTATCGACCACCAGGAGTCGCTCCGCAACCTGGCCTATCCGCTCGACTGGCAGCGGGTGGTCGACACCATTGGTCTGCCCTGCATACTCAAGGATGCCCACGGCGGCGGCTGGCGGGATGTCTACGTCTGCCACACGCTCGACGAGTTGCTGATGCATTACAACGAATCGGGCCTGCTGACGATGATCGTGCAGGAGTTCATTGCCTGGGATGAGTTCGTCAGATGCATCTGCATCGGCCGCGACCACGTCGCGCCGATCCGGTACGATCCGCATACCCGGCGCTATCACGAGAGCCTCGATTATCTGCCCCGACCGATGTTGCGGGAGATCGTCAGGCAATCGCGCCGTCTGGTCCGGGCCCTCGGGTACGACATGAACTCAATTGAATGGGCGATCCGTGACGGCGTGCCCTACGCGATCGACTTCATGAACCCGGCGCCCGATTTCGATATCAATTCGTTGGGCCCCCGCTGGTTCCGCTGGGCGGTGCGCCGGATGGCCGATGTCGCCATTGCCCTGGCATTGGAGGAGCGGGTACCGCCCGCACCGCGCGCCGGCGCGTTGCTGACCAGTCGTCGTGCGAGGCGTGGGTGAGTCGCGATCCGTGCGCAGCCTGGGCCGAGGTGCTCGACGATCAGAGCGCCACCGAAGCGCTGGAGTGGCTGGCCGATCGCCAACGCGCGGCCGGCATCTGGTTCGGGGACCGGCCGCTCTGTACCGTGGCGCGGCCCCGGTTCCTGTCTCAGGCGAGCTACGATGCGTTGGCCGCGATGAGTCGCGACCTGCTCGGCGCACTCGATCGGATCGGCCGGGCCGCGCTGGAGGATCCAGCGCTCCGGCGCGACTTCCACCTGGCCGAATGGGAGGAGCAGCTCCTGGCCTGCGCCCCGCGCGGGGACACGCTGGTGCCGTTGGCACGGATCGATGCCTTTCTCGATCCGGCGAGCGGCACGCCGCGCCTGACCGAGTTCAACGGTGAGACGCCAGCCGGGATCGGGTACAGCGACGCCCTGGCCGAGCTGTTCGCGGCCCTGCCGGTGATGCAGCGCTTCAGGCGCGACTGGTTTGTCCGCCCGCTTCCCACAGTCAATACGCTGACCGGAGTGCTGCTGGAGCAATGGTACCGGGCCAGCGGGCAGCGACGGCTGCCCACCATTGCCATCGTCGATTGGGCCGAGGTGCCGACTCGCAGCGAATTCGAATTGATCAGCAAGCGGCTCCACGACGCCGGCATTCCCTGCCGGATCACCACCCCCGAAGCGCTCAGCATCTCGGGCGATCGGCTCTGCGATGCCGATGGCACCCCGATCGATCTGGTCTACAAGCGGGTGCTGCTGCATGAGCTGGTCGCGCGCGGCGGCCTGGACCATCCGCTGCTGCGCGCGGCGCTCGCGGGGCAGGTAGTGATGGTCAATCCGATCAACTGCAAACCGCTGCACAAGAAGGCCTCGCTGGCTGTCCTGAGCGACGAGCGTCACGCCGCGCGATTTACCGACGCAGAGCAACGGGCCATTGCCCGTCACGTACCGTGGACCCGGGTAGTGGAGGAACGCCATACCCGGATCGATGGCCGCAGCATCGATCTGGTCCCCTGGATCCAGGATCATCGCGACCAGCTCGTGCTCAAGCCCAACGATGACTACGGCGGTGCCGGCATCGTGTTGGGCTGGACCGTGGATGACACCGCCTGGCAGCAGGCCCTCACCACCGCGCTGGCCTCGCCCTACGTGGTACAGCAGCGGATTGAGCTTCCCGAAGAGCCCTTCCCGGCTCTCGATGCCAGCGGCCGGATGACCTGGTCCCAGCGGGTGGTGGATACTGCCCCCTTTGGCTGGGAAGGCCGCGTTATGGACGGGATCCTGACCCGCATTTCCACCGACGCACTGGTGAACGTCACAGCCGGCGGCGGATCGACAGTTCCCACCTTCGTCGTGGAGCCGCGTGCATGAAGGAGCCGTCGCTGACCCTGGGGATCGAAGAGGAGTACCAGATCATCGATCCCGAGACCCGCGAACTTCGCAGCTACATCACCGAAATGCTGCTCGAGGATTCGATGCTGCTGGGCGAGGTCAAACCGGAGCTGCACCAGTCGATGGTCGAGGTCGGCACCCGAGTGTGCCGCACACCGGCCGAAGCCCGGGCCGAAGTGGTACGACTGCGTCGGCTGGTGATGGACCTGGCGGCTCGCAAGGGACTGGTCATTGCCGCAGCGGGAACTCATCCGTTTTCCAAATGGTGGGATCAGCAGATCACACCGCTCGAGCGCTACGCCGGCGTCAAGGAGGATCTTCAGGACCTGGCGCAGCGGCTGCTCATTTTCGGCACCCATGTCCACATCGGGATCGAGGACCGCGAGTTCCTGATCGACGCCATGAATGCCTGCCGCTATTTCCTGCCGCATGTGCTGGCGCTGTCGACATCGTCGCCGTTCTGGTTCGGCCGCCACACCGGGCTCAAGAGTTACCGCAGCGTCGTGTTCCGCAATTTCCCCCGCACCGGCATTCCCCGGGCGATGAGTTCCTGGTCCGAGTTCGAGAGCATGGTCAACGGCCTTGTGGCCACCCGGTCGATTCCCGATGCCTCGAAGATCTGGTGGGATGTCCGGCCGAGTTGGAACTACCCGACCCTCGAGTTCCGGATCTGCGATATCTGCACCCGGGTCGACGAGGCGGTCTGTATCGCAGCGATCTTTCAGGCGATTGTGTTCAAGCTCTGGAAACTCCGCCGCGACAACATGAGCTACCGCCAGTATCCGATCGACTGCCTCGACGAAAACAAGTGGCGTGCCATTCGCTACGGCCTCGACGGTCGCCTGATCGACTGGGGCGCCGGAGTGGAGGCTCCCACCCGCGATCTGATCCGCGAGCTGCTCGATTGGTTTCTCGGCGACGTGCTCGACGAGCTGGGGACCCGTTCCGAAGTTGAGTATGCCTATCGCATCCTTGAGGAAGGCACCAGCGCCGATCGGCAGCTTGCCGTCTTCCGCGAGACCGGCGACCTGAAGGATGTGGTCGATCTGCTGGTCCGGGAAACCCGTGAAGGAGTGTATTGATGGCCCTCCGCCCGCTGATCGGCGTGACCACCCAGACGCTTCATGCCATCGATGGCATTCCGGCCGCGCTGCCCGACTCGTGGGTCATGAACCAACGCTACGTCCATGCGCTGAGCGCCGCGGGCGCCGCACCGGTGCTGATTCCGCTGCTGGCCTCCGAACGCGAGGTGCTGCGGGCGATCTATGACCGGCTCGACGGTCTGCTGGTGCCGGGCGGGGTCGATGTCGATCCGGCCTGCTACCAGACCGATCCCCACCCACTGCTGGGCAGGCTCGATCCGGCCCGCGACAGCACCGAGATGATGCTGACCCGCTGGGCGATCGAGGATCGCAAGCCGTTCCTGGGGCTGTGTCGCGGACTGCAGGTGCTCAACGTGGTGCGGGGCGGTACACTCTGGCAGGACCTCACGGCCGAGCGCGAGGGATCGATAAAGCATGACTATTACCCCACCGCCGGCTGGGCCCGCGATCATCTGGCCCATCCGGTCCGGGTGGCATCCGGCAGCCGCCTGGGACAGTTGATGGGCACCGAGAATGCCCCGGTCAACTCGATGCACCATCAGGGCGTCCGAACCCTCGGCCAGGATCTGATTGCCACAGCCTGGGCACCGGATGGTGTGATCGAGGCGATTGAGCTGGCCGATCAGTTCGCCATCGGCGTGCAGTGGCATCCTGAGATGTTCCCTGCGGGTGCCCCCTCGGTGGGGCGGCTCTTTGCCGGCCTGATCGAGGCGGCCACGCCCGCCCCGGTCTGAGACGGCGGCGCCGATCGCGATTCAGTCGGCCATGCGGAACAGATAGGACAGCTTGAGGAAGAATCCGTCGTCGGTGCGTACCAGATGGCGACGCCCCCACGGATCAGGTTCGGCGTGGGATGTCCCGTACCCCAGGTACATCACCGTGCCGGGGTTGGGCAGATAGGTCAGCAGCAGATCGGTACGGAGTCGACCATCGCGAGTCGCCACGGCCGGCCGATAGTCGCCGCTCTCCGGATCCCGCAACACCAGCGGCAGGCCGGTTCGACCGTCGTCGCGGAGCGCGTCCTGAGCGTTCAGGGCATACTGGCTGATCAGCCGGACCTGAAGCGCACGATCAATCTGATATTCGGCCCGCAGCCGCGGCACCATCTGCAGCGTGACCTCTCCGCCACCGTGCTGACGAAACACCGAGGTATGGGTGTAGGAGAGCCCGAAGCGCAACTGATCGCTGGCTCGCACCGTGGCGTCGGCTGTCACCCACAGAATCCGTCCCGACGCCCACTCGGCAAAGTTCTCGTCATTGCCATAGAGCACAAACAGATTGAATGAGCCGCCGTCGTAGGCCGGCGAGCCGAGCGTGAGGATGTAGTCACGATTGGCGATGCGCGGCGTGCCGACGAATGGCGTGACTTCACCATCGGGATGGAGCACACCATACGCCGCGTAGATGCTGGGATCGTAGCCGAAACTCTCGTCGAGAATCGAGGCGCCGGCGGTCCAGCCACCGGCCCACTGGGTATTGAGGTTGAGGTGGAGTTTGCGATCCTGAATCTCGCCGCCCTGCACCAGCGAGTCGTACACCCAGGTACCGTTGAGGACCAGTTCCAGATTGATCGACTCCAACGCGCGGGCACTGCGAAGCCAGGTATAGCTGTGCGACACCACAGCATTGGCGATGCCGGGACGCGAGATGAATCCGGTCCGGGTCCGGAATGCGTCATCGATGGCGCTCAGGCTGTAGCGGGCGCGAAAGCCGCGGCCGCTGTAGCGATATCCCATCCCCCAGAGCGGCGCGGTGGTCGGCTGACCGTTCACCCGATCATGCGCGACGGCACCGTTGAAGGTGACGGAGTGGCTCGCCCCCAGTACCAACCGACCATCGATACCCACCACCCGGTTGGCATCGGCGCCGTCGTGCTGCTCGGTGTAGACCATCCCCACCTGGGAGCCGGCACCCACGTCGCGGCTGGCTCGCAGCACGGCGTAGACCGGATGTTCGCCCGAGCGGGACACGCTGCGATCATCGACGGCAGCCAACGCGCCGATGTGGGTCCCATGCACGGTTCCCGTCAGCTTGGCCGCGCCGACCGGCTGCACAATCCGCCGGGTGTAGATCAGGTTGTTCGGCACTTGGAACTGTTCGATGCCATCGAGAAAAAATGGCCGCCGCTCCTCGAAGTAGAGTGCCTGGCGCGGATCGAAGCTGAACTGCCCCGCGTCGCTCTCGACCTGCGAGAAGTCGGGATTGGCAGTGGCGTGCAGAGTCAGATTGGGCGTGACACCCCAGCGGAGGGTGCCGCCGATCTCCGGGGCGCCGCCCCGGTAATCCCAGTCACCGCCGCTGGCTGACCCCATCAGGCGGGAGGTGAGTGTGGGAATCAGATCGAGCGCATGGCCGGTGCGCAGGCCCTCAAGCCCGACCAGATGACCGCCCTGCGCCAGAAATGAGGCCTGTCCCAGGCTGGTCCGGGTCCAGGTCTGTTCCTGGCCGCGGGACTGGACCACCCGCAGCACGTTGATGCCCCAGTCCTGACGATCGGCCGCCTGGAATCGAATGCTCTTCAGCGGCAGGGTGATCTCGATCGTGTAGCCGTTCTCGTTCATTGCCCCGGCCGACTGCCACACGAAGTCCTGCGACAGATCAGGACCTTCGCGGGTCGACACCGCGCAATTGAACCCGCTGCATCCGCTGCCGCGGCCGCGTTCATTCACCGCGCCGTCGGCCTGCACGCCCAGGGGATTGACGGCCAGAAAGGTGGCGGTACGGCCATCGTTGAAGGTGGAGAGAAAAATCTGAATGTTGTCGTCGGCAAAGATCTGATCGCGCTGCGCCAGCGTCGCCCGGACCGCCCCGGGGGCGGCGAACGCCCGCACCCCGAGATGCAGCGCGGTGGCGGAATACCAGATCAGCACCTCGGTCGAATCGACGGCGGCCTGGCCGTCAACCGGGGTGAACTGGGAGAACCCGGTCAACAGGGCCGCGCTCTGCCACACCGGCTCATCGAGCTGGCCGTCGACCACGACCGCGACGTCGTCATGGCGCGGCAGGGCGACCTCCACCGCTCCGGTCCGACCGTGGTAGACCGGTCCCGCCGTGTCGATCGGGGGAAGAGCGAGCGAGAAGAGCACCGCAAGAACCGACATGATTGATCCGGGATCGGGGTCACGACTGTTGTGGCTGGTACGGCGAACCGGTCGGCCGGGTTTCGACCGGGGCCGCGCCGGCGATTAGCTTGGAACCAATCTCACCGGGACCCGTCATGCGCCTCGCCCTGCTCTGCTCGCTGCTGTTCGCCTCGCCCGTGGCGGCCCAATGGCCCGCCGTCAGCCGTGACACCGCCCTCGAGCGCCAGCTCACCCAGCTCGCCGATTCGGTCGATGGGGTGGTCGGGATCTACGTCCGCCACCTGGCCACCGGCCGCGGAGCCCTGCTCCGGGCCGATGAGGTGTTCCCCACAGCCTCGATGATCAAGGTGCCCATTCTGCTGGCCACCTTTCAGCGGATCAGCGACGGCAGCCTGCGCTTTGACCAGCCGCTCACCTGGGCCGACTCGCTCCGTTACAATGGCGAAGACGATCTTTTCGATGAGCTGCAGGCCGGCGCGGTGGTGCCGCTGAGCAAGGTGACCATGGCGATGATCACCAGCAGCGACAACGCGGCGGCGCTGTGGTTGCAGGCCTTGGTGGGCGGTGGGGTGTACATCAACCAGTGGTTGGCCGACCACGGCTTCAGCGCCACCCGGATGAACTCGCGCACCCCGGGCCGCCAGGCGATCTGGGAGGTGTACGGCTGGGGTCAGACCTCCCCGCGCGAAATTGCCGAGCTGGTCGTCGGCATCCGGGACAGTCGCTTCATGCCCCGCGCCGCCAGCGAAGCGATGTATCGCCACCTGACCCGGATCTATTGGAATGGCGAGGCGCTGGCCATGATTCCACCGACTGTGCAGGTGGCCTCGAAGCAGGGATCGGTCGATCGCTCCCGCTCCGAGGTGGCGCTGGTCAATGCCCCCCACGGCGACTACGTGTTCGCCGTCATCACCCGCGAGGCGGCCGATACCTCGTACACCCCCGACAACCAGAGCTGGCGGCTGATCAGGGCGGTGTCCGCCCTGCTGTGGCGCACCTTTGAGCCGGATATGCCCTACACCCCCCCGGCAGGTGCCGCCGCGCTGGTTCCCTGAACGTGTGCAAATCACCCCGGCTGAAGCGACTCCTTCCCGCGCCCCGGAACGGGCGCCGCCGTGATGACCACGGCGTCTGACCCCAACTGGGAGTTCACATGCGCAAGGGTTTCCTTGCCCTCACGATGGTTGCCTCGGTCGCGCTGCTGGCGGCCCCGGCGTCGGCCCAGGCCGGGCTGACCTTCGGCTTGAACGCTGGCGTCGGCCTGCCCATGGGCGATGCCGGTGATGTGCTCGAGACCGGTTTCGGTGGTGGTGCCACGATTTCGATGCGGAACCCCTCAGGTCGCTTCGGGTTCGGGATCGATGCGCAGTACTATCGCTTCTCCTACTCCGACGACGCCCTGCCCAGCCTTGTCGATGCGCGGCAGAATATGTACGGCGTCTTCGCCCGGGCCGACTACTCGGCCAATACCTCGCTCTACATCCTGGGCGGTGGCGGCCTGATCCGCAGCGAGATCACCGGCGACGATGATGGTCCGGATTTCAGTGAAACCAACAACACCGACTTCGCCATCGAGGCCGGCCTGGGGGTGAACTTTGCCCGCGGTCTCTATGCCGAGGCAAAGTTCATCAACATCTTCAGCGACGGCGGCAATACCCAGCTCATCCCGATTACGGTGGGGATCCGCTTCTAACACCCGCCACCACGCTGCACCGTGCTGCACCGACGCCCCGGCCCCGGTCGGGGCGTCTGGCGTTCTCGCCCCGGGCTCCAATCGGTGATATTCTTGGACAGTCACTCATCAGGGCTCCATGACCGCTCTCCCGGTTCCGCCCCGCCGCCCCGGCGGGCTCCGATGACCTCGGCCGCCGAGACTGCTGCTCGGCAGGCGGCGGAGCGCGCCTGCTATCAGGTGCTGGCTGAGCATTCGGTACTCGGCACGATTCTGGTCGACCCCGCCGGCGGTATCGTCGATAACAACGAGGCCTTTGATCACCTGGCGGGCGTGGCGCAGCACGCGCTACGTGGCCGATCGATTGAGACGGTGTTCAGCGGCAGCATCACCGCCGATCAGGAGGCCACGCTGCTGACCGGCGACGGACGCCAGCGCCCGGTCCACGTGCTCACTCACGATCTGCCCCACAACTATCGCCTCTACATCGCCATCGACCGCAGCGCCGTGGCGGCCAGCGATGAACGCTTCGGCCGCGCCTTCTCCGACGCCGGACTGGGGATGGCCCTGGTGACCCGCTCAGGTGAGTTGCTGCGGGTCAATGCCGCGCTCACCGACATCGTGGGGTACAGCGAGGAGGAACTGCTGGGCCAAACCGGCTGGACCCTGCTGCACCCCGAAGACCTCGATGCGACCCGCCGGGTCTGGCAACGCTTCGATGCCGGCGAAACGGCCGCGATCACCGAAGAGAAGCGCTACGTTCACAAGGACGGCCATCCGGTCTGGGTGACGGTGACGCTCTCGCCGATGCGCATCGCGACCGATGAGCGCCGGCTGTTCCTGGTGCAGATCGAGGATATCAGTGAGCGGCGCCAGTTGGCCACCACGCTGATCGAGCGGGAGGAGCAGCTCCGGACCGCCCTGGATGCCAATCGCGCTGCGGCATTCAGTTGGGACAGCGTCAGCGGCTTGCTGTGGTACTCGGACGCGCTCCCCGAACTGCTGGGCTACCCGGTTGATCGTCCTCCGGAGCAGTTGCGCGACATCCCGGAGGCCTTCGTCGCCGACGATCGTGACCGGATTCGCGCCGCCCTGCTCCCCCGCGGCGAGGGGCCGATCGCCCGCTTTGCCCACCGGGGCCGGATCCGCCTGCGCGACGGCAGCGATCGCTACATCGAGTTGAGCGGCGCTCGTGAACGCCGCAGCGATGCCACCACGGTCCTGCGCGCCATCGTGCGCGACGTGACCGAGGAGCTGGCAATGGAACGGGCCCGAATCGCGACCGAGCAACGGCTCGACCTGGTGCTCGATGCGGTGCAGGACGGCATCTGGGACTGGGACGGGACCACCGAACGGACCTACTTCAGTCGCCACTATTTCGCCATGCTCGGCTACGAGGCCACCGAGCGCGTCGCCGCTGGCGAGACCTTCGCCAATCTGCTCCATCCCGACGATCGCGAGCGGGTGCTGCGCGATCTCACTGAACAGCATCGCCAGGACACCGGCACGGCATTCACCAACACCTTCCGGATGCGGCGCGCCGACGGGAGCTGGGCCTGGATCGAATCGCGCGGCCGAGTGGTGGCGCGCGATCATACCGGACAGGCCACCCGGATTGTGGGGACCCACCGCGATGTCAGCGACACCCGTGCGCTCGAGGATCAGTTCCGCCAGGCCCAGAAAATGGAAGCGATCGGCAAGTTGGCCGGCGGGATCGCCCACGATTTCAACAACCTGCTCACCACCATCGCCGCGACCGCCGAGCTGCTGAGCGAGGACCTGGCCAATGACCCCCGCCGTCAGGATGTCGAGAACATCGCGCTGGCCGCGGCGCGTGCCCGCACCCTGACCCGACAACTGCTGGCGTTCAGCCGCCAGGAAGTCGAGCAGGTCGGTACCGTCGATGTCGGCGAGGTGATCAGAACCATTGAGCCCCTGCTGCATCGTATGATGGCCGCCGGACAGCAGTTCATTCTCGATCAGCCAACCGGCACGCGTTGGGTCCACCTCGATCCGGCCCAACTGGAACTGGCACTGCTCAACCTGGTCGGCAATGCCCGCGATGCCATGCCCGATGGCGGTGAAGTGCGGCTGCGGCTGGACTATCACCCCCGTGTCGGACCCAATGACAGATGGCGCGACCGCCCTCATCTCCGGCTCACCGTGAGCGATACCGGGACCGGGATCGATCAGGATGTTGTCAATCGCATCTTCGAACCGTTCTTCACGACCAAGCCGATGGGCGAAGGCACCGGTCTCGGCCTGGCCACGGTGTATGCCTTTGTCAGCCGATCGGGCGGCGAGATCTCGGTGACCAGCAGTACCGGCGGAGGCACGACCTTCACCATCCTGCTGCCGACAGTCGCCGCACCGCCAGTGAGTGATGTGACACTGCCTCCGCGGACGACAGCGCCCAGGCGTTCGTCGCGGATTTTGCTGGTCGACGACGATGCCGCAGTGCGTACCACCATCCGTCGGCTGCTGGAGCACCACCACTTTCAGGTGGACGAAGCCGCCGACGCCGCCGCGGCACTGGCTGCGCTCGAGGCCGGGAGTTTCGATCTGGTGCTGAGCGATCATGCCATGCCGGGACAGACCGGCCAGCAATTGCTGATGCAGATCATCGAGCGCTGGCCCGAGATCCGGGTGATCCTGATGTCCGGCTTCGCCCACGACGGCGCGGCGCGACGCGCCATCAGCGGGCGGGAAATTCCCTTTCTCGCCAAGCCGTTTACCACCGACGAGCTGCTCGATATGATCGGCAACGGCCCCTGAGGTCAGCGGCGCCGCAGTCCTGGCTCGGCCTGGGTCGGATCGTCGGGCCAGCGATGACGCGGGTAGCGACCCCTGAGATCGCGCCGGACGTCGAAGTACCCGGTGGCCCAGAATGAGGCAAGGTCCCGGGTCACCTGCACCGGCCGACCCGCCGGTGAGAGAAGATGGAGCGTCAACGGAACCCGTCCGGCCAGAATGGTCGGCGTCGCGCTGAGGCCGAACACTTCCTGCAATCGTACGGCCAGTACCGGCGCCTCGGGGTCGCTGTAGTCGATGGCAATTCGCGACCCGCTCGGTACAGCCAGGCGTTCGGGCGCAAGCGCGTCGAGCCGACCCCGCAGTCGCCCCGGAATGCGCTGGTGCAGTGGAGCAACAAGGTCGATCCGGGCCAGATCCGCCAACCGCCTGACACCGCCGGCAACCGGCAGCAACCATTCATCAAGCGTGGCGAGCAGCGCCTGATCGGAGACATCGGGCCACTCGGCGTCGTGGTGGTGCAGAAATGTCAATCGCGCCCGCAGCCGCTCAGCCGCCTCGGACCATGGCAGGGCGCCGAGTCCGACATCGCGGATCCCATCGACAAGTGCCGCCTGAATCTGCTCGGGCGGCGCGGTGTCGATCGGATCGTCGCGCACCACAATCTGACCCAGAAGAGTCCGGCGTCTGATGGTCACGGACCGGGTGGTGGCATCCCAGCCCACCTCATCGCGGGTCTCACCCGCCGCGGCAATCAGTGCTGCCACATCGTCCTCGTCGAGCGTGACAGCTTTGCGGATCCGACCCTCACGGCCGACATCGTCGACCTCGAGCGCGACCAGCCATTCGGCGTGGGCCAGCGGGTCGCCCGGCGGCAGGCTGACACCTCGCCCTGAACGCAGCACAAAGCGGCCGACCCCGCCCCGTCGCCGGGCGACCCGATCGGGCCAGGCCCAACTGGCCAGCAGCCCCGCTGCCAGAGCGTCGGGTCCCGCGGCGCCGCGCCGCGTGCTGCGCGCCGCCAGTCGTCGGGCTTCATCGCGCACCGCTGCCACAGCGCCCCGGTCCACCACCACACCGATCGGTCTGCCGCCATCGCGCTCCAGAATATCAAGCCGCAATTGCAGGTCGCTGGGCGGCGGGCCGCCCTCGCCGATCAGCACATCGCGCTGTTCAATCAGCGCTGCCAGGCGGGCGGCGCGGATCACGCTGGCGGGTCCGGCCGCCTCAGCTCGGGCCAGCATATGCGCCAGTCGCGGGGTGACGCCCCAGTCGAGCAGTGACCGCGCGTCGTCGCGCAGATGGCCCGACGGCGTGATCACCTCAAGATTGACCAGCAGCTCGCGCGCCACGGCGTAATGGGCAGCGGGTGGCGGGTCGAGCCACGGCAGCTCAGCCGGATCGGGGAATCCGGCAGCGGCGAGATCGAGCGCGAGCGATGCCAGATCGGCGTCGTGGATGGCAGCTCGGGCATGGCGACGAAGCAGGGCATCGTCGGCAGCGCTCCAGCACTGCAGCGCCACGCCCGGTCCGGTCCGGCCGGCCCGGCCAGCCCGCTGATCAGCCGAGGCACGGGTGATCCGAACTGTCTCGAGTCGCGACATGCCGGTGCGGGGATCGAAGCGTGAGATCCGCTCCCAGCCGCTGTCGATCACCACACCGATCCCCTCGATGGTGACCGACGTCTCCGCCACATTCGTCGCGAGCACCACTTTGCGCTGGCCCGGCGTCGCCGGAGCGACAGCCGCATCCTGCATCGCGGCCGCCAGGCTGCCGTGCAATCGGTAGACCCGGGTATTGGCGGGAAGGCTGTCGTCGAGCAACGTGGCGACCCGCTCGATCTCCGCCATGCCGCTGAGAAAGACCAGAATCGACTCGTCGGACTGCTGCACCTGGTCGCGGACCAGGGCCGCAATATGCGCCGTCAGCGACTGCTGTCGCGGTGCAGGAGTGAAGCGGCGTTCGACCGGATACTGGCGACCCTCACTGCGGATCACCGGCGCCGAGCCGAGTAGACCGGCAATCCGATCACCGTCGAGCGTGGCCGACATGACCAGGACCCGCAGATCATCACGCAGGATTCGGGTCGCTCCCAGCACCAGCGCCAGGCCCAGATCGCCCGGCAGCGATCGCTCGTGGAACTCATCAAAAATGACAAGCGACACCCCGGGCAGCGACGGGTCGTGTTGCAGCATCCGGGTCAGCACGCCCTCAGTCACGATCTCGATGCGGGTAGTCGGTGAGATCGCCGATTCTCCCCGAGTCCGGAAGCCCACAGTCGCACCGACCGGTTCGCCGCGAAGTGCCGCCATGCGGCGGGCAGCCATCCGGGCGGCTACCCGGCGCGGCTCGAGCATCAGGATTCGGCCGCGGCACCACGGCCGATCCAGCAGGGCCAGCGGAACGCGAGTTGTCTTACCGGCGCCCGGAGGGGCTTCCAACACCGCATCGCCGCGATCGAGCGCCTCGCTGAGCGAATCCAGTACGGCGTCAATCGGCAGTGGCGCTGTCAATCAACCTCATCGAAACGGGGATTGACCACCGAATTGGAGAACGAGCCGAAGGTGTAGCTCAGTCCCAGCTCCACGCCGGCCTCATAATCCGTCGCCAGTTCCCGCAGCCGCAGGAAGATCTCCTCATCCGAGGCGTCGCCCTTACGCAGGGTGATCTGATCCCGGACCCGGGCATAAGAGGCCTCGACATCAAAGGCCAGCCCCCGCGCGATCCGCACCTCCAATCCACCCGACGCGCTCAACCGGTTGCGCGACCAATCGTCGAGGTAGGCCGAGGCCCCGCCGCTCAATCGCGCATTGCCCCAGGGCTGACGCGACTCGTAGGCAATCCGCAGTTCATGGTCGACCCGGGTCTCCGCCAGGCGATCGTAGATCGTCATGTCGACATAGTCGTAGCGGGTGAGTCCCATCGAGTACACCAGGATGAACTGGCGTCGGGTCGCCTCGGCGTAGGGGAAGAGGTCCCATTCCACAGCCGGTGCCACCCGAACCCGAAAGTCGAGGTTATCCGGCTTGGAGGACCCGACCTCGGCCACCCCGCCGACGGCCCAATGGGGGCCCACCGATCGGGCGATCAGGGTCTCGCCGCTCCACTCATCACGCCGGGCGGAAAAGGTCTCGCCATCGTCGAGGGTGAAGGTGGTGCGATCGAGATCGCCGCGCAGATCAAAGCGCATCTTCCACTGATCGGTGGTCCGACTGGCCGACAGGTCAGCGCCGAGCTGATACTGCGTCTCCTGCGATTCGGCGTCGAACTCGAAATTGCTGCCGACTGTGAAGACCCAATGATTCCAGGGATCGTCTTCCAGCAATGGCAGGTCAGCGTCGCGGGCCTCGCCTTCGACCGCCAGGGTCGTCGCCTGGCGCGTCGCGAGCAGATAGCGGACCACGCCCAGGCGCAGCACCCGGGCGAACTCGCGCCGCTCCTCGTCATCGCTGGCATCGGGCGGGGTGGCGAATCTGACGGTATCGGATCGACCGGCCAGTATCCCCCGCCCCAGAAACGTCAGTGTCACTTCACGGCCGCCGGCCCCGGTGGAGAGGCCGGTGGCAATCACATGAAGATTGGCGACAGTCCGATCGGTGACCCACTCCACCACGGGCAGTTCGGTGCGCAGATAGCTTAGATCACAACTGGTGTGACAGTCGAGGAACAGGCGCAGTCGACGCGGTGAGGACTCGGCATCGACGTCCTGCGCCGAGGCGACGCCGAGCGGAGTGATCAGAGCAAGGGACAGAGCGAGGTGGCGAAGCATGACTGACATCCATCGGCGAGCGGCGGGACAGGGCGATCTATCGGACCGTCCCAAGGTAACCCCGCCGCCCGATCACCGGGGTCGAGCACATCAGACCTGGGCGATATACAACCCGCGCCCCTGGGGGCCATAGGCCTCGAGCAGCACATCCCCGAATCCGGCCTCGCGCAGCGCCTCGGCGTACTCCGCCTCGGTGAACAGCGTCAACTGGCGCAATTCCTGGACATGGCGCACCCCGTTGCTGTCGCCGATCAGATAGTGTACCGACAGCAGCGACTTGTTCTCGACCACCCGGGTGAAGTTCATCCGCTGCACCTCGAGATCGGTGCGCTTTGCCGAATCGGCGCGGAGATAGCGATTGGTCACCCGGTCGGGAGTGAGCCACGGCTCGAGCAGCAGCACGCCACCCGGCACCAGATGCTCCCGCATCCGGGTCAATGCCGCCGTCATTTCGGCCACATTGTCCATGTAGCCGATCACCCCGAAGAGGCAGAGGACTGCATCGTATCGATCCTCAAGCGCGAAGTCGCGGATATCGCCCAGATGGAGCGGCACACCGGGCACGCGGCGCGCGGCGAGATTGAGCATCGCCGGATCGCGATCGAGCCCTTCGGGTCGGTACTTGTTGCGCCATTGGCGCAGTACCGCCAGCCGAAGACCGGGTCCACAGCCCACCTCAAGAACCCGCCGCGGTGGAATGGTCTCGCCCGGCTTGGCGATGCCGAGCTTGCGATCGATGACAACATCGACGAGGCCGATTTCGTGTTGGTAGGACTTACCGGTATAGAGCGCCTCGTAGGCGTCCTGAACGCTGCTGATCATCATGGCTCCCGAGCGGACGGCATTGCACCGACCAGATCGATGGCAGCGAGTCCGCCATCGCGTGGCGGAATGTACTCACTCCTCCGCTCGGCGATGCTCCGGATCGACACGCAGCGTGGCCGAAAGCGGCTCAGTTGGGCTGGGGTGCAGCCGACCGTTCGACCACGACAGCATCCCACGGGATGCCCGCCGCCGCGACGCGCTGTTCGAGCACCGTCAACCGGGCCGCCGGGTCCACCCAGAGCCGCAGCCGATTCATCTCGGTCGCGATGCTGACGCCGACGACACCCGCATGGCCGATCATCTGGTAGCTGGTCAGCTTCCACTGGTACAGGTCGCGGAAGCCGAAATCGGCGCCGCCGGTCACCCGGACGCTCCGCCCCGGGAGATCCAGCCCGGCCGCCGCGATGGCCTGGGCGGCGTCGGCCGGCGGAGTACCCACGAACGACACGACCAGATCGCCGCTGGTCGGGTCGACGAATCGGCCCGCGAAGCCCGGGGCGCTGAGTGCGAAGACGTAGGATGCGCCATCGACTCCCGGCTCGATCGGCAGGGTCGGCCCGGGCGACTGGTTCAATTCGTTAGGTGAGGACGACGAGAGCATGTCGCCCGAGGTGTCGGCGGCACCGCATCCGACCAGAAGAAGCGACACGATCACGAGACTACGACACCGATCCATACTTGCAATCATCGGAATCACCTTTTCATCAGACCCATTCAGATCCTTGGGCATTGCGGTACAAAAAGTTGGGGGGAGGCAGAGACGCTGTCTCCCCCTCCCCCCAACGTCCGGCGCAGCAAATCAGAACCGGATACCGCCGCTCACCACGAACTGCTCGCCGCCGCCCAGCTCGAACTTGGCCTGGACGAAGGGCGACTTCTGGCCGCCGAACGAGTACCCGCCGAGGATGTTGAGGCCGACATCGCTGTTGCTGTCCGAGTACGCCTCGCAGAAGGGACCGCAGGCATCATCGAAGTCCCACGAGGTGTTGGCGTAGTTCACGCCGGCCCCGACGTACAGCCCCGCCACCGACTTGATGTCCATGAGCAGGTTGCCGTTGATTTCCCAGTACTTCATGTCCACGACGCCGCCGTCGCCCGGGAAGTAGTAGTCGAACGTGGCTTCGGCCCGGATGCCCTGCTTCGCGGTCAGCGAGCCCAGCCCGAAGTCGATACCGGCGCCGACGCCGAGATCGACGTCGTCACCGTAGTTGGCCTGGATCACAAACCCGGTCTGAGCGCTGGCGGTGTTCGGCGTCAGCACAGCCATGGCAGCAACGAATGCCACACCAGCGGCGAGAGTACGAGCGAACTTGACCTGCATCACACTACCTCCGGAAAGTTTTTGGATGTGACGAACCACTCGAACCTGCGGGTCCCGCGTCCTGCCGTCTGTGCTGCAATGTCGCCCCATCGGGCCTATCGCGCCAGTACCCGACCCCCGACACCGTCCCGCCGACCTACCTTTCACCATGACAGTTGTCTGGCTGAGCGACATCCACCTCGACCGTGCCACAGCGCAGCGGCAACAACACTTCACTGATCAATTGCGTGAAACGGCTCCCGTTTCCACCATCGTGACCGGTGACATCTCTCACGCCGCCCGGCTCGTTGCCGACCTGCAACGGCTGGCTGAGGCGACCGGCACCCCGATCTGGTACGTCCTGGGCAACCACGACCATTACGGCAGCGGGGTCGGGGCGGTGCGCGACGCGGTCATCGCGCTGGGTCGGGAGAGTCCCCTGTTGCAGTGGCTGCCGCCGGCCGGGGTGGTCAACCTGCCCGACGGTCGCGCCCTGGTCGGGGTCGACGGCTGGGCCGACGGGCGTCGCGGTCGCCCGATGACCACCCCGATCGTGCTCAATGACGACCGACTGATCGCCGAGTTGGCTGAGCAGAGCGAGCGGCGGGCCAAGCTGGTGGTCCGCCGCACCCTGGCCGACGCCGACGCCGATCGGCTGGCAACCCTGCTGGAGCGCGCCCGCGAGGCGGGGCACCAACGGATCGTGGTGGCCACCCATGTGCCGCCCTTCGTCGCCGCGCTGCCGCCGGAGAGTCGGATCGCTTCGCCCGACTGGTATCCGGTGCTGATATCGGTCGCCGTCGGCCGGGTGCTCAGTCGGTTCGCCCGGGCCCACCCCGAGATTGAGCTTGAGGTGCTGGCCGGTCATTCGCACCGGGCGCACCGGGCCCGGAGTCTGGCCAACCTGTGCATCAGGG
>CBFGTB010000006.1:0-33891 GCA_965651715.1 uncultured Gemmatimonadales bacterium
AAGTGCGTTTCCCCGATATGTCGGCGGCCTACGATCCGGCACTGCGGCAACTGGCACTCGACATCGCAGCCGCCCGGGAGATCGACCTGGTCGAGGGGGTCTACGCCGGGATGCTGGGACCCAACTACGAAACGCCGGCCGAGATTCGGATGCTGCGCGAACTGGGTGCCGACGCGGTCGGAATGAGTACCGTCGTCGAGGTGATCGCAGCGCGGGCTCGCGGGATGCGCTGCCTGGGGGTGTCGCTGATCAGCAATCCGGCGGCGGGCCTGAGCCGCCAGCCGCTCAGCCATGCCGAGGTGATGGCGGCTGCCGCTCGGGCGGGGGGACGCTTGGCCGATCTGATTACGGCCGTTGCGGCCGAGGTCTGAATCGGCAGGTCACTCGGGCGGTCGATGGCCGGCGTGGCGGACCGGGCCATTGCCGGCGCCGAGTCGTGGGGCAGTGCTGATGGCCGTGCGGAGATACTCGCGGGCGCTCGCGACCGCGGCTGCCAGCGGCCGACCGTGGGCCAGACCGGCGGCGATGGCCGCCGACAGGGTGCAGCCGGTGCCGTGGGTGGCTCGGGTCGCGATCCGGGGTTGAACGTACCGGGTGTCGCCGGTGGCGGTGACCAGGACATCGACCACCGTGTCCCCGGGCAGATGGCCACCCTTGATCAGCGCCGCAGCGGCGCCGCGTTCGATCAGGGCGTGTCCGGCGGCGACCATCGCCTCGGGGGTGCGGACGGGCAGACCGGTGAGGATCTCGGCTTCGTCGAGGTTGGGGGTGATGCACGCGGCGAGCGGCAGCAGCAGCTCGCCGACCGCGCTGACCGCATCGTCCTCCAGCAGACGGTCACCCGAGCTTGCCACCATGACCGGATCGATCACCACGGCACTGGACCCCAACAGGGTCAGCCCGCGCGCGACGGTCTCCACCAGTTCACGGGTGGCCAGCATGCCGGTCTTGACCGCCCGGGGCGGCAGATCCTCGGCCAACGCGGCGATCTGCGCCGTGACGACCGCGATCGGTACCGGATGAACGGCGCGGACGCCCAGAGTATTTTGCGCGGTAATCGCGGTGATCACCGACGTGCCGAAGCACTGGTATGCCTCGAAGGTTTTCAGATCGGCCTGGATCCCGGCTCCTCCGCCGGAGTCTGACCCGGCGATGGTCGCCACGATCGGCGGAATCGTTTCCGTCACCTTTACCTCATCCTGACCATGACTCTGCTCACTACCATTCGTGACCTGCACCGACGCAAGGCGCGCGCGCGGCGCGGTCTGGCGCTGGCCGAAGGCATCCGTCTGGTCGAAGAGATGCTCGCAGCCGAGGCGGAGTGCAAGGGCGCGGTGATCAGCGAGGCACTGGGCACCACACCGCGCGGGCTGCAGATGATCGCCGCTCTCGAGGCCCATGGCATTCCGATCGAGCGGATCGATGATCGGGCGCTGCAGGACGTCGCCGCAACCGAGCATCCGCAGGGCATCGTGGTGGCGTATCGCCCCCGCACCTGGAGTCTCGACGACGTTCAGGTGGCGGCCGGACGTCCGCTGATCCTGCTCGACGGGGTGCAGGACCCCGGCAATGTGGGTACCATCGCCCGGACCGCCGTGGCCTTCGGGGCCGCCGGCCTGGTGGCGCTGAGCGGTACCGTCGACCTGACAAATCCCAAGGTGGTGCGCTCGGCGGTGGGGGCGCTGTTCCGGCTGCCTCACCTGCACGTCGACGCCGACGTGATCAGGCAGTGGCTCTGGACCCGAGCTATCCCGATCTGGGTGACCACCAGCGACGGTGTCGCGGTGGGCGACGACGAGGTGGTCGGTGCCATCGCCCTGGTGCTGGGAAATGAAGGAGCGGGCATCTCGACCGAACTGCTCAGCGCCGCTGAGCGACGGATCGGCATCCCGATTCACCAGGAAGCCGAATCGCTGAATGTGGCGGTGGCGGCCGGCATTCTGCTTCATCGGCTGGGGGGACGCCCGTGACCGATGTGGCGGTCGCTGTCGCGACGCTCTGGGCCGAACACACAGCTCTCGCTGTGACGGCGGCCGTGCTGTTCGGGCTGTTGCTGGGATCGTTTCTCAATGTCTGCATCGTCCGCTGGCCGGCGCGGGAGTCGGTGGTGGCGCCGCGGTCACGCTGCCCTCGCTGCCACCATCTGATCGCGTGGTACGACAACATCCCGGTGGTGAGCTGGCTGGCGCTGCGGGCTCGGTGCCGCCAGTGTCACCTGCCGATTCCGCTGCGGTATCCGGCTGTGGAACTGGCGACCGGCGTCATCTGGGGCATTGCGGCGTGGCGCTTGGGGCCCTCGGTCGAGATGCTCCGCGCCGCCAGCCTGATGACCTTGCTGCTCGGCATCGCCATGACCGATGCGCGTGAGTACATCATCCCCGACGAGTTCTCGGTCGGCGGCGCCGTGCTCGGGCTGCTCTTCGCATTCGGCGGCGGCCTGCTGGCGTGGCCCGATGCGGTGCTGGGCGCTGTGGTCGGGTACGGGATCCTGTGGCTGGTCGCCGTGGCGGGCGAGCGGCTGCTGGGTGAAGAAGCGATGGGCGGCGGGGACATCAAGATGATGGCCCTGCTGGGCGCCTTCCTCGGCTGGCAGGGTGTGCTGCTGACGCTGTTTCTCGGGGCGTTGCTGGGCACGCTGATCTTCCTGCCGCTCAAGTTGGCGGGCCGCAAGGCGCTGGTTCCGTTCGGCGTTTTTCTCGCGCTGGGAGGGGCGGCGACCTACTGGGTGGGCGGGCCGCTGATGGCGTGGTATTGGGGGGTGGTGGGGTGAGAAGAGCGGAGAGAGACGAGAGAAGAGAGAAGAGAGGTCCGCAGAACGAGAAGCCAGGGAATGATGGACGTTAGGTTTCGCGTCATGCGCCCGGCTCTCCTGTCTTCAATTTTCGGTCGATCGTGGTTCGGTCTGACTGCGCTCTGTCTGGTCATCGGCTGCCGCGGTGCGCCACCGGCGGCGCCCGCCGCCCTCGACCAGGCCCAGCTCGATGCCCTTGTCGATTCGCTGATGCCGATTGTGGCCACCACCGCCGGGATGCCGTTCACCGAACGCCCCACCGCCGCGGTGCGCAGCCGAGACGAGGTGCGGCAGTTCCTGCTCACCAAACTCGACCACGAACTGCCACCGGAGCGGCTCGATGGCCTGGTCGCGGCCTATCGTCTGCTGGGCCTGCTGAGCGATACCCTCGACCTGCGCGCGCTGTTCGTCGATCTGTATACCGAACAGATCGCCGGGTTCTACGAGCCCGATTCGGCGATGCTGTTCGCCGTCGGCGGCACCGACCGGCTCCAGCTCACCGGGATTCTGACTCATGAGCTGACCCACGCGCTGCAGGATCAGTATGTCGCGCTCGACTCGATCCTCGACGACCGATCCGATGCTGACCGTCTGGCTGCCGCTCAGGCCGTGCTGGAAGGACAGGCCACCGTGGTGATGCTGCGCGCCCTGGCGCCCGGCCGCGACGTCCTCGGCGATCCGACAGTGTGGCAGTTGTTGCGGGAACAGTTGAATCGTCCGGCGACGGGACTTGAGGTGTTCAACAGTGCGCCGCTGGTGATTCGGACCGGTCTGGTCTTCCCCTATCTCGAAGGTGCCACCTTCATCCGCGACTTCATCGCGCGCCATCCGGGAGAGCAGCCCTTCGGGCGCTGGATGGCCCACTCCACCGAGCAGATCCTGCACCCCGATCGGGCCGACAGCGGCGATGTCCCGCTCGCCGTGCGATTCGCCGATGACAGCAGCGACGTCATCTACGAGGACACCTTCGGCGAATACGAAATGCTGGTGCTCCGCAGCGCGTTGGCGGGCATCGATGTGGTCGCCACCGACGTCCCGCTCGGCTGGGGAGGGGACAGGATGCGGGTGTATCGCAGCCCGCAGGGACCGGCGCTGGTGTGGTACAGCGTCTGGGATACGGAACTCGACCGACGCCATTTCGTGGAACGGGTGCTGGGTCGGTTGCCGCGCCAGGACCGGGCCGGTTATCGCACTGCGATCGACCAGGTGCCGCTCGGCAGCGTGCCGGGTGTTCGGGTCGTCATCGCTCCCGATCAATGGAGCGGCTGGCAGGCGCTACCGACGGCGGAGGTTGTGCCCGAGTAGATCGGCGACACCGACGACCAGTGCGGCGGCGAGGCTCTTGACGAGACCGCCCACCACGAACGGTGCCACGCCGTGCTGCCATGCCGCTGCGGCGCCGATCTGGCGGGCCAGGCCGGCCCATCCCGCCGCCAGGATCAGCACATGAGCGGCGACACCGGCCAGCAACACGATCGGCTGCCAGATCCGCTCCCGTTGCCGACGCGCGGCGATCGTGCCACCGAGTGCCGCCGCGAGCACGAAACCGATCAGATAGCCGCCGGTGGGTCCGGTCAGCACTGCCACGCCGGCGGCGCCATCGGCGAACACCGGGGCGCCGAGCAGGCCGACCAGCAGATAGAGCAGCAGCGCCACTGCGCCGTCGCGACTGCCCAGCCATACCGCCGCCAGCACGACAGCGACTGTTTGCAGGCTCTGGGGGACCGGTGACCCCGGAATCGGGACATCGACCCGCGCGGCCAGCGCCGTCGCCACCACCGCGATCAGGATGCGACAGATCCGGGCGGGGATGCTCAACCGGGCCGCCTCAGAGCCACTGCGACAGGGTGTAGATCACCAGACCCGCCAGCCCGCCCACCAGCGTCCCGTTGAGCCTGACGAATTGCAGGTCGCGACCGACTGCCAGCTCGATCCGGTCGGCGGCCACCGACGGATCCCAGTCGGCCACCGTCGCCGCAATCAGGTCGGCCGCCTCGTGGCGGTGCTGTTCGAGTATCGCGGTGATGGCTTCGATGGTGACATGGTCCACCTCGGCCCGGAGATCGGGGTTGGTCTCCAGCGACTCCGCCACGCCACGGAGGATCTCCTCCAGCGGGGCGAGTGATGTCTGGTCGGGATCGCTGCGGTAGCGGGCGGCGGCGGCGCGGGCGTGGTCCCAGATGCCGGTCACCAGCTCCTCGACCAGCGGATGACCCACCAGCTCCTGCTTGAAATGCTCGATCCGCTGCTGCATGTCGGTTGAGGTCTTGACCCGGGTGATGAAGTGGGCCACCGCGGCGTCGAACTTGTGGCGGAGCGGATGATCGGCGTCGGCAAGCATTTGCTCAAGGGTGCGCTCGATGCCGGCGATGATCCGCTCGGCCACCGCATCGCGGACCCCCAGCGGCAGCCAGCGGGGGCTTTCGGCCCGGACCCGCTCGCGAATCATCTGCTGGCCGTCGCGCACCGCGTCGATCACCGCCCGGACCACCTCGCCCAGCAGCTCCTGGGGACGGGAGCCCGCCGCTGCCACTTCGAGCACATCGCCGACCAGCGGAGCGAGCTGGACCTGCTCCAGTCGCGAGGCGGCGCTGCGGTGCATCAGCTCGCGCACCTCGCGATCGGGCAGCGACTCCACCGCCCGCGCCAGGCCGCCGGCCAGGTGGTGGGCCAGTCGGCTGCGGTTTGAGGGTTCCGTCATCCAGGTCGCGATCCGATCGGCCGGATGAATTCCGGCCAGGCGCCGTTCGAGGACGCTGCGCGACAGAAAGTGATTCTGGACGAAGTTGCCCAGGATCCGCCCGACCCGATCCTTCTGCTTCTGGAGGATCGCGGTGTGGGGGATCGGAACGCCCATCGGGTGGCGGAACAGGGCGGTGACGGCGAACCAGTCGGCCAGGCCGCCCACCAGCGACGCCTCGGCGGTTGCCCTGACGTAATCGAGCCAGGGATATTGAGGCACCAGCAGGTGGGACACCACAAAGATCACAGCGGCCGCGATCAGGGCGGCGGCGGCGACGGCCTTCATCCGGGCGAGATCGCGGCGCCGCAGGGCCTCGTTGAGAATCGGCGGCGGAGTCGGGGTCGAGGGCGGGGAGGCAGTCATGGCTGAACTGAAGTTATCGACCCGGCCGACCGAAACGTTGCGAGATGGAACGTTTGGGCTCGATCTTGTGGGCGGAATGGGTCGGATTGGTGGGTCGGGCTTCTCCACATCGTGCCCCGGCGCTATCATTGAAGGCTATGTTCGATGAGCTGTCATCAAAGCTATCTGCCACGCTTCGCCGGCTGAGTGGGCGGGGGGTGTTGACCGAGGAGGCCGTCAAGGACGGGCTCCGCGAGATTCGGCGGGTGCTGCTCGAGGCCGACGTCTCCTTTGATCTGACCCGGGAATTTCTGGCGCGGGTGCAGGAGAAGGCGATTGGCCAGCAGGTGCTCAGTGCGGTGCGGCCGGGCCAGCAGTTGGTGAAGATCGTCTACGACGAGTTGGTGGTTCTGCTGGGGGAGAAGCAGGCGCCACTGGCATTTTCGTCGACGCCTCCGACTGTGATTCTGGTGGTGGGGTTGCAGGGCAGTGGTAAGACGACCACTGCCGGCAAGCTGGCGAAGCGGCTCAAGCTGGAGCAGAAGGCGCCGTTTCTGATCGCGGCCGACGTGTATCGTCCGGCGGCGGTCGACCAGTTGCGGGTGTTGGCCGAGCAGGTGCAGGTGGGCTTCCACGGTGAGCCGGGCGAGACCGATGTGGCCGGCATCGTGGGGCGGGGCATTGAGGCGGCCGGTCGAGCGCGGGCGCGGACGGTGATTGTCGACACCGCCGGGCGGCTGCAGATCGATGCCGAGCTGATGCAGGAGCTGGTGGGTCTCAAGCAGCGGATTCAGCCGCACGAGATTCTGCTGGTGGCCGACGGAATGACCGGTCAGGACGCGGTGCGGATTGCCCAGGGATTTCACGACGCTCTGGGGATCACCGGTGTGGTGCTGACCAAGATGGACGGCGATGCCCGCGGCGGCGCGGCGCTGTCGATCTATGGGGTGACCCACGCGCCGATCAAGTATGTCGGCGTGGGCGAGACGTTGGATGCGCTGGAACCGTTTCATCCCGATCGGATGGCGGGACGGATCCTGCAGCAGGGCGATATTCTGTCGCTGGTGGAGAAGGCACAGGCGACTGTCGACGAGCGGGAAGCCGAGCGGCTGGCGCGCAAGGCCGGCACCCGCAAGGGTCTCGATCTCGATGACTTCCTTGCCTCGATGCGGCAGATGCAGAAGCTCGGTCCGCTCAAGAATGTGCTGGGCATGTTGCCGGGTGTCGACGCGAAGATGCTCAAGAACGCCAACGTCGACGAGAAGCGTTTGAAGCATGTTGAGGCGATCGTGCTGTCGATGACGGCGCAGGAGCGCAAGGATCCGTCGCTGATGAATGGATCCCGCAGGGCCCGGGTGTCGCGCGGTTCGGGACGACCGGTGCAGGAGATCAACCAACTGCTCAGGCAGTTTGAGCAGATGCGGAAGTTCATGAAGTCTGCGGGCAAGGGGGGCATGAAGCTCCCGATGGGGGGCAGGTCGCCCTTCGGGCCCCGCTGAACCGCTCGAGGAGAGCCCAGACGATGGCTGTACGGATTCGCCTGCGCCGGGAAGGGCGCAAGAAGCTGCCGATGTATCGGATCGTGGTCGCCGACAAGGACGCGCCGCGCGATGGTCGGTTCATTGAGACGATCGGGACCTATCGTCCCAAGCAGCAGACCGACGCTGTGACGCTTGATGTGGAGAAGGCACGGACCTGGATCGCCAAGGGCGCGACGCCGAGCGAGACCGTGGCGTCGCTGCTCAAGCAGGCCGGCGTCTAAGCAGCCATGGCTGATGATGTCCCGGCGCTGATTGTGGTCGGCCGGGTCCGCAAGCCGCATGGACTCAAGGGTGAGCTGGCGATCTTCCCGCTCACCGACACGCCGGACGAGGTGTTTGTCCGGGATCGAGTGCTGTGGGCGATCACCCTGGCGGGTGAGCCGGTCAGCCAGGTGACTGTGGCGACGGCGCGGGGGTATCACCGCGAGTGGTTGCTGCGGTTGGTGGGTCGGGATCAGCGCGAGGCGGTCGAGGACCTGCGCGAACTGTTCCTGGCGGTGCCGCGGAGTGAGCTGCCGGCGCTGGACGAGGGTGAGGTCTATCAGCAGGATCTGGTGGGCTTCGTCGTTGAGGATCCGGCCGGGGTGTCGCTCGGCCTGGTCACGGCGGTGTATGATCTGCCGGCCGGTTTGACCCTTGAGGTGCAGGGACCGGCCCGCGAGTTCCTGCTGCCGTTCCGGAGCGAGTACATCCAGCGCACCGAGACGGCGACGCGGCGCCTGGTGGTGACGCTGCCGGAGGGATTGCTGGAGTTGTGACGCTGCGGATCAATGTGGTGACGCTGTTCCCGGAGATGCTGGCGCCGGCGCTGGCTGTCAGTATTCCCGGACGGGTTCAGGCGGCGGGCAAGGCGGAGTTCCGCTTGGTGCAACTGCGTGATTTTGCTCACGACCGGCACCGGACAGTCGACGATGTGCCGTTTGGTGGCGGGGCGGGGATGGTGCTCAAGGCGGAGCCGCTGCTGGCGGCAGTCGCCTCGCTCGCACCGCGGCAGGGTCCGGTGGTGGTGATGTCGGCACGGGGGCGGCGCTTCGGTCATGCCGATGCGGTGCGCTGGTCGCTGGAGCAGGACCTGACCATCGTCTGCGGCCACTACAAGGACATCGACCAGCGGGTGGTCGAGTTGACCGGGGCGGAGGAGGTGTCGATTGGCGACTTCGTCCTCACCGGTGGCGAGCCGGCGGCGCTGTGTGTCATCGATGCGGTGGTGCGGCTACTGCCGGGGGCGATCGGCGATCATGAGTCGGCCAGTTCCGACTCGCATTACGACGGACTGTTGAGTCCGCCGAGCTACACGCGACCGGCCGTGGTGCAGGGCCTGCCGGTCCCCGAGGTGCTGCTCTCGGGTCATCACGCGGCCATCGCCGCGTGGCGGCAGCAGGAAGCGGAACGGATCACGCAGGAACGACGTCCCGATCTCTGGGATGCGTTCATGGCAACGGAACGTCTCGATGGAGACGCGAAGTCCTGACGACGAACCCGCGCACGGCGCGGAGGAGCACACAATGGGTTTGGATGTGATCGGCCAGTTGGACCGCGAGGGGCTCCGGGACGATGTGCCCCGGTTTGATGCCGGCGATACGGTCAAGGTGATGGTGCGGGTTCGCGAGGGCGACAAGACCCGCTTGCAGGCGTTCGAGGGCGTGGTGATCGCGCGGCGGGGCGGCGGGATCAACGAGACGTTCACGGTGCGGAAGATTTCGGGCGGTGTGGGTGTGGAGCGGGTGTTCCCGATCCACTCACCGCTGTGGGCCACGATTGACGTGGTGCGCCGCGGGCGCGTCCGTCGCGCCAAGCTGTACTATCTCCGCAAGCTGTCGGGCAAGGCGGCGCGGATCAAGGAGAAGCGCGACCGCTGAGGCGGCGTGCGACGTCCCGCTCCAGGTCACGGGGCCTCGCTGGATGGCGAGGCCCCGTGGTGCATCAGCGGGCGTCGTGCCGCGTCACGGCAGTGGGACGGAGTGGTGATCCTCCCCCTTGACACATCCCGGCGGGGGGGCAGCTTCAGGCCAGTTCGGAAAGGCGCGGCGACCCGGGGCGGGTTGATCGCTCGAACTCGACGCCCTCAGCGATATTGCGGCAACGAGATGAACGGAGCGGGTGTGTCGCGACGTTTGATGATGTCGGTTGGAATCTGTGTCGGCATGGCGACCGGAGGCTGTGTCGGCGATGCTCCTTTGCCACCGCTGACCATCGATCTTGCCGAAGTCGGCCATGCCGATTCGCCCTACGACGCCGGATATCCCTACAGCCTTGAGTCGGTGGCCGGACGGATTGTTGTTTCGACGGGGAGTGAGTCGCACCTCCCGCTGCTGCTCGAGTCCGATGGCCGGTTTGTCAGCGAACTTGGTCGGATCGGGTCGGGCCCGGGCGAGTTCATGCTTCCCGGGCGGGTGCTCGCCGGCGACAGTTCAATCATCATTCAGGACCTGTCGACCCGCCAACTGCTGATCTTCTCGCGCGACGGCGCCTATCTGGGAAATGCCGTCCGCGATACAGTCGCATTGCCTCCGCTGTCAATGGTCATTCCATTGCCCCACGACAGTCTACTCATCTCGGCGTCGATCCCGACTGAGGCGAGCTTTGGGCAGCCGTTCCATGTACTCACGAGAGGTGGTGTCGTGGCCCGATCGTGGGGGAGCCGGGACCGATCGTTCGATGCTGCGCGCCGGGAACCGGACGTGCGCTACCTGGTGCGAGCATCGGATTCCACATTCTGGGCGGCGCGGCCTGATACATATGCGCTGCAGCTTTGGTCAATCAGTGGCTCCCTGATCCGAGAAGTCCGACCACCGGAACGCGGTTTCGTTGATGGCGCGCCGGCGACGGGCGCCATTGATCGAGTTCCCCTTCCCAGGCGAATTGCGGCGATCGGATTGACACCGTGCGGGCACCCTGTCGTTGTGATCGCCAAGGCCCGTGACGATTGGAAGCCGACGTCGCGACCGCCGGATCGCGGCGAGAGAGGGAATCGACTGCCGAGTGAATACCGGCAGTACATCAGTCAGCGCATTGAGGTGCTCGACTCCCTGTCCGGCGTGGTCTTGGCCGCCGGCGAGCTCCACGATGTACTGATCTCGGGCTTCATGGCCGATCGGTCGCCGTTCGGCTTCCGCAGTGACAGCGATGGTCGGCAATTGCCGATCTGGTGGCACCCCATTGGTTCTTCACTTTGTCAAGGAGCTGCGCCATGAGAGGCAGGAGCGAGGATGCATGAAGCCGAATTGTCGGTGGAGTCAGGAGTGCGCCGGTCGTTGCAGCGATGATCGCAGTCGCGCCGCGGTCGGGTCATGCGGAGGAGATGCACTGCATGAGCTGTTCGGAGTGGCCGGGCATTCCTGGACCTTCCGGGATCGAACTCTCACACATTTTCGGTCCCTATGGCAGTGCCATGTTTGACTGCCACGCCTTCAATGCGTGCCCCACGACCTTCTCGCAGCCCGGCCGGTGTGAAGAGCGGCATTACTGGTGTGAGTCGGGCCCGGATGCCTTGCTGGCGGTAAGGAGAAGCGCGACCGCTGAGGCGGCGTGCGACGTCCCGCTCCAGGTCACGGGGCCTCGCTGGATGGCGAGGCCCCGTCGCGTTATGCTCCCGCGATGATTCCACCTCACGCTGCTGACGACGGCGACGATCCGGTCGTCATCCATGCTTGATCACGAGCGGGCCGCCTGGGCCGATCACCATCTATTGATCGGCATCGACGAGGTCGGCCGCGGGCCGCTGGCGGGGCCGGTGGTGGCTGCTGCTGTGGTGTTTCCACGCGGGCACGGCGGGATCGACGGGGTGCGGGATTCCAAACGGGTGAGCCGCCGGGCCGAACGGGAGGAGTTGGCACTGACGATCCGGGCGCAGGCGCTGGCCTGGGCGATGGGTGCGGCCAGCGTGACCGAGATCGCACAACTCAACATTCGCCGCGCGACGGCGTTGGCGATGCGCCGTGCGCTCAGCCGCTGCCGGGCGCGGCTGGGCGATGCAGTCGCCGCGCGCGTGCTGATTGATGGTCTGCCGATGCCGGAACTCGGCTGCCCCCACGACGCGCTGGTCAAGGGGGATGCCCACTGCCACGCCATCGCGGCGGCGGCGCTGGTGGCCAAGGTGACCCGCGACCGGCTGATGATGGCGCTGGCGCGCCGCCGCCCCGGTTACGGCTGGGAGACCAATGTCGGCTATGGCTCGGCGGCGCACATCGCGGCCCTTCGGACCCAGGGGCTCACGCCGCATCATCGGGAGCAGTTCTGTCGCACAGCACTGGCGTCACGGGCCCGGTCATCCGGGTTACTCTGACCCGCCCCTCACCGGTATCTTGTCGCCATGATTGTCACTCTCGCCGTCCTCGCGCAGATCGCCGTCGCAGTGCCGCCCCCCGCCGATACCAGCTTGCCCGCGGCGGTGGCGACACCGATCTGGACGCCGCACCGGGTATACGATACCCGAGCCGATCGATTCATCGACCTCGAAGCGATGGCGCAGGATCTGGCGCGCGCCGATGTGGTGATGTTCGGCGAGCAGCATGACGATCCCGGCACCCACGCGATGGAGCGTGTCGTGCTCGAAACCGTCGGACGCCGCCGCGGCGATGTGATCCTGGCGCTTGAGATGTTCGAACGCGACGTGCAGTCCACCCTCGACGGTTATCTGGTCGGGCGACTCCCCGAAGATTCGCTCATGACGGATGCGCGGCCGTGGCCCAACTATGCCAGCGACTATCGCCCACTGGTGGAGTGGGCCCGCGCCGAGCATTGGCCGGTGATCGCGGGGAACATCCCGCGCGCGCTGGCGAGTGCGGTGGCCCAGCACGGGTTGGCAGTGATCGACACCCTGAGCGGTGAGCCGCGGCAGTGGGTGGCGACCGATATTTCATGTCCGCACGACGCGTATTTCGAGCGCTTTGCAGCGACCATGCGCGAGCACATTCCGGGCGATGATGCCGATGCACGCGACGCCGCGCTGGAGCGTTACTATCAGGCCCAGTGCATCAAGGACGAAACCATGGCCGAGTCGGTGGTGCGGGCGCGGGCGGGCGATCAGCCGGCGCCGCTGGTGATTCACGTCAACGGCTCGTTCCACTCTGACGCGCACCTGGGCACCGCGGCGCGGATCAGTCGGCGGCTGCCTGACGCGGTGGTGCGTGTGATTTCGGCGATTCCGGTCGCCGACCTGGACGTCATCACCGTGACGCCGGAAGACGCGGCGGAGGGGGACTACCTGATCTACACCCTGGCACCTGCGCGGTAGCCGGGGGGATTGGGGGCTGGAGAGCCTGGTCGCCTCGCCCAGGCATCTCCGCCTGCCTCGCGTCGGGCTCGGGTGGTAGGAGGGGGAAGTTGACAACGCCCCCCGGGGGGGGGGTAATCTGGGGCTGAGCCGCACTCTGCGGGTCGCCGGCTCAATCCGTATTACAGACGAAGTCCCAAACGTTGGAGGTGTAACATGAGTCGGTTGCACGTTGCGCTGTTTCGGTTTGGACTGGCCGCTCTCCTCTTGGGCCTCGTGCTTGGCGCACCGGCCGCCGTGTCGGCCGCGGGTGAGGGCGCGGCCGGATGTACGTCTGCTGAGCGCTCGGCTTGCGCGTGGGACCCTGGCGTGACCACTGGGAAGCGCTGCGTCAGCCAAACCGGGTGCGCCACTTGCCGCTATACCGGTGTGGCGTCTGATGAATGCTTCTACAGCGGATCCGGGACGACCCACATCACCCACTATTTGCCGGAGTAGTGGTGACCGCCAACGGTCGCCCCGTCGGCGGTGTGAGCTGGATCTCGGCGCTGCACGCGTTCGCGGTACTGGTAGTGGGTCTAGGCGCCGTGGGATGTGGCCGCGCCGAACCCATGAGCAGTCGCGCGGCGGCGCCGGATTCACTCCGCCCGGACACCGTGCGGCAGGCGGTGTCCTACCAGGCGTGGACGACCGATTCCATTTCCCCGACGTTGGTGTCGGCGGACACGACTTTCGGACAGGTGAACGATGTGGTCGCCGGACGCGAGGTGGTGTGGGTGTTGGACCTGGCGGGGGCCCCGGCAATCCACGTACTTGATCGATCGGACGGTGCGGTACGCGCGGCGACGGGGCGACGCGGCGAAGGGCCGGGCGAGTTCATCAATGCGACGGAAATCAGTGCCCCAGCCGATCAGGATACGGTCTGGGTTTTCGATGGAGGTCAGCAACGGATGACGGGGTTGCGTCTCGACGATTCAACCCATCTGTCTCTCGTAGGCCCCATCCGCCTCGATTTTCCCGCTACGCCGCGGCGAGCGATTCGAGTCGGTCAAGGATTCGTCGCGTGGATCACAACACCAAAGGAACAACTGGTGTTTTTCAACGGGAATGGGCGCGCCGAGGGGACGCTGAATGGGTTGCTGCTCGGCACCGACGAAATACCCTATCGGCAGCGTGAGATTCTTTCGACCAGCAATGCGCTGTGCGCCAGCCCGGACGGGATGCATATGGCGATTGCGTATCTGAGCGCGGGACGGGTCACACTCGTTGATGTGCCACAGCGGACCAGCCATCAAGCCAGGGTTCCCTTTCCCAGTGACGCGTTGTTTGAACGGGACAGCCGCGGCGACTACCACTGGCGGCGCCCGATGCTCCATTACGTCGCCTGTGCGGCAACCAACGACGCCCTTTACGCTCTCTACTCGGGGCAGGTAATGCCGATTCCACCTCCCCCCGACAAGGCTGGCGCACCAGAGGCGGCTCATGCCATCCATGTCTTCGACTGGGCGGGTCGCCTGCAATCGATATTGCTGATGTCTGAACAGGGGACGGGGTTGGCCATCGACCCTGACGGCCGTTACCTCGCAGTCGTGGATCGCGGTGGGGCGCGACTCTACGGCGTATCGCTGCATTGATTGATGACGGGATCCGACGTCGCCCGTCGTCTCATCAACGTGGGAACAGTCGTCTTGCTCGGATTTGGGGCGATGCTCGGAGTGCGCCGACTCGACCGACGTGCACCGGAGGCATCGATGCCCCGCTCCGGTGTGCCTGTCGTGTCGCCGACTGAAAACCGACTGCTTGGCACCCGGAACGCCCACATCACAATCACTGTGTTTAGCGATTACAGTTGTGGTTGGTGTTTGACGTTCGCGGCAACGCTGGATTCGCTCGTGGATCGGGACGGTGATGTCCTTATTGTGTATCGCGACTTTGTCCTCGACAGCACAGGGCCGGCAGTCCGCACGCATGTTGCAGCTCGGTGTGCGGCGTTGCAGGGACGCTTTCAGGAGTACCGGCGCGCAGCCTTTGAAACCTTCCGTGTCGCCGAGCTTCCGGAATGGTATCAGTTTGCGGCGCGCCGCGCTCAACTGACGAACGTATCGCAATTCGACCAATGCATGAACGAGGTGGCCGTTCGATGGGCGGTGTTGGAAGAAGCGAAGCTTGCGCGGGACTACAATTTTTCGGTCACACCCTCCGGCTTTGTCGGGGCGATTCGGTTTGAAGGTGCCCTCGACGGAGCACAGCTCGACTCACTCATTGCCATCGCCCGAGGTCGTGGAAGCCAATAACGGGCAGTCCTGGGGAGGAGTTCGTGTCCGCTCCGGGCTCCGCCGACGCGATTTTCCGGCCTCCACTCCGCTTCCGCCTATAATTCTCCGGTTTCGGGGGTGTAGCTCAGTTGGTAGAGCAACCGGCTTTTAACCGGCAGGTCGTGGGTTCGAGCCCCACCGCCCCTATTTTCGCAGCGTCAGCGGGGCCGTTCGGCCCCTGACTTGCCGTATCAGGTGACATTGCCTAACTATCTGGGGTTGGCCCGGTTGCGGGTCCCGCGCCCGGCGGGCGTGGTTGGCTGATCATCCTCCAGCGGTTCCGGTGTCCATGGCCTGGCGCACACTGGCTCTCGACAATCGTGAATGGGCGGTCTCGGTCGCAGCCGAGATGCGTCCCGGCAGTAGCGACTGGCGGCTGGTCGCGGCCTTCAGGGCACCCCGACCCGACTGCCGTCGGGTCTGGGTGCCGCTGCCCTTTACCTCACCGTCCAAGGCGGCAGTCTACGCCCGGGCCGAGGCGCTCAGCCAGGACGATCTGGCCAGCGCGCTCCGTCAGGGGCTGACCGGCTGATGCGACCCGGGGCTCGGGTCCGGCATCCCCTCTGGTCGATACTGCAACGCGTTGGCCTTTCTCTTTCTGGAGCGGTGTCGATGACGCCTCCTCGTTCGGCGGTGCTGGCCGTCGTGTTGTGTCTGGCCGGCTGCGGCCGACTCGCGGTCGAGACAACCCCGACGGCGGAACCGGTGGCCGATGCCGCGGCGCCGACCGTGGCCGCGCCGCCGCCGCAGCGAGCCCGCGCGCCCCGACCGGCCTCGCCGGTGTCGTTTGCTGATTCGGCGGCCGACGCGTCGGCCCTCGACTCGCTCCAGGCGATTGAGCCGGACAGTGCGCTGCCGGATCTCGATGTGGCCGAGCTGGCCACGCCCACCTGGGATCTGAACGTGCAGGCCTACGCCGACCATCCGCGGGTGGCCTATTACGTCGATTATTTCACCGGCACCGCCCGTGATCGATTCCAGATCTGGCTGGAGCGCATGCCGCGCTTCGAGGACATGGCCCGCGAGGAGATGACCTCGCACGGCCTGCCGGGTGATCTGGTGTACCTGGCGTTGATCGAGTCGGGCTTCTCGCCGGTGGCGGTGAGTCGCTCCCGGGCCGTGGGGATGTGGCAGTTCATGTCGGCCACCGGTCGGGGCTATGGTCTCAAGGTCAACGCCTGGATCGACGAACGTCGCGATCCGGTCAAGGCCACCGCCGCGGCGGCCCAGTATCTCAGCGATCTCACCCGCCAGTTCGGATCACACTATCTCGCAGCAGCGGCCTACAACGGCGGCCCCGGTCGGGTGGGACGCGGGCTGCTGCGGATCAGCGCCTTGCAGCAGGGCGCGGGGGATGCCGCTGTCGATCCGACCAGCGACGATATGTTCTTCGAGTTGGCGGAGACATCGTCGATCCATCAGGAGACCAAGGACTACGTCCCCAAGCTGATTGCAGCGGCGCTGATCGCCAAGAACCCTACCGCCTACGGCTTTACCGTGCCCGACGATGTCGAGCCCTTCCCGCGCGACAGTGTGGTGGTGGAAGGTGGTACCGGTCTGGACCTGATCGCGACCCTGGCCGACACCTCACTCGAGGCCATTCGTGACCTGAATCCGCAACTGCTGCGCGGCATCACTCCGCCGGGCCAGCGGACCACGGTGCACCTGCCGAGTGGCACGATGTCGGCGGTGACGGTGGCCTACGCTGCGACGCCGCCCGAGGAGCGTCCGGCAGTGTTGACTCACGTGGTCAAGCGCGGTGAGACGGTGTCGGGGATCGCGGCGCGCTACGGTGTGAGCACCGATCTGCTGATGTCATCGAACCGGGTGGCCCGGGCCCGCTCACTGCAGGTGGGCACCACGCTGTACATCCCGGTGTCGGGGAGCGGTCTGCCGGCCACGGCGTTCTACGAGGCGGAGCCGGAGAACCGGGCGCCGGTGAGCCACGTGGTGCGGCGGGGCGAGACGCTGGGCAAGCTGGCGCGCCAGTACGGGGTGTCGCTGGCCACGCTCCGCGCCAACAATGGCATCGGCCGCAACAATGTGATTCGGGCGGGTCAGAAGCTGATCATCCGCGGCGGCAGTGCCGCCCCGGCGAAGACAACCCGGCGTCACACGGTGCGTGCGGGTGAGACGGTGGGGGCGATTGCCGAGCGGTATGGTGTGGGGCAGAGTGCCCTGATCCGGGCCAATGGCCTGGGAAAGCGCGCGCTGATTCGGGTCGGTCAGTCGCTGCGGATTCCCGGCAAGTAGCGGCGCTCGCATAGACACGCCGGGGCCCCGCAGGGCCCCGGTGGCAACTGAGCAGCGACAGTCAGAGCCGGCGTCACGTTCCCTGGCGAATACCGGCCATCACCGCGTGGGAATACTTGCCGCGCACCTCAATGCCTTCTTCCATCTGTGAGGCCACCAGCGTGGGGCCCTTGTTGTAGGCTTCGAGCGCCAGCGAGAGGTCGTTGTCGAACTGCTTGAGCAGATCCTTGAGATAGCTGAAGCCGATCCGGAGATTGACGTCGGGGTTCATCAGATCGGACGGAGCCAGGGTCGGCTCATAGCTGCGGGCGGTCGGCAGGCGGAGCTGGGTCAGGCCGATGGCCGAGGCATAGCTGGCTGCCGAGTTCTCGAAGTCGCTCTCGATCTTGACCAGTTGGAATCCGAGGGCCGGAGGAATCCCGGCATTGACCGCGTGGTCATAGATTCGTGCGGCGAGGTCGGCCGGAATCCGGTAGCGTCCCGAAAACTCCAGGATGCGGTGGGCCCGGTCGAGCTGGTCCTGGGTGCTGGTCAGTTCGCTCTGCATCACCGCCAGGGCCGAGGCCGAGTCGGTGGACGTCAGGGCGGCAGGCGCCGGCGCGGCGGGCGCGTCGGACAGCATCGTGGCGATTGCTCCCAACCCGGTGAGGGCGAGAGCTGCCACTCCCAGTGTGGCACCGCGGACCAGAACACGCTGTATCATCTACACTCCGTCTAACGAGTCATCGTCATCGGCGGCGCGCCAATCTCCCCGCGCTCCTCCCGCCTTTTCCAGGACGCGAATCCCCTCGATGCGCGCACTGCGATCGACAGCCTTCACCATGTCATACACCGTCAGGCAGGCCACGCTGACGGCGACCAGCGCCTCCATCTCCACCCCGGTCCGGGCGGTGGCCCGCGCCGTGGCTGTGACCCGCACTCCGGGCCAGTCGGTCACCGGCTCAAGTCGGACCTCGACCCGATCCAGCGCCACCGGATGGCAGAGCGGGATCAGGTCGCCGGTCCGCTTGGCCGCCATCACGCCGGCGACTTCGGCCACAGTGAGGACGTCACCCTTCCGGGCGGTGGCACTCAGGACTTCGGCCAGGGCGGCGGTCGACATGATCACCCGCCCGGCGGCCACCGCCCGACGCTGGCTGACCGGCTTGGAGCCGACGTCCACCATCACGGCCCGACCGTTCGCGTCGAGGTGAGTCAGCGTCATGGCAGCTCCAGTGCGGCCAGATCGTTGAGCAGGCCGGCCAACAGCAGTTGCGGATTCACGTTGCCCTGGGCGCGCTCCCGCGCCTCGAGCACCAGATGAATCGCGGCTGCGGCGGCCGAGGCCTCGGGCCATCGCGCCCTGGTCGCCGCCTCCCGGGCCCGCTCCGACAGCAGGCTGGCCATGCCGTCGAGCGTGCCGGTGAAGTCGCCGCGGCCCTGGGAGACACCTTGCCGCAATGCGGCAGCCGCACGCGCTTCGGCGCCGTGGGGCACAGTCTCAAGCAGAGATTCGGCATGGGCCCGAACGGTTGCATCGAGCCCTGAGTCGGCCTGCTGTCCGACAGCGGCGCGCTCGGCGGGGCTGAGCTGCCCGAGCCGGATCGGCACCGCCCGCGAGCGGATGGTGGTCAGCAGGGCACCCGGCTCGGTGGTGGTCATGATGAACAGCGCCTGCCGCGGCGGTTCCTCCAGCAGCTTGAGCAGCGCGTTCGCCGCCTCGGGGCTCGATTCCTGAGCGACGAGTCGCTCGGCGTGGCCGATCAGAAAGACGCGCCAGCCGCCCTGAGCCGCCGCCATGGTGGCTCGGCGGAGCAGCAGGCGCGAGGAGCCGATCCCGTGTCCGGCCATGCCCGACGGCGCGCTCCAGCATCCGCTGGTGCGGCGTTCGGCCATGATGAGTTCGAGCGATTCCGCCACTTCGTCGAGCTGGCGCTCGCCATCCGACTTGGGCCGCGGGATCGGGACGAACCAGTGCAGATCGGGATGCGAGAGATGCAGCACCTGGTGACAGGCGGCGCAGACACCGCAGGGCTCGATCGATTCGGCGGCACTGTGCTCGCACAACAGCCGCTGCGCCAACCAGAGACCGAGGCGCTGCTTACCGACAGCGGCGGCACCGCTCAGCAGGAGAACCTGGGGGAGACGCCCGGTTCGAATCGCCTGCGCGAGTCGAGCACGAATGGCCGAGTGGCCTTCAAGCGGCGCCAGTGACATGGCGAAAAAGATAATGCCCGCGACCGGGAAGGGAAGCCCTAACTGGTGGAGGGCCAATAGTTTAGGGTACATTTTACCGCAGAAATTTGCGCCGGAATGGCATGCCCCCGGCCGGCGGAATCCGAGTGAGCGCGCGCTCACTCGGGGCGGAATGTGAGCGCCT
Organism: uncultured Gemmatimonadales bacterium; assembly: GCA_965651715.1. Taxonomy (GTDB): domain Bacteria; phylum Gemmatimonadota; class Gemmatimonadetes; order Gemmatimonadales; family GWC2-71-9; genus Palsa-1233. The sequence goes on from CBFGTB010000006.1 coordinate 19,560, forward strand.
GCTCGCCGAGGTGGTCGAAGTTGTTGTGGGGCGGAGGGATGGCGGCGGGGTGAGTTGAGCGGGGTGCGGGTCGAGCGGCTGAGTGCTGTCCCGCCGCTGTGGCCGACGGCGGGACACGGGTGGGGCTGGCGAACCGGCGGGTGGCCGCGGTGTCGGGTGGTTCGGGACCGGGTTGCGTCGAAAGAACCGCCGGGCTCTTGTCCCGGGACCGAGTCGGACTAAATTGCCGCGCGATGGACGCGTCGAGCGCGTTCTGATCCCGAGTAGCTCAGTCGGTAGAGCAGCTGACTGTTAATCAGCGGGTCGGGGGTTCGAGTCCCTCCTCGGGAGTTTACCAACCCCGCGCCTCCGTGGCGCGTAGGGGAACGCGTTGGCTGATGGTTCCCGGCCAACGCCGTGCCGAGGGCGATTACCGCCTCGTCAGTTCCTGCCGCCTTCCGATTGGTTGCCATGTCCCGTCGCGCCCCAGCTCTGCGTACCCGACTCACCGCTGTGCTCGCCATCTGGTGCGTGCTGCAGGCGTGGGTGTGGGCGCCGATGGCCGACGCGGCGATCGATCACGATCCGATTCTCCGCGCCGGATGCCCCGAGCAGGCGCATGTCGAGGCCTCACCCGATGTGCATGGCGTTCAGGGCTGCCTGATTCAGATCGCCGCTCATCTGGTGAGTGGACCGTCACCGGCTCCGGTGTCGGCGGTCTGGTTCGCGCCGATGATGACGTCGCTGCCGCTGGCGGCGACAGCGGTGCACGACGCCCGCTTCGATACTCGCCTGCCGCCCTCGCGCGGCCCACCGCAGGCGCTCTGATCCCGGATCGCGTGATGCGCCCGACGGCGCGTCGCTGTCCGGTGATCGCACCGGTGCCCACTCACATCATCATCATCACCTGATCGCCGACGGGCGTCCTGCGGGACGCGCGTCGGTTGGAGACCGGGATGTTCCATCGACTGACCTGGCCGATGGTCGGGGCGCTGCTGCTTGCGGCAGTCCCCGGCGCATCGCTCCAGGCGACCCAGCGCCCCGTGGCGCGCACGCTTCGTGGTGTCGTGGTCGATCTCTCCACCGGCGCTGAGATTTTCAAGGCGCGGATCGAGATCGACGACCGCCGACAGCTCCTCACCGATGTGCACGGGCAGTTCGCCGTCAGTGACCTGACCGCGGCCGCCCACGTGGTCCGGGTGAGTGCCATCGGGTATCAACCGGTGGTGGACACCATCGATTTGCGCGCCGGCGATCGGACCGTCAGGATCCGGCTCCGCCCGACCACGGTGGAGCTGGCCGCGCTCGAGGCAACTGCCGATGTCAACCAGTCGCCCACCACCCAGGCCGTGACTCACCTCGATGCCGATCGGTTGGCGCAGCATCGTGGGCAGACGCTGGGGGAATCGCTGCAGGACGCGCCCGGCGTGACGGTGATCCAATACGGACCGTCGATCGCCAAGCCGGTGGTGCGCGGACTGCACTCGGCCCGGGTGCAGGTGATGAACGGCGATGTGCCCCAGGAAGGTCAGCAGTGGGGCACCGAGCACGCCCCGGAAATCGATGGCTTTCAGGCGCATGAAGTCGAAGTGATCCGCGGGGCGGCCGGTATCCTGTACGGGTCGAATGCGATCGGGGGCGTGGTGCGGGTGCTGCCGCCGCCGCTGCCGACTGAGCCGGGTCTGGCCGGCGAGCTTCAGGTGAACGGCTTCAGCAACAATCGCCAGGGCGCGGTCTCGCTCGAACTGGAGAATGCCGGGCTCGATCTGCCGTTGCTGGGGAATGTCTCCTGGCGGCTGCAGGGCACGCTGCGCGGTGCCGGCGATGCCAGCACGCCGCACTACTACCTCCCCAACACCGGTTTCACCGAGGCGAACTGGACTGCCGACGCCGGCATGTCCCGGTCATGGGGCAGCAGTCGGGTCAGCTTTTCTCACTTCGGAACCCACCTGGGGATGTATCGGGGCGCTCACGTGGGTACTGTCGAAGACCTGGAGCGGGCGATGGCCGACCCGCTGACTGCTGATGCCTTTTCGCGCGAGATCGGGCGCCCCGATCAGCGGGTGACCCACGATCTGGTGACCTGGGATTCCCGGCTGCTGCTGGGCGAGGCGACGGCGCTGGAGCTGACCTACGGCTACCAGTACAACAACCGCAATGAGTTCGACAGCAAGGGATTCGGGGCCAGCAGCCCGCGCCCGGCCTTCGGGCTCCGACTGATCACCCATTCCGTCGAGGCTCGATTGCAGCATGCGCTGACGCCCTCGGTGCATGGAACTGTGGGCATGGTCGGCATCCGTCAGGGCAATTTGTCGCGCGGGCGTTCGTTTCTGATTCCGCAGTATCGACTCTACAGCGGCGGGATCTACGCCCTGGAGCAGTATCAGCGCGGTCCGCTGTCGCTGACGGCCGGTGTGCGGTTCGACACCCGCTACCAGCACGTGTATCAGTACGGTGCACCGATCGTGATCAGTCCCGACGAGGTGCACCGCTGGAACGGCGTGTCGGCCTCCTTCGGCGCGGCCTGGTCGCCGCGACCGGAGTGGACGCTGGCGACCTCGCTGGGACGGATGTGGCGGCCCGCCAATGTGAATGAGCGCTTTTCCCAGGGCGTGCATCACGGCACCGCGCAGTACGAGATCGGCGATCCGACGCTGGACCGCGAACGCAGCCTGGCGATGGATGTGACTCTGCGTCATCAGAGCGAACGGCTGCGTCTGGAACTGACGGCGTACCGCAATCAGATCGATGGTTTCATCTATCTGCGCCCGCGAGCGCCGATCCAAACTGTGCGCGGCGCGTATCCGGCGTATCAGTACACCGGCACCGATGCGCTGATGACCGGCGGCGAGGCGTCGCTGCAGTACGAGCCGACGACCCATCTGATGCTCTACGCCAGCGGGACGCTGGTGCGGGGCACCGATCGTCTGATCGATCAGCCGCTGTTCGATATGCCCGCCGATCGCCTTGTCGCCAGCGTCCGCCTCCACGGTGATGGCGCCGGGCGGGTGCTGGGGCCCTACATCGAGCTGGGTACCACACTGGTCCGTCGTCAGGATCGGATTCCCGCGGCGACGGTGTATCCGCTTCCGGCCGACGGCTATGCGTTGTTCGACGCCGAAGTGGGTGTGGCCGCGCTGCACCTGGCGGGGCGCGATGTCGAGCTGGGTCTGACGCTGCGCAATGTCTTCAATACCACTCACCGCGACTATCTGAGCCGCTATCGGCTCTATGTCGACGATCAGGGCCGGGACCTGGTGTTCCGGCTGCGGACCCGATTCGGGGCGGCCCGCTGAGCGGCCGGTCCGCGTCATTCCAACCTTCTGGAGCAGATCATGATTCGTTCAATTCCGTTGTCATTGTCCGCTGTCGCTCTGCTGAGCGGCGCCCTGCTCAGCGGCTGCGGTGACGACCCGTCCGGGGTGATTCCCGGCGGGGGCGATCCCGAGAACATTTCGCGGGTCAGCGTGGTGCTGACGCCGGTCGGCGGCGGTAGCGCGCAGCAGAGCACTCGGGTCGATCCCGACGGGACGCAGTTGCCCTCGCCGCCGGGAGCGGCCAGCGCCCCGCTGCGGCTGGCAGCCGGTGCCAGTTACGACGGTCGGATCGAGATTGCCAACGATCTCGACCCGGCCAATGTGGTGGACGTGATCGCCGAGATCGAGGCCGAAGCCGACTTCCATCGGTTGTTCTACCAGCTCAGTTGTGCCGGCATCTCGGTGCCGATCAGTTCGCTCAATCGGGATCATCAGTCGCCGCCGCAGCCGCTGGGCACGCGGTTCAGCCTCGTGGTGGCGGCCGACGCGCCGACCACCGACAACTGCACCCTGACGGTGGAGCTGCGTCATTTCGAGACCGATAAGGGCGACGGCGGAGGCAGCAACTACGAGACCGATCTGGCACTCGACTTCCCGGTGGTGATCAGCGAGTGAGTCAGCGGGATCGGGACCGGCCCCCTGCCACCATCTTGGCGGTCGGGGGTCGGCCCGATACTCTCCGATATGCCGCCAACTTCTCGACTCCTCGCCGCCGCCCTGCTGCTCGCCGGATGCGGGCCTTTCGTTCCCGACCCCACCGGCCCCGGTTCAGTCGATCCGCCGCCCGATCCCGTCGGCTCGCTCGTCACACTGCCGTTCCGGCTGGGCAGTACCGCCGCCGAGGAGGGCCGGGGTGTTGTGATAAGTGGCGACGGTGTGATCCTGACCGGTTGGTTCAGTGCCACCCTCGATTTTGATCCGGGAGAGGGCGGCGTAAATCGCACATCATTCGGAGCCCAGGATGTGGCTGTCGCCCGCTACAGCGACGCCGGGGAGCTCGACTGGGTCTTCAACTTCGGAGGCGTCGGGGCCGACGTGCCGCTGGCGATGGCGGCCACTGCCGACGGCGGTGCGGTGGTGGTGGGCTACGGCTCGGGCGGCGGCAACTGTGGCGGTCGGGTGCTGACCACCGCCGGCGATCGGGATGCGCTGATCCTCAGGATCTCGGCCAGCGGCACCTGCGAGTGGGGCTACTTGCTGGGCGGTACGGGTGGCGATGAGGCCCGGGCTGTGGTGGTCGCTGACGACGGCAGCATCTATGTGGCCGGATCGTTCAGTGGTCAGGCCGACCTCGATCCGGTGGCAACCCGCCTCGTGGTAGCCAAGGGGGCGAGTGACGGGTTCGTGATCCGCCTCGCCGCCGATGGCAGCCTGCTGGCTGTGGCTCAGGGCGGCGGAACCGCGACCGACCGCTTCACTGCCCTGGCCCTCACGCCCGATGGCGAACTCAACGTCGCGGGCGAGTTCGCCGGCAGCGCCAACCTGGGGCAGAGCGACTCGCCGCTGGTCCTGATCAGCGCCGGCGGGACCGATGGCCTGGTGGCGCGTTACACCGCGGCGCTGGGGCTGCGCTGGGCGATCCGCATCGGCGGCGCCGGCGAGGACCGGGTCAGCGCGGTGGCGAGCGATCCGGCCGGCGATGTGCTGGTGGCGGGCAGCTTCGAGGCCAGCGCCGATCTGGATCCCGGTCCCGGGACCGCCATCGTGATCTCGCAGGGCGCCAGTGACCTGTTCCTGGCGCGCTATCACGGCGCGAGTGGAGCATGGGGTGCGCTGGCGCGGAGCCTGGGCGGTGGCGGCTCCGAGGCGGTGAGCCGGATGGTCATGAGCGACGATGGCAGCCTGCTGCTCAGCGGATTCTTCCAGCAGTCTGTGGATTTCGATCCCGGGGCGGGCGCCCATGTTGTGGTGGCGCGGGGCAGCGGCGGAGCCGGTGATGCCTTCCTGTTGCGGCTCGATCAGCAGGGCGATTTCGGTTGGGTCGTCCCGCTCGGCGGCAGCGTCGGCGGCGGCGACAACCTGTCGATCGGCTATGATCTCGCCGTCGATGCCCAGGGCCGGGTGTGGACTACCGGGCGCTTCTTCGGCCGGGTCGATTTCGACCCCGGCCCCGAGGCGACCGAGTTGGTGGCGTTGAGCGGGTCGGACATCTTCCTGTCGCGCTACGCCCTCGACGACGGCGGCCTGCGGCCAGCCGAACGGCTCGAGGCGGTGCGGTGAGCGCCAGGGGCGGCTTCGTCCGCCCCACTTCCCTTTCAGGCGCCGCTGCCCCATCTTACGCGGCTAACTGCCGTTCCCGGATCCGGTCGGGGATGGTCAACCAGGACGCGGCCCCGCCGCGGGAGTACCGAATCGATGGCGAAGACAAGCTGGATGATGCGCAACGAGAAGCGGACCGCGCTGGCCGCCAAGTGGAACGATGAGCGGAAGCGCCTCAAGGCGATCATCCGTGATACTCAGGCCGGCCCGGTCGATAAGGAGCAGGCGATGCGGAAGCTGCAGAAGATGCCCCGCAATGCGTCGCCCACCCGGATCGTGAACCGGTGCAGCCTGACCGGTCGCTCGCGCGCCTATGTGCGTCGGTTCGGTCTGTCGCGGATCGCTTTCCGCGATATGGCGCTCCAGGGGATGATCCCTGGCGTGCGCAAGGCCTCCTGGTAAGCCCGAGGAGAAACGATCATGGCCAAGAAGGGACGCGTTCAGGTCAAGCTCCGCAGCACCGAGAGTGCGTACATGTACGTGACGACCAAGAACCCCAAGAAGCACCCCGAGCGGATGGAACTGCGCAAGTTCGATCCCATGCTCAAGCGGCACACCAACTTCAAGGAAGAGAAGTAGGCCGCGCCGCCGCCGGTGCAGTTGCACGGGTCGCCCGAAATCGGGCGACCCGTTTTCTTTGAGGCTCCCGTTCAGGAGCCGGTCGTGTCTGAGTCATTGCCCCCCGCCCATCCGCCGTTCACCATGTCGGCCGAGGAGTTCCGCCGCCATGGCCACACCCTGATCGATTGGATCGCCGACTACTGGAACCGGATCGGCGATCTCCCGGTGCAGGCCCGGGTGGCTCCGGGCGAGGTCCGGAATCAGCTCCCGGCCCATGCCCCGGAGCAGGGCGAGGACTTCGGGGAGATCTTCGCCGACTTCAATCGGGTGATCATGCCGGGCATGACCCACTGGGGCCACCCCGGCTGGTTCGCCTACTTCCCCTCCAACAGTTCTCCGCCGTCGGTTCTGGGCGAGATCCTCGCCGCCGGTCTCGGCGCGCAGTGCATGAGCTGGATCACATCACCCGCCGCGACCGAGCTGGAACAGGTGACGATGGAGTGGCTGCGTCGGCTGCTGGCCATTCCGGAGGGCTTCACCGGCGTGATTCAGGATACCGCGTCCTCCGCGACGCTGGTGGCTTTTCTCTCGGCTCGGGCCCGGCGCGGTGCCGACGCGTCACTGATGACCGGCTACTGGTCGACCGAGGCCCATTCGTCGGTGGCCAAGGCGGCCCGGTTGACCGGGATGGCCCCCGAGCGGATCCGGGTGATCCCGACCGATGCCAACTACCAGATCGATCCGCTGGCCCTGCAACAACAGATGGCGGCAGATCAGCAGGCCGGTCTGCAACCGGGGATCGTCGTGGCGACGGTCGGGACCACGTCCTCCAATGGCTGCGATCCGCTCCGGCCGGTCGGCGAACTGGCCCGGGCCGCGGGGGCCTGGTTTCACGTCGATGGGGCGTACGGCGGATCCGCCGCCATCCTGAGCGAGTTGCGCCATCTGTTCGATGGTCTCGAACTGGCCGACTCCTACGTCACAAATCCCCACAAGTGGTTGATGACATCGTGCGACTGCAGCGCCTATTTCGTCCGCGACGTGGATCATCTGCTGGCCACATGCAGCGCCAATCCGGAGTACCTCAAGGCCGCCCACGACGCCGAGGTGGTCAACTACCGCGATTGGGGAATCCCGCTGGGGCGGCGGTTCCGCGCCCTCAAGCTCTGGTTCATGCTGCGCGCCCACGGCGCGGCCCGGCTGCGGGAGATGATTGCCGCCCATATCGCCTGGGCTGGTGAGCTGGCGGGATGGATCGACGCCGCACCCGATTGGGAACGGCTCGCGCCGGTCCCCTTTGGCCTGGTGTGCTTCAGGCATGTGCCGCCGCACCTGGCGGGCGACGAGGCCGCGCTCGCCGAGCACAATGCGGCACTGCTGGCGCGGGTCAACGACCGAGGTGAGGTGTTCCTGACTCACACCATGCTGGGGTCCCGCTACACCATCCGGATGGCGATCGGCGCCTTCCGCACCGCACCGCATCATGTGGCGCGCGCGTGGGACCTGCTGCAGGAGATGGCCGACCGGAGTGGCTGAAGGTCCCATCGGCCACATCGGAAGTGACCCCACAGCAACGCCGCGCAAACCGACTGGTCCGCGCGGCGTTGTGACGTGGTGGAACTGGGTGAATCAGCTCCGGCGGCGGCGCTTCGCGGCGGCGATTCCGGCCATCCCGGTGGCGAGGAGCGTCATCGTCACGGGTTCCGGAACCGTGGTCGGCTGTTCCGGGTTGAGCAGGAAGAGCGACGAGTTGAGCACCAGGTCGGCTCCGAACGAACCGTCATACATATCGTCGAGTGGCCCGAGGAGCAGGCTGCGGTTGCCATTGCCGAGGATCGCGGCACAACCGCTGCCCAGCCTGCCGACACAGGCGGCGCCGTTGAGGGCCGAATAACTCTGTGAGAAGACGCCCCAACCGGAGGCGACATGGAGCGTGATCGGCGAGGAGCCCCAGATGGAGGCGTAGTAGGGCGAGTCATTGTCGGTGATGGTGTCCCCATTCGTGTCGACGACGACCGCGTCCATGACTCCGGCGAACGGGCTGATCGTCCAGGTCGTGCCGAGCACTCGACCACCGCCAGCGAGGTAGTTCGCAATGGCAGTCGCGTCACCGCTGCCGACAATGGAATTGCCTTGCTCGCCAAGCACGACCAGATCCCAGGAGCCGCCGGTAAGCTGAGTGAAGAAATCGCTCGGGTTGGATGCCCCAGTGATCGTCGCGCTGGGCAGTGCCGTGCCGAGAGCCGCCATTCCCGCAGCAGTCGAGCCGCCGATACTGAGGTCGACGTACCAGAGGACGCTCTGGGCTTCGAGTCGCGGCGCGACAAACGCGAGCATCGCTGCTGCGATGAGGGAATAGTTGCGGAGGCGCATTGATGGACATCCTTGACGAGGTGTGCGGCAGCCCGGTCCGGTGTGACGAGGTGGACAGGGGTTGTGATATGCGGCCGCGCAGCATGATTTGTGCCCGGCCGCGAATGCGATCCAGCCCGCAATTCTGTGAGCTTTTCGGCCCGACGTTCATGCTCGGCCCACGAAAAGTGTTGTCATCGCTTCACTCGGTGTCGCTCCGACGCGACATTGTCGCCATCAACGTCCCGGCTACGTCTGGCGCTCGAGCGCCAGCTCCAGATACCGACCGGTGTGGCTCTCGGGTTCGCGCGCAATCTCTTCGGGTCGGCCCATCGCCACGACGCGACCGCCGTCGGGTCCGGCCTCGGGGCCGAGGTCGATGACCCAATCGGCGCGCTTGATGACGTCGATGTGATGCTCGATCACCAGGACGGTGTGTCCGGCATCGACAAGTTTGTCCAGCACGCCGATCAGTGTGCGGACATCATCAAGATGCAGTCCGGTGGTGGGCTCATCGAGCAGGTAGAGCTTGCGGCCGCCCCGTCGTGACGCGGTGAGGAGTTCGCGGGCAATCTTGAGCCGCTGGGCCTCACCGCCGGACAGGGCGGTCGAGGGCTGGCCCAGGCGAAGGTAGCCGAGCCCGACCTGTTGCAACTGCCAGAGAGCGGCGCCGAGTTTGGGTTGATGCCGGAAGCGGCGGATCGCTTCGTCGACGCTCCACTCCAGCACATCGGCGATCGAGACGCCATCGATGGTGACGTCGAGTACTTCGCGGGCGTAGCGACTGCCGCCGCAGACCTCGCAGGGGATGTACACGTCGGCGAGGAAGACCATCTCCACTGCAACATGGCCGGCGCCTTCGCAGGCCGGGCAGCGCCCGCCGGCGACGTTGAAGGAGAAGGTCCCCGGGGTGTACTTCCGCCGCCGGGCCAGCGGCTGCGCGGCGAACAGCTCCCGGATCTCATCGAAGGCCTTGATGTAGGTGATCGGATTGCTCCGGGGGGTGCGTCCAATCGGCGACTGATCCACCACGACCACGGCGGAGAGCGACTGCCATCCCTCGAGCGAGCGGACCGTGCCCACCAGCTCGCCCAGATGGGTCTTGGCGTGATCCTCACCCTCCAGGCGGCGTTCGAGCTGGTGGCGCAGGATGTCATGCACAAGAGTGCTCTTGCCCGACCCCGAGACGCCGGTCACCGCCGTCAGTGCGGCGAGCGGGATGTCGATGTTGACGTCACGCAGATTGTGAAGCTGCGCTCCGCGCACGCTGAGGCGCGGTCCCGCGACGTCGCGCCGGGCGCTCGGCACGCCGATGCGTTTGCGGCCGGAAAGGTACTGGCCGGTGAGGCTGTCGCCGGCCTCCGGCACGGTGCCGGCATAGACCAGCTCACCGCCACGCTCACCGGCGCCGGGGCCGAGTTCGAGCATCCAGTCAGCGGCGGCGATGGCGGCCGGGTCATGTTCGACCATCACCACGGTGTTGCCGATATCCCGCAGTCGGTGGAGCAGGCTGATCAGACGATCGGTGTCCCGGGGATGCAGCCCGATCGAGGGCTCATCGAGCACGTACAGCGCGTCGACAAGCTGGGCACTGAGTGCCGTGCTGAGCGCGATACGCTGTGCTTCGCCACCGGAGAGAGTGCGCGACTGACGATCGAGCGTGAGGTAGCCCAGACCGACGTGATTGAGATAGTCGAGCCGGGCATTGAGCTGCTCAACCACCGGAGCGGCAATGCTGTGGCGACCGGGATCGAGCTGCAGGGCCTGGAGCCAGGCGAGCAGTTGATGCACCGACCGGGCGGCAGCCTGCGCAATCGAATCGCCTGCGATGGTGATGGCCAGCACCTCAGGCTTCAGTCGAGCGCCGCCACAGTGAGGGCAGGTGTGGGCCATTTGATACTGACGGAGAAAGACCCTGATGTACTGCTTGTAGCGCTTGGCTTCGAGTCGCTCGAGAAACGGAAAAATGCCGAGAAACTTGCCGCGACGCCCCCGCAGCAGCAGCTCCTGGGTGGCCGGGTCGAGCTGCTGCCAGGCAGCGTCCGGGTCGGCGCCGAGCTGGCGGGCTGTCTCGAGCAACAGGGTGCGCTGGCTGCCGTAGCGCGGCTTGGTCCACGGATCGATGGCGCCCTCGCGGAGCGATCGGCCGGGATCGGGCACGATCAGATCCATGTCGTAGCTCAGCACCGCGCCGAACCCGTTGCAGACCTCGCAGGCGCCCCGCGGATTATTGAACGAGAAAAGTGCCGGGGTGATCGCGGGGGCCAGGGTGTCACAGTTGCTGCACGCGGGAAAGCTGGTGAATCGGTGGCGGGCGCCGGTCTCACTCAGCGCGAAGGCCACGCCCTCGCCTTCCTGAAATGCGACGCTGAGCGCCTCGGCCATCCGGCCTTGTGCCGCCTGGTCGGCCACGAGCCGATCGACGATCACCAGCAGTTCGATCGACGGCCCGATATCGAGAGTGGTGGGCAGCTCCTCGAGTCGATAGACAGTGTCACCCACCATGACGCGCACAAAACCCAGCGCCCGCAGGTTGTCGATCACCAGCTCGCGCGAGGCCCGGCTCGACGCCGGCAGCGGGAAGGCGATCTGGACCCGACCGCCGAGCGCCAGCAGATGATCTGTCGCACTCTGGGGGGTGTCCCGGATGACCGCGGCTCCGCACCTGACGCAGTGAGGTTCTCCGACCCGGGCCCAGAGCAGCCGGAGGTAGTCATAGATCTCGGTGGCCGTCCCCACCGTCGACCGCGACGACATGGTGGGCGCCCGCTGTTCGATGGCGACGGCCGGAGCCACGCCGTCGAGGCTGTCGATCGCCGGCTTGGGCATCCGCTCAAGAAACTGCTTGGCATAGCTCGACAGTGACTCGATGTAGCGCCGCTGTCCCTCGGCGTAGAGGGTGTCGAAGGCGAGTGAACTCTTGCCGCTGCCCGAGGGACCGGTGACCACCACCAGGCGGCGGCGGGGGATCTCAACAGTGATTCCCTTGAGGTTATGCTGGCGCGCGCCGATCAGGCGGATGACGGGATGATGCACGGCTGAAACGTACATCGGTGGGGTCTCACTTTTCCGCGGTCGATTCGGGCGCTAGCTTCTGTGCCAATGGCCCGCCTGCTGACGCCCACCACCCTTCGGCGTGGTTTCGAACTGTTCGTTGTCATCTCGCTCGTCGGCTACGCCGGCGTGCTGCTCTATGGCAACGACGCTGACGCCTTTCTGGCCTCGCTGACCGGCATTCATTGGCCGTGGGTGCTGGCCGGCCTGGCGCTGGCCTCGCTCGACTGGATCGGCGGTGGGATCCGGCTCTGGGTCCTGGCGCGGCAGGTTCATCCCCGTCCCGATTTGCTCGGCCTGATGATCGCCGGCGGGATGGGCGCCTGGGGATCGTATGTCACCCCGCTTCAGGCCGGCTCCTCGCCGCTGACGCTGTATGCGATGAAGCGGACCGGGATACCGCTGCCGCGAGCGATGACCATCGTGCTGATGTCGTTCATCGCCACCGTGATCTTCTTTGCGCTCAGCGGGCCGTTGGCCTTGTACTTCGGTGCCGGGCAGGCGCTGGGCGACCGGGGCAACGTGCTGGGGCTCTCGCTGCTCGATCTGTTCCGCGGCTCAATGACCATCTTTGCAGTGCTGGCCGTGGCGCTGCTGGCGGTGATGATCGCGCCGCGCTGGGTGTCGGGAGCGGTCCATCGGTTGACCGGAGCCCTGGGGCGCCGCCATGCCGCCGTCGCCCGGCGGCTGGACGGCCTGCGGCAGGGGATCGACCAGGCTCACGACAGCATGCGGGCCTTCAACACGCCGCGGGGCTGGCTGTCGCTGTTCTGGGCGACCATCGTCAGCGGTCCGAGTCATGCGAACAAGCTGCTGGCCGGCTACGTGGCACTCCGGGCGGTGGGGATCGAGGCGAATTTCGTCGATGTGCTGCTGCTGCAGACCCTGATCACCTTCCTGCTGTACTTCGCGCCGACCCCGGGAGCCTCGGGGATCGCTGAGGTGCTCAGCGCGGCGGTGATGAGCGTGTACGTCCCGCGCGGGATCGTACCGTTGTACACTCTCATCTGGCGGATGATTCTGAGTTGGTTCACCATCGCGGCGGGCTTCGTGGTCTTCTCCTACTGGGTACGCAAGGGCCTGAAAGGCATCGAAGTCCACTCCGATCCGGCGAGCGCGAGCGGCTGAGGGATGCCGGGGCGGGGAGAGGCGGCCTGCAATTTCGCTTGCCCCCACGGGCGGGCGGCGGGTAGGTTTCCGACCGTTCCGATTTCCTGACCTGTGGAGGGCCCGCTGGAAGCTGATCTGTCGGCGCTGGAATCGTCGGTCTCGGCCGGCCCGCTGCTGGCTGCGCTGGTGGCGCGGCGGCCGACTGCCGGGGTGCCCGATCGGTTTCGCGTGCGGCAGATTCCGGTGTCGATTGGCCGGGCCGCTGATCGGGGACTCCGTCTGGGGGTCGCCTCGGTGAGCGATGACCACGCCGAGCTGTGGCTTGAGGACGGGGTCTGGTGGCTGGCCGATCACGGCTCCACCGCCGGGACGACTGTCGATGGCGAGCCGGTGAGTGAGCCAGCCGCTGTGGCGCCGGGATCGCTGCTCGGCTTCGGTGAGGTGGAACTGGTGTTCGTGCCCTACGACCGACGCGAGCACAGCCCGGTCAGCGCGGCGGCGCCCGTCGATCCGGTTCCCGCGACGCCGTCCCGGTCGCGGGAGGCGGTCCCGATGCTGCTGGCAGACGAGCCGACGGCGGGCCGAGAGTGGACGTGGCTTCTCTGGACCGGTTTGGCCGTGATCGTGGCGGCGGGGCTGGCCATCTTCTTCTTGCGGGGCGGCTGATGCGTTTCAGTTGTGCAGCGCGAACCGATGTGGGTGTCATCCGGTCGGGAAACGAAGATACCTATCTGATGGCCGCCGACCGAGGCCTGTTTGTGGTGGCTGACGGCATGGGTGGCCACGCGGCAGGCGAAGTCGCCAGCGAGATGGCAGCCCGGCTGATCGCCGAGCGCTTCGCACCGGTCAAGGGTATGTCGGACGACGAGTTGATGGGTCAGATGGTGGGGGCGATCCGCGCCTCCAACGCCGCCATTTACGAGCGCACCCTCCAGGAGCCCGATAAGCGCGGCATGGGCACTACCGCCACCGCCCTGGCGCTGCTGCCCCAACGCTACCTGATCGGTCATGTCGGCGACTCGCGGGCCTACATCCTCCGGGGCGGGGTGCTGACTCAGCTCACCAAGGACCATTCCTATGTCCAGGAACAGGTCGATGCCGGGCGGCTGACCCCCGAGGAAGCGCGGGTCCACCCCTACGCCAACGTGATCACGCGCTGCGTGGGATCCAACGGCGATGTGGTGCCGGACCTGTATATCGGCAATCTGGATCCCGATGATCTGCTGCTGCTGGCCTCCGATGGCCTGACCGGGATGATCGAGGATGATGAGATGCGGGCGATTCTGCTTGAGGAGCTGCCGCTCGAAGCGACAGTGGATCGCCTGATCGCCGAAGCCAACCGACGCGGCGGCCTCGACAATATCACTGTGATTCTGGTGAAGATCGAGGAGGTCAGCCCACCGACAGGCGAGGTCCCGGCGGCGGGGTAGCCGATCCGCGAATGGCCGCAAATTTGTGGAGTGATCCGCGAAGGGCCGCGAATGGTTCCGCTCACTTCGCGGTCAGTGGCGTGTGGTCTGGTTCCGTTCCGTTTTGTGGGGGGATCCGCGAATGGCCGCGAAGGGCCGCGAATGGTTCCGCTCACTTCGCGGTCAGTGGCGTGTGGTCTGGTTCCGTTCCGTTTTGTGGGGGGATCCGCGAATGGCCGCGAAGGGCCGCGAATGGTTCCGCTCATTTCGCGGTCAGTGGCGTGTGGTCTG